>JAISWG010000002.1 GCA_031271205.1 Endomicrobium sp.
ATGGGTGGCTGACGGGATTTGAACCCGCAACCTTCGGTTCCACAAACCGATGCTCTATCCAATTGAGCTACAACCACCAAAAACAAACGTCTCCGGCGTGAGTTGAACACGCAACCTACTGCTTAGAAGGCAGTTGCTCTATCCAATTGAGCTACGGAGACATCAATTAAAGATATCTCTGCTTAATAAATTTATAACAACATATTTTATATTAGCATATATTTGTGTTATAAGATAAAACAAAATTCAAGAATTATTGATAAATCACAGAAACAAGTGTAGCTTTAAAATAAAACTATAAAACATGCATGCAATCTCTGCTTATTACTTGATAAAGTTTGCTTTGATTTTTATATGAAAAATATCAAAAGAAACACGCGGAGATTTTACTATAAAGCATAGATCTAAACAACTATAAGTCAGTCTTTTTTTACAGTAACCTAAATATATACACAATTCATTGTGATCTTAATTATACTAAAAAATTGATATAATTACTCTTATATGAAAAATAAAACTGTTTCCTCTATAGGTGAATTTAGACTTATAGAAATAATAAAACACAAATTTGCAAAATTTAACTATAACAAAAACGTCATTGCAGGAATTGGTGATGACTGTTTTTGCTTTAATACAGGCAAAAATACTATTTGTATTACAAAAGATATGCTAATAGAAGACGTTCATTTTAAAAAAGACTGGATAACTGCCAAAAATCTTGGACAAAAAGCAATTGAAGTGAATGTAAGCGATATTGCCGCTATGGGTAATGTAGCTCCAACGTACGCATTTATAGGGCTTGGCATCCCAGCCAATACGTCTAAAAAGTTTATTATAGATTTAGTTAATGGATTTAAGACAATTTGCAATAAATACAAAATGACAGTAGCGGGTGGCGATATGGTAAAAGCTAACAAAATAACAATATCAGTTACTGTTGTGGGAATAACAAAAAACAAAATAGTAAAAAGAAACGAAGCAAAAAAAGGAGATTTAATAGGAGTAACAAATACCTTTGGAGACGCAAGGGCTGGAATTGCATTACTTTATAAACATGGTGTAAAGTATAAATATTCGCAAGAAGAACGTTCACTAATAATTAAGCAAAATAATCCAAACGCAAGGCTTAACGAAGCACATAAAATAGCAAAATATTTAACGTCTTTAACAGACACTTCGGATGGATTATATATTTCAATCGAACTTCTTACAAAAAATTTTAATCTTGGAGCCAATATTTATACCAATAAAATCCCACTATCTAAAAATCTAAAAAAAGTTTTTAGAGACGAAAATAAATGCTTAAAATTTGCTCTTTTTGGCGGTGAAGATTATGAGCTCATATTTACCGTTCCAAAATCTAAAGCCAAAATAGTACAAAAATTTGTTCCGCAAGTTACATATATTGGCGAGATAAATTCGTCAAAAAAAATAAGATATTTCTATAATGACAAACAACAAAAAATTAAATATTTGGGATTTAAACATTTCTAAAAAAAATACTTTCACAACAAAAATCCCTCAAGAAACAAGAAATTTAGGTACAGCTTTTGCAGCATTACTAAAAAGCGGAGATATTATATTTTTAAAAGGTAATATAGGAAGTGGTAAAACAACATTTGTGCAAGGCGTTGTAAAAGCATTTAGCAATAAAAGCTTTGCCAGAAGCTCAAGTTTTATTCTTGTAAACGAATATAAAATTCCAAACAATTTAAAACTTTTCCATTTGGACATGTATAGACTAGAACCATCTAGTGTGTGGGATATAGGTATAGAAGAATATATTTATAGCAATAATATTTCACTTATAGAATGGGCAGACAAACTCATTGGTGCTGAAAAAGACAATCACTGGAGTGTTGAAATTGAAAATCTCACTGTTGGAAGAAAAATTACAATAGAAAATACAAAAAAAATAATAGAGAAATTATAAATGAAAATTTTAGCTATTGAAACTTCAGGCAAAACATTTAGCGCAGCATTAAACGAAAATAGCGTTACTATAGCATCATGTTATTATGAATGCGAACACATACATTCTGAAATAATTATTCCAGCTGTTGAAAGGCTGTTGAAAGATACCAATATTTCCATTAAAAGCATAGATAAATTTGCAGTATCTACAGGTCCAGGAAGTTTTACTGGAATAAGGATCGGTATGACAGCAATCAAAACATTTGCACAAATATTAAATAGCCCCATAACAACCGTAGATTCTCTAACAATTTTGGAAAATTCAGTTGCTGAGCAAAAAGACGTTAAAATAGTTGCAGCAATAGATGCGTTAAGAAATGAGGTTTATGTTAAACAAAAAAATGAAATTATCATCAAAAACATAGATTTACTTATAAAAGATTTAAAAAAGCACAAAAATAAAATTCTTGTAATAGGAAATGCATCAGATATATACAAAGAAAAATTTGTAAAGAGTTTTGGAGAATACAGCGTTTCTCTGCCACGTATAATGAACATGCCAAAAGCCGAAGTTTTGGCTTCTCTGGCATGTAATCTACCAACTTTAAACTATACAGATATAAAGCCTCTTTACATACGCCGTCTTTGGGTGGAAGGAATAAAGAAAAGTAGAAAACCTTATTTTCAAAGTATTTTACTTTAATTAATTCTTTACACTTACAGTATTTTTTCTTCTTTAAGATTTTTAGATATCTTTATAACAATCTTTTTAAATTTCTTAATCTTTTTTACAATTTTGACAAGTTTTAATTTTGCAATTTTTCTTTAGTTTAGACGTTTTTTTTATTTTGCTCTTCGCATTACTTATCTTTATAATTTTAGCTTCACACCATACATTTTTAAGATTATAAAAAACTCTTACTTTGGAGAGAAGACCTGGTATAAATAATAAGTCATCTGTAATCTATTCTCCAACTAAAAAATATGCCTTCTATTCTTAACTGGAATTACAACATATTAAGACTTAAAAGTTTTCTCAACATTTCCAGAAATTTTGTCTATAAATAAGCGTCTATTTATAGACAAATCTCTAACCATCACTACCACAAAATAACCCACTATTGTTGTTAAAGCTCTGACACTTAAAAACAATTATGTCATGGTTTTTTCTTGTAGTCGCTATTTTAGCAACTTTCATTATCAATTTAAAAAATCAATGCTTTCCATTAGCATCATTTTTTTTATCAAGACTATCATAAATCTTGCAATCTTTTCCAATAAACACATTTATATCAGCATAAACACTCGGATTATAAGAAACTATTATCTTCCCTATACCTAAAATCTCAGATATTTTTAATGCCTGTGTAAAATTTCCTTTATAGTCCTTTATTAAAGTCACATCATATACTGTAGGAAGACTTCCCCAATCCAAAACATCAAATTTATTTGCTCTTAAAAGCCACGCTATTTTTTCAGCCATACGAGATTTTCTTGAAGCATTTTTTATATCAACCGCGACAACATTCTTCTTATTTATATTTACATCTGCATTGTTATTATAATATATTTTGTCCAAAAACCCTTTAATATCTTGTTTGTTAGGCTCAATTCGCATTCTTACATATTTTACAGGCATGTCACAAAACATAACTATAGGCACCTGTTTTTTTATTCTAAAAATCAATGTAATTAACGATATTTTCGGAATATTTGTATTTACATATTTATAATTTTTTTGAATTTTAAAAAACCTACGAGGGAGTAAATATAAAACTCGCTCTACTATTTCTAAATAATTCAACAACTCCAAATCTTTATTTTCAAACTCATTTGAAGCTAATAGAGATTTGATTTTTTTATCGCTATCAAGCATATCGTTAAACGTTTTAAAGCTCATATTGATATAAAAATCTGACAAAGCAGCATTGCCTATAACTTCGCGCAAATCCAAATAAAATTTATTTATGGCACTACCTAGACTTTTTTTTAAATTTTCATAAAATAGGGTTTTTAAACTTTTTGCTCTTTCATTTTTCTTAAAGACAATAGCTTCAGTATTCACACTTAAAACTTTTAATAATTTGTTTTTAGAGTCATATATAATTTGATATGAATCAAAACGATCTGCAAATGCACCATCTAAATCATATAGCAAAACTGAAAAAGATAAACTGACATTATCTTTAATTTTTGTAAATACTATATCATGTTTACATATGTAGATATATACCGCAAAAAAAACAGCCAAAAATAAACAACAAACACCAATAATTTTTGTTTTATCAGTTCTTTTTAACATTTGAAACATACCAATTCCAAGTGTCTATAGCTTGATGACAAAGCCAACCATTATTGCAAATAACATAGGTTATTTTCTGAATAAGCACTTCAAAAAAAGCCTTGTTTAAATCTTTTTTTGCCATTTCTCTTAAAGTTCCAGCATGCTTCCATTTTCTATCGTGCGAAATAGAATCTGACACAAAAATTAAACGCTCCAAAATGCTCATATTTTCCCTGCCAAGTGTATGATTTTTTATAGCCTTTAAAACAGATTCTTCTTTTATTTTAAAATATTCAAACGTAATTATTTCTCCTGCAAATGAATGAAGAAGATGTGGAGAATTAACCGATATTTCTTTAAAATACTTAAAGTTTTTTTTACGATTTTTGAAGAACTTTATCAATTCTTTGTCTGTCATAGATTTTGCACAATCATGCAAAAGCCCTGCAAGCCATGCCTTTAGAGGATTAATACCATTTTTTTCTGCAAGCGAAACTGCAAGATTTGCAACATTGTAAGAGTGTTCTAAGCGCTTGGAAGTTAAATGCGAAGATAAATATTCAAATATCTCTTCATCAATGTTTGTGTTCATTTGTACAGTCTCCGCTTAACAATATAATTATAAACCTTTTTATCTAGAAACAATTCGAATTTTTTAGAATCTTCTTTTATCATTTGTCTTATTTCTGTAGATGAAATATTTTCAGTTTCATTTTGAACAATTATACATCTATCCAAATATTTTACGTCTTTTTTTATTTTTATGTATGGTCTTTTAACAACTACAAACTTATAACGACTTGCTAAATAGTCTATATTTTTCCATGTATGTAACTCTAAAAGAGAATCTGAACCTATAATCATATATATTTCATCTCCTGGATACAAACTTTGAAAATAATCTAACGTTTGGTATGAATAAATTACTTTCTTTTTTAAAACTTCATACAAACTTATTTCAGTTCGCGGCAAACCTTCTGTGGCAATCTTCAACATTGCAATTCTGTCATCAACATTTGCATATTGTTTACTTTTATGCGGAGAGGTATAGGCTATAACAAAAATAACTTTCTTGAAGTTGCATGATAACTCTAACACAAATTTTACAAGCTGAATATGCGACCTATGGACAGGATCAAAAGAACCACCAAAAATAGCTATCTTGCTCATTTTTATACTTCCTATACACTTTCTCTATATTTCTTGCTTCTATCCAACCAAGAAAAGAAAGATGTTCCAAAGGAACATCTTGAATATTCGTTCTCTTTCTTGTCTACTTCAACATACAAAAACTGCATATTTTATTTTATGTTTTTATCCTTAGAAGCAAGAGCTCTTTAAAGCTTTTTATATATTTATATTGCTTTGCCAATATTGCTAGCTCTGTAATATTGGTGTTTAGAGATTGTATAAATAAACACAAGGATCTTCTACCTCTTTTCTATCCGTATAAGACTTCGTATATTTTACAAATGTTTTGAGAAAAAATTTCCTTTTTTTAAACTGTTTTCAAGCATTATATATCTGAATTTGATGTATATTTTTAACAAAACAAAAGCTAAAACTTAAATAAACAGTAAAAAATCAATATAAACTTTCTCATACTTATTTCCTCTAAATATTGGAATGCGAAACACGGTAATTTTTATCATTTCACGTTCAAAATAGCAATAAAAAGCACCGGCAAAAACAATTTTTGCTGGTGCTTTTTAAATTAACATATTATTTTATTCTAAATCTTCATAAACCTTCCATGCTTGAAAGTTCCATTTGTTTCAAAAAATCTTTATTAGACTTTGAATTTAAAAGTCTTTTTCTTAACTCTTCCATAACTTCTATAGAATTCATCGAATTCATCCATTTTCTGAATATCCACATTTTATTTTTTTCATCTTCATTTAAAAGAAGCTCTTCTTTTCTAGTACCAGAACGTAAGAGATCTATGGCAGGAAACACTCTTCTGTCAGCAAGCTTTCTGTCAAGATAAATTTCACAATTGCCAGTACCTTTGAATTCTTCAAATATAACATCATCCATTCGACTACCAGTTTCAACAAGAGCAGTGCCTATTATTGTTAAGCTACCGCCTTCTTCAATATTTCTTGCTGCACCAAAAAATCTTTTTGGTCTCTGCAAAGCATTTGAATCTAATCCTCCTGAAAGAACTCTCCCACTTGAAGGCATAGCCGTATTATAAGCTCTAGCAAGCCTAGTAATAGAATCCAAAAGAACAACAACATTTTTACCGTTTTCAACCATCCTTTTGGCTTTTTCTATAACCATCTCAGAAACCTGTATGTGTCTATCTGATGACTCGTCAAAAGTTGAAGAAATAACCTCGCCCTTTACAGAGCGTTGCATGTCAGTAACTTCTTCGGGTCTCTCATCTATGAGTAACACCATAAGTACTATATCTAAATTATTTTCAGTGATTGCATTGGCTATCTTCTGCAATAGTACAGTTTTACCACTTCTTGGGGCAGCATTAACAAGCACTCTTTGACCTTTTCCTATAGGTATCAGCATGTCAATAACTCTTGTGGATACTTCTTCTTTTTTTGTTTCAAGAACAATCTTCTCATTAGGATATAAAGGCGTCAAATTATCAAATAAAGCTCTATCCCTTATGCCTTCCAAGTTCTCCTGTCCATTAATTGATTTAACTTGAAGCAAAGCGAAATACCTTTCAGATTGAGCTTGTGGAGGGCGAACATATCCAGCTACAGTATCTCCTTTTCTTAAAGCAAATTTCTTTATTTGAGATGGAGAAATATAAATATCATCCGGTCCTGGCAAATAGTTATAATCCTGAGATCTCAAGAATCCAAATCCATCAGGTAAAATTTCTAAAACGCCTTCATCATAAACTAATTTATTCTCTTTTGATTGTGCCTCAAAAATTTTAGCTATCAATTCCTGTTTTCTTAAACCTGCAACACCATCAAGTTTAAGCTTTTTTGCAGTCTCTATCAGTTCTGCCATTGTTAGTTTAGACAAAACTGACATGTTCATAGATTTATCTTTTTCCATTAACTCCCTCCTTAGAGTTCAAAACACACTACACAGCAAAATTAACTAAAAGAGAATTGTAAAAATTTTAAAAAATAGCGTAATTGTGAGTATCATTAGTTACCACTGATTTGATTTATTTCGCTTATTATTTTTTTGACTTGTGTAAAAGATATTTAGTACAACAACGATACGAAGAATGTTACCATTATTTGAAATTAGATGTCAATAATCCGTATATGTTTTCTATTTTTTTTTTCAGGTCTTTTTTAGAACCTGAATTATCTACTACAAAATCAGAAAGTTTAGCTTTTTCTTCCATAGGCATTTGCGAAGCTATTCTTTTTTTTATATCGTCATCATTTAAGCCATCGCGAAGCGCCAAACGTTTAACTTGAATATCATAAGAAATTTTAATCGTAATAATTTTATCACAAACTTTGTCTAAACCTGTTTCAAAAAGAAGAGGAGCGTTAATAACTATAACTTTTTTTTCCGAAATTTTTTTTAAAATAATTTCATTTATACGAGAAATTATACGATTGTGAAGAATTTTCTCAACTTTCAACTTAGAGCTAACATCAAAAAAAATTATATCAGCAAGCTTTTTCCTGTTTAAAGCTCCTTCTGCAGATAAAATATCATATCCAAAAATCTTAGTAATCTCTTGCAAGGCTGGTTTGCCTTTGCAAGTAAGCTCTTTTGTAACAGCATCCGCATCTATACAAAATGCACCTAACCCATCAAAATATTTAGCACTTTCGCTTTTGCCAGAAGCAATGCTGCCTGTCAAACCTATTATCATATTCATATCCACACACTGTCTTCAATTTTAATATCAATAAGCATATAAACGTCTAAATCTAACAACATTTCTATCTTATCTTTTACAACTGAGACTATAAGACGCTTCTTTCATTAAGCACTCTCAAAAAAAAAGCGTCTATCTTATTATATCTGCTATTCCATTTTTAAAAAAATTTCAATTAAAAATACTCCCATACTAAAAAAAGATTAGCAGATCTTTCCTTTAATTTAGTTTCAAATATTTTGTAAAGAACAAAACTCTATAACTTAAAATAAGCTTACATATTTAACAACATAATCAATCGGCAAATCAGTAAAAAATTTTTTATACTATTTTCTGTTAATGTCAAAATAAATATTATTTAGAACAATGCAGTAGCATCTTATATATATTCATGCTTTAAATTATATCCGACTTTTTATTGTATTAAAAAAACAAAACAGAGAAAACATTTCCATAAATTCATCTAACGATATTTATATAAAAGTTAAATCATTGTACCAGGACCAGGAAAACAAAAAAATTTTTATTAAGCTACATAAATATACCGACAATTCTAGATCTCAAATAATCCATGTATGCATCAAACTCTTATGCATCAAACTCTATTGTTTTTAAATAAAACTCACTATAATTTTTATAATATCAATAGTTTCTAAATCTTTTACTGTAAATTATATTTCAAATCTTAAATCATCTTGCAAAAAAATCATTAAAGTTAAACTTTTTATTTTCAAGGATTCTATTTGTTTTGTTTTATGTCTAACTTTTTTAGAATCTTTACTTTTGACGAAATAATTTGTCCACAAAACTTTTAAGTTCATACTTTTCAAAGAAAGAGATTGCTTTGTCAATATCTAAATCTTTATTTTCAAAATCATTTAATTTATAATCCAAAGGAACGTCAAAATTAAGCTCTATCAACTTTTTGCTAAGCTCAACATTATCTTTGCCATGTTGTAATAATTTCCCAATCTTGCCTTTTATTGAGCCCACATTTTGCAGTATATTTTTAAGGCTTACGTATTCTTTTAGAAGCTTTACAGCTGTTTTCTCACCAATTCCTTTTACACCAGGAACATTATCGGTTGCGTCGCCACTCAAAGCAAAAATATCAAGCAGTTGATTTGGCTTAACACCGTACTTTCGCTCGACTTTTTTTGCATCATACATTATGCCTTTTGAGTCATTCCAAACCAAGACATTTTCATCTTCGATCAACTGCAATATATCTTTGTCACCAGTTACAATTACAGTTTGAACTGAGTTTTCTTTATTATGCTTCACTATTGTTGCTATTAAATCATCCGCCTCATAGCCTTGAATTTCCACTCTATAAATATTCAACGCGTCAACAGCTTTCCTTATCAAAGGCATCTGGCTGATAAGAGCTTCATCTAAAGGTTTTCTGTTAGCTTTATATTCTTTAAATATTTCATGTCTAAAATTTTTTGAAGGATAATCAAAACAAACCGCAATATAATCAGGAGTGAAAATGCTCTTAATTTTAAACAACAATCTTACAAAACCATAAACAGCGTTAATTTGTTGATTATTTGATGTAAATAACGGAGGTAAAGCGTGATATGCTCTGTGAATGTACGCATTGCCATCTAAAATAAAAAATTTTTTCATATGTTGTTTATATAATTTTCAGCACTGACCGCCGCTTGAGCACCATCTGAAACCGCCGTAACAACTTGTCTAAGATGTTTTTGTCTTATGTCCCCACAAGCAAAAATTCCATCATTGGAAGCACGCATGTCTTCATCAGTTATAATGCACCCTTGTTCATCAAAAGTTATTCCAGTAACAACCAAGCTGTTTGGAACAAATCCTATAAACACAAAAATTCCATCAACTTTTAAATATTTATCATGATTTGTTTCTAAATCTGTTACAATTATTTTTTCTATGTGCTTTTCGCCAATAATTTCCTTTGGAACCGTATTATACATAACAGATATATTTCGACAAGATATCATTCTTTCCTGCAAAGTCTTTGTCGCTTTTAGTTTATTTCTTCTATGTAAAATGGTAACTTTTTTTGCAAATTTCGCTAAATATATAGACTCCTGTATCGCAGAGTCACCTCCACCTACAACCAAAACTTCTTTCTCCCTGTAAAAAGGAGCGTCGCAGATTGCACAAAAAGATACACCTCTACCCATAAATTTAGCTTCACCGGGAATGTTCATTTCTTTTATGCGGGTCCCCACAGCTATAATAACAGTTTTTGATTCATAAACAGAATTTACAGTTACAACTTTTTTTACGGAGCCATTTTTAACTTCCGTAACTTCATCATAAACTATTTTCGTACCAAGATCTCTTACTTGGGTTTCAAGTTTAACAGCTAAATCAAAACCATTGACGCCTCCGTTAAATCCAGGATAATTTTCAAGCAAATCAGTTGCAGTTATTTGACCACCACAACCATTCTTCTCTATAAGTAATGTCTTAAGCATGGCTCTTGATGAATAAATTGCAGCAGACAACCCTGCCGGACCTCCACCAACTATTACAACATCATATACCATATTTTTTTCCTTCTAATTCTTAAAGAACAGAATTTATAAGCTTCTCTATATCACCTTTAGGTTTAAATCCAACTATTTTATTCAAAACTTTACCGTTTTTAAATAGTATTAGACACGGAATTGACGTTATTTGAAACTTTGTGGACAAGGACATATTCTCATCAGTATTTACTTTGAATACTTTGACTTTCCCATTGTATTGAGAAGCAATCTCTTCAATAATAGGAGAAAACATTCTACAAGGACCACACCATGCTGCCCAAAAATCAACAAGCACAGGTCTATCAGAGTATAATACTTCCTTCTCAAAATTAGTTTCGTTTATTTCAATTGTCACACAAATCTCCTTATTATAAAATTAAAATTTGTCACCTACTACTAATTGTCCACCTTGAATAAACGACCAGGCAGACATTACATGCCTGCTTTCAGGCTGTACTTTTGAAACTAAAATTTTACCTTTCAAACACGAAACAACAAATCCCTTGTTTTTTTCTATGAATAAAATTACTCCAAAATCTTTATTTTCAGAATCAATGTCAAATATCTCAATATTTATAAATTTAATTCTTTTGCCTTTAAGTGTTCCTTTAGATACCACAGAATATATACCAGGCCAGAGATACAATCCTCTAAACTGATTATATATATCAACCGCTTTTTTGCCCCAGTCTAAATGTCCTTTTTCTTTTTTAAAGGATGGAGAAAAAGTCGGTTCGCCAACTTGAGGTTTGCCAGCTAGCTTACCTAAACGAAATAACTCTAAAGTTTCGTTCATAGTTTCTATTCCCAAAGGAATAAGTTTATTAAGTAAAGTTCCAGAATTATCTTTTTTTTCTATAAAAAGTTTCTTTTGAATAAGAATATCACCAGTATCAAGCTCTTTTTCAATATAAAAAGACGTCACTCCCGTTTCGATCTCTCCATTAAATAGTGCGTATTGTACTGGTGCTGCCCCTCTGTACTTTGGAAGAAGTGAAAAATGAATATTAAAAGTTTTATATTTTGGCAGATTAAAAACTATTTCAGGAATAATCTTGCCATAAGCAACAACTATGCCAACGTCAGCATTAAAATTCCTTAACTTTTTAATAACTTCAGGTGCAAAATTTCCAGATTGAATAAATTTTATATTGTTTTCCAGGGAATAAGTTTTTACCGAAGGCGGAGTAAGCTTTTGACCTCTTAAAACAGGTTTATCAGGTATAGTTACAACAAAAATTTCATTAGTGTTAGTATTGTGCAATACTTCAAGATAAATTTTAGAAACTTGAGCTGTGCCAAAAAATAAAATCTTCACCAATCGCCTTTCTTCTTTCTTCTTTTTATTTCTTTTTCTATATTTTTTCTCTTCCAATCTGGAAGATAATCTACAAAAATTTTCGCATCTAAGTGGTCTATTTCATGTTGAATCACTCTTGCAAGAAGACTTTCAGCTTCAATCGTTCTATTTTTACCATCTAAATCCGTATATTCTGCCACAATATTAACAAAACGTTTTACACTAGCAAAAATTTCCGGGAGCGACAAACATCCTTCTTGCCCCAATATTTTATTGCTGCTATAAGCTATTTTTGGATTTACCATAACCAACGGTAATTTTTTATCGGGACTGACATCAATAACGCATATTCTTAAAGAAACTCCTATTTGAGGAGCAGCTAAGCCTAAACCACGCGATAAATACATTGTTTCAAGCATATCTTCAGTAAGGCATTTTATATCCTTATTAATTTTTTGAACTAAATCTGACTTCTTTCTCAAAACAGAACTACCGTATTTTTTTATCTCCAGCTTTATCATAACCCACGCTATTCTATCATTTTATCGGAAATGTTTTCAATTATTGCAAAGTGTGGCTCATATTTTTGACTAGTCTTGCATCTTTTAGCTTAAGCTCTTCTATCCCACACAACAAAAAAAGAAAGTGTCAAGATATTTTTAATTAGCAATTATAAAATTTACTGATTTTTAAACAAAAACTAAGAGATAGCATAAATGTAATAAATGAATTTAAGGTGCTTTTTGTATCATTAACAAGATAAGCGTAAAGCTACAAAACAATAGTTAACACTTCTTTCTATGTTAGAATCTGATAAAAGCACAGCTGTAATGTCAAGCCCATAAACTTCATAGGTAACATCTCTCTTATATTTGCTCTAAGTTATAAACAATTCTATCAACTATCTTTTTCTTCTTCGAAGTTTTTTTGAACAAAATTAAAAGTTCCAAAAATTATTATTCGGAACAAAACTGATATTTTATCAAATAAAAGAATATAACCACTCCAATAAATACTTTTTCAAACAATATAATTAAATTTCAAATACCATCATAAATAATTATTATTTTTCTTCTCTTGCATTTTTCTCTATGTCAATTTTTTAATTTAATCACTTACGTTTGCAGTGTGTGGGCAGTGCAGGACTTGAACCTGCGACCTCTTCCTTGTAAGGGAAATGCTCTTCCAACTGAGCTAACTGCCCGACATAATATCTCTCTCAACAGATCCCCCCCCCATCAGGTATCATATTTTAGACCACTGTGTCAAATTCCGATACTTTAACTTAGTACTGTAGTTGTAGAAATAAAACATAATTTTACAGCTTATGAAATACTTTGCATCTTCAACATTGTTAAACTTTTTACTACCTCTAAAATCAAAAAATTGTAATTAGTTAGAATGCTAATTACAATTTTGTTAAATTAAAATCACAAGCATGTGTTGCATATTATTAATTTTTGAAGATAAATTCAAAATTGCCAATTCGAACAGTATCTCCTGATTTTGCGCCTATATTCTCAAGTTCCGTTTCTAACCCCATTTTTTTAATAATATTTTGGTAACGTCTTAAAGCTTCATCCTCACTGAATTTTGTCATTTCTGTAAGAACTTCAATTTTTAATCCTGTAACCACAAATGTACCATCTTCATCAACATGAATCTTAAACTCAGGCTCATAAATATACCTCTTCACGGGCATTGTTTCTATTTCTTCTTCAGGATTGAAAACTAGAGGTTTTTCAATCATTTTTACCATTTTTTTAATTAAAATTTGCACACCTTCACCAGTCACTGCCGAAAATTTAAATAATTTCTTGGTCTTTATATGCTTCTTAAACTTTTTAATATTTACGGCAGACCCAGGTAAATCAACTTTATTTAAAACTATTATGACATGCTTTTTTGCAAGATATTTGGAGTATTGTTTTAATTCGTTATTGATTATTTTATAGTTTTCATAAGGATCTTTTCCGTCGAAACCACTTACGTCTATTATGTGTAACAAAACCTTTGTACGTTTTATGTGTCTCAAAAACTCAAAACCGAGACCTTTCCCATCATGAGCACCTTCAATAAGACCAGGAATATCCGCGGCAACAAATGTTTTGCCATTATAATCCACAACTCCAAGGTTTGGAGCTAACGTAGTAAAAGGGTAATCTGCTATTTTAGGTTTAGCTGCAGAAATTCGAGACAACAGCGTAGATTTTCCTGCATTCGGAAGACCAACAAAACCAACATCAGCTATCAAACGAAGTTCAAGATTAACTTCAGCATATTCTCCAGGTTCACCTTTCTCAGAAATTCTTGGAGCAGTGTGTTTGCCTGTCTTAAAAGAAGCATTTCCTCTGCCCCCTCTACCACCTTTTACAGCTAAAACTTTTTCGCCAGTATTTTTTATGTCAGCAAGAAGTTCACCGTTTTTAAATATTAAAGTTCCTAGAGGAACTTTAATATTTAAATCACCGCCACATTTGCCAAACTTATCGTTCGATAATCCTTTATATCCATCCTCAGCTTTAAATTGAGGTCTATAAGATAAATCTAAAAGAGTGGTTTTATTGGGATCCCCTTCAAGATAAATACTGCCACCATTACCGCCGTTTCCACCATTAGGCCCACCATAAGACACATACTTCTCTCTTCTAAAAGAGACACAACCATCACCACCACGACCAGCTGTAAGAAAAATATTAACTTTATCTACAAACATTTAGGCAATAACCCCTAAATTTTTATTGTTCCACATTTACATAGCATCTGTCGCCTGATTTTCTAACAAACTTAACAATTCCTACAACTTTAGCAAAGATAGTGTTGTCTTTTCCCATACCTACATTTACTCCAGGGTGATACTTAGTCCCTCTCTGTCGTACTATTATTGCTCCAGCTTTAGCTTTTTGATCTCCGTATATCTTTACGCCTAACCTTTGACCATGCGAATCACGACCATTAGTAGACGATCCTTGCGCTTTTACATGTGCCATTTTCTGTCCTCTCTAGGTTTACTTAAACGCCAACTCTGTAACTTTGATTTCAGTCATATACTGACGATGTCCCTGAAGCTTTTTATAACCTTTTTTTGGCTTTCTTTTAAATACCAACACCTTGGACGCTCTCTTTTGAGCTACTACAGTAGCCAACACTTTAGCACCTTCGACTATAGGTTTTCCGATCATAGTTTTATTGCCATCAGCAAATAAAAGAACTTGGTCAAGAATTATTTCCTGACCCACTTCAGCTTCATCAAGCTTCTCTATTACTAAACTTAATCCTTCTTCTACTTTGTACTGCTTTCCACCTGTTTTAATTATCGCATACATTTGACTTACCCCTTTCCAAAGTATATAATATACAATAATTTATAGAAACTTGTCAAACACATATATCTTTTTAATCTTCATCTTTTCAGGGAGTATTTTATGAACATTTCAAAAAGAGTACAGTTCGTTAAAACATCACCAACACTTGCTATTAATGCAAAAACAAAAATCTTAAAAGAACAAGGAATAGATATTATCAATTTTGGTGTAGGTGAACCAGATTTTGATACACCGCAAAGTATAAAAAATGCGGCAATCAATGCAATAAATGCAGGGTTTACAAAGTATTGTCCCGTTCCAGGCACCCTTGAGATAAAAAATGCCATAATAGAAAAACTCAAAAGAGACAATAATCTTACTTACACTTCTGAGCAAGTTATGGTATCAAGCGGAGCAAAACATTCTTTGTACAATCTTTTTCAATCCATAATTGATGATGGAGACGAAATTATAGTTCCAGCACCTTATTGGGTATCTTATCCAGATATGATTGCTCTCGCTGGTGGAAAATCAGTAATTGTCCAAACAACAGATAAAACAAATTTCAAAATTACGCCAGAAACCATAGAAAAAGTTTTAACAAAAAAAACCAAGGCCATAGTAATTAATTCGCCGTCAAATCCTACAGGTGTAACATATTCGCAAGTAGAACTAAAAGCTATAGCAGATGTGTGCGTAAAGCATAAAATTTTTATAATTTCAGATGATATATATGAAAAACTGGTATATGACAATTTTAACTTTATTTCTATAGCTCAAGTTTCTCCTCAAGCAAAAAAACTTACAATAATAATAAATGGTGTTTCTAAAGCTTACGCCATGACAGGCTGGAGAATAGGTTATGCTGCAGGACCAAAAGATATAATTTTCGCAATGTCTAAAATACAAAGCCAATCCACGTCAAATGCTTGTTCAATTTCAATCAAAGCTGCCATTGAGGCTTTAAATGGTTCACAAGAATGTGTTAAAAATATGAGAAAAGAATTTGAAAAAAGAAGAGATTATATTATAACTAGACTTAATTCTATTCATGGGATAACTTGCAGAAAGCCAGAAGGAGCTTTTTATGTTTTCCCAAATATTAAGGAATTGCTTGGAAAAACTTTTGATAACAAAACTATAAGTACAGACTTGGAATTTACAGATTATTTGCTTAACTATGCAAAAATTGCTGTTATTCCTGGAACGCCTTTTGGAGCCGATGGCTACATAAGACTTTCTTATGCAACCTCTATTGAAAATATAAAATTAGGTATGGATAGATTTGAAACCGCACTAAAAAAAGTATAACAAAAAGTATAACTATAAAAACTACATAAGCTTTTTTATATGACTTTAGATTGCTAGGTTCTATATTTTACAACATTACCTTTATAAATTATCCAAACAAGAAAAATATAAGCTAAAGTTTATTGGGATTTTTACTATTTGAATCCAAGAGCCTCCTTATTTTGAGCTCTATCTTTTTAACCTTTTTGTTGTCTAACAGTGTCTTCACAATCATAAAATATACTACTAACACTTATACAGCTTACATCTTGATTTATCAAACCTCTCATTTTACCGTTCTTCTTTTTTTACGATTTATAACATTATACTTCTTCTTATTCTTAATTAAATCACTTGCATTAAAAATTTACAAACTATCTGTTACCGTATAAGTGCTTATATCTTTATCTTACATCTATTTATTACAACATCTACATATAAAAAATATAAAAATACGTTTATTATCTCTATACTTACAAATAATACACTTTTACATTGTGATAGCAAATAAAATCTACAATACTACTTGACGAGATAATAACTTTTTGTATCTAAAATTAGCTTGCTTTGGCATACCCCCCACACGCATGTAAATTACACCGTTGAAGTTCAAACTAATCAGCTTATCTCTCTAATTTTACTAACCCAAACAACGTATATTGTTAGTGTAATATTTATCCTTAAAGGCAAATGTGTGCACTATGAGAAAACAGCTTTTAATGTACTTTTAGCTAACGATTTTTATATCAGATTGTTATTTTTTATACTTATAGATGTTCCCTCCCCCCTTTTTTCAAAGCTAAAAAATTGTTTTGAGCATGGAATTATAATGTTTATAAAAAAATGAAACAAAAAAATAAATAAAACTGTTTTTCATTGTGATTTAAGTCACAAAATATTCAGAATATTCAAAAAAAAGAAATATTGCCTAAAAATATTTAAAAATTTTATTGATATTTTATAAGCTAAGCTTTATCAGGTAAATAAAATTAATGATTCAAATTACTTTCCGATCTTATCAAAAAAATATCCTACAAGTTCTTTTTCAATAGCTCTATTCAAAAAATCATAACACAATTTTTATAATATAAATTTGACAACAAAGTTAAAATTTTATATTAGTCTAAAATATTTAGAACTACAAGGGCTAAAAAATGGCAAAATTTAAAAGAAGAAAACCGTTTAACAATTTAAGTGCATCGCTCGAAAATTATCTTGAAACAATTGCTATGCTTAAAAAAAAGAAAAAGTACGCAAGAATAGGAGACATAGCAAAAGCTTCAAATGTTAAAAGCTCCAGCGTTAATACAGCTATAAATTTTTTAGCTAAAAATAATCTTGTAACTCATGAAAAATATGGATATGTAGATTTAACATATCAAGGAGAAACCATTGCGTTAGAAGTACAAAAAAAGCATGACATTTTATATGATTTTTTAAATAAATTATTATTTATAAACAATAAAGTTGCAAATCAAGAAGCTTGTGATATAGAACATTTTATAGGACTTGAAACCGTACGTAAAATAGAAAGATTACACTTACTTCTAAAAAAATATTCTCTTAAAGAAGAAGATATGTTAAGTTAAAAAAAGTCACCTAGAAGACAAGTAAAGCTGAAAATATCTTTGGTTTGGTTGTGTTGCAATATTGTTTTAGTTTAAACTAAGATTTTTATATAAAACTAAAGGAGGCTATATGAGTTTTATTAAAAAAATAACAAAACAAATTTATGAGTACCTACATAAACATTGGATTAAAGTTCATTTCCAAAAGTTTAAATCTTTTAATAAGCATCTATCTTACAATGACACAGTTAAACTGAGTAATGCTGTCCCTGGTTTTTATAAATTTTCAGCTACTTATTGCAATGATAAATTTGCGAACAGGTTGTCTGAGCTTGGATTTATCCAAAATGAAAAAATAATTGTAATAGAAAATAAATGTAACAAAAGCGGTGTGATAGTAAAAGTCAAAGGTTCAAAGATAGTTTTAAATCACCAAGTTGCTGACAAAATACTCTTAAAAAGGAAATAATTATGACAACTAAAAAACTTATTCAAGTTGCTATAGCCGGCAATCCAAATATAGGAAAATCCACATTTTTTAACAATTTAACCGGATCTGGTCAAGATGTTGGGAATTATCCAGGAGTAACTGTTGAAAAAAAAGAAGGCTTGAGAAAATATAAAAATATTGAAATAAATTTTATTGATTTACCTGGCATTTACAGCCTTTCTGCATTTTCTGAAGATGAAGTTGTTGCAAGGAATTTTCTGATTGAAAATAAACCAGATGTCATAATAAACGTTATAGATGCATCAAACATGGAACGCAATCTGTATTTGTTTACTCAAATAACAGAATTAAATATTCCTATAATTGTAGTTTTAAGCATGTCTGACATTTTAAAATCTCAAGGAAAAGTTGTAGATACAAAAGAGATGGAAGCTCAGTTAGGTGTTCCAGTATTTAATACTATTGCAAACAAATCAACAGGAATAGATAAAATTTTAGATTGTCTAGTTAGCTATTCTAAAAACAACAAATTTAAAAATCAGACAAGAGCTAAGATTGATTATGGCAAAGATATTAAAACAGAAATAAACAAACTTGACATTCTTATTTTAAAAAGCAAAAACTTATCAAAATTTCCTTCAGAATGGCTTTCCATAAAACTTCTGAGTAATGACCCGTTAGTTTTACAGATTGTTTCAAAAGCAGACAATGGAACAAACATTTTAAAACAATTGAAACAAAGTCAAGTACACCTAAAAGAACATTTAAAAAAACTAGAAACAGATCTTATAAACATACGCTATAAATTTGCAAATTCCATAGTAAAAATAGTCATTAAAAAAGTATATACTCAAAAAGTAGATATAAGCGAAATTATAGATACGTTTGTTTTAAACAAATATTTAAGTATCCCTGTTTTTGCTTTGGTTGTGTATATAATTTTTAAATTTACGTTTTCTTTTTCAATGCCATTTATAAAAATCTTTGAATTATTTTTCAACAAATTTGGGCAACTTATAGCAACAATAATTCCTCAAGGTCCTATAGAATCTTTAATTGTTGACGGAATTATTGGCGGTATCAGTGGAGTATTCAAATTTTTTCCTCTTATATTGTTTATGTTTCTTGCTATTGCTTTTTTTGAAGATTCAGGTTATGTGGCAAGAATGGCTTTTGTAATGGACAAAATTATGAACAAGTTTGGTCTTCATGGAAAATCTTTCCTGCCTTTAATGCTTTCCACAAATGGTTGTGCTGTTCCTGGGATATTAGCTACAAGAACGCTGGACTCAAAGAGAGATAAACTTATAACAATGTTTGTAGTTCCTTTTATGGTATGCGGGGCAAAACTTCCTGTATTTGCTCTAATTATTGAAACATTTTTTTCTGTAAAACATCAAACTGGAATAATGTTTATAATGTATCTGTTAAGCATGGCTATTGCGCTTGGCGTAGCTAAGCTTTTAAGCAAAACTATTTTAAACGGAGAAATATCTCACTTTATTATGGAACTTCCACCATATCATCTTCCAACCTTGAAAAGATTATTCCTAAAAATGTGGGAAAGGGGATGGTTATATATCCATAAGACAGGAACAGTAATACTCCTCACATCCATGGTTGTATGGTTTGTATTTGAATATCCTAAAGCTTCGGTAAATGAAAACTTATCCCAAAGCGAACAAGCTACAATACAACTTAAACATAGTCTTGCCGGAAAGATTGGAAAATACTTTGAACCGGCATTCAAGCCAATAGGTATGGATGGAAACAACGTAATAGTTTTATTAACAGGCTTGATAGGCAAAGAGCTTATAGTAAGCACACTTGGGACAATTTATGCTATAGAAGACAATGACAACCATCAATCTCTAAAAGAAAAAATAGCTTCTGATAAAAACTGGTCTCCTCTTAAAGGTATAACTTTCCTTATTTTTTGTTTAATATATATGCCTTGCATTGTTTCGGTTTCTGTGTTCTTTAAAGAAACAGATTCAAGTTTTAAATGGCTTATACTGCTTGTTATAGGAAATACTATTTTAGCATGGATAGCATCTTTCATCGTATTTCAATTAGGAACATTTTTAAATCTTGGAGCATAAAAACAAAATGATTATTGATATGTTACAGACTGCAATAATAGCAATTATCATAGTAATTGCTATTATCTTTTTAATAAAATATCTATTAAAAAATAAATGTAATTGTAACTGTTGTAAAAAATACTCTTGCTGTAAAGGCAAAAAGATCGATAAGTAATATGTTATAATACTGGTGTATATGAAAAACATAGTTTTACCTAAAAAATACCTATCAATAATAAGTAAAATTGTTCTTTCGGCAAAAGAAAATAATTTTGAAACTTACATTGTAGGTGGATTTGTAAGAGATTTGTTATTAAATAGAGAGCCTAAAGATTTAGACATTATGGTTTATTCCAAAGACAAAATTGCCGATAAACAATTCTCAGGTATAAATTTTTCAAAGATTCTTGCAAAAAAATACAGTTTACATGACCCTGTTGTTTTCGAAAAGTTTGGAACTTCAAAATTGCTTATAGATAGCGAAGAAGTAGAATTTGTAATGCCAAGAAAAGAGTATTATAAATTTGATTCTAGAAATCCAGATATCAATCCTGCCAGTTTAGAAGAAGACGCTTTAAGACGGGATTTTACAATTAATGCTTTGTTTTTAAGACTAAGCGATATGACAATTCTTGATTTCACTTCCAAAAGTATCAAAGATATAAAAAACAAAATAATAAGAGTTGTAAACCCAAAGAACACAGAGATAATTTTTAAACAAGATCCTTTAAGGATTTTAAGAGCAGTACGACAAAGTTTGCAATTGGGTTTCAGTATAGAGACTACAACTTATGATGCCATGAAAGATTCGGCAAAACGCATAGATATAGTTTCACCTGAGCACATAAGAGAAGAGTTAAATAAAATAATTATTGAACATACCCCCTCAAAAGCTTTTTTAATGATGTACAATATAAATTTATTGCAAAAAATTCTTCCAGAAATTGCAAGATTAAAAAGCTTGAAACAATTCATAAATTATCACTTTGATGATGTTTTTACACATACTTTAAACGTATTAGACAGAACAAGAAATGATATTACTTTAAGAATGTCAGCGTTGCTACATGACATAGGAAAATTCAAAACACATAAAAAATTGAACAATAAAATATCGTTTTTAGGACATGAATTTGAAAGCGCTAAAGAATCTGAAAGTATTTTAAAAAGACTTAAATACCCAAAAGATTTTATAGTAAAAGTATCATCTATTATAAAAAATCATACATATCCCAAAATGTATACTAACAACTGGTCGGATAACACAATAAGGAGATTTTTTAAAAGATGCGGAGATAAGTTTGATTCAATAATGGAAATCTCAAAAGCCAATTATGACAAAATAAATGATGAAAACAAACTTACAGAGCTGAATGCAAGAGTTAAATATTTAAAACTAAAAAATATGTTGTATCTTAAAGGCGAGATGTTTTCAGGTAAAGAATTGATGGAAATATTTGATAAGCCAGCAGGAAAATGGATAAAAATTGTAAAAAATAAAATAGAAGAATTGCAAATAGAAAATCCGAAGATTACAAAAGACAAAACCATTAAAACTATCAAAGATTTAAATATTCTTTAATACATCTGAGATAGCAAATATCAAAAACGACATATAGATTTGACCATCAAATTAAAAAAACAAGAATCTGGAGATGATATTGAAAAAATAAAAGAAAAAGTATTATTTTAACAATCAAAGCAGGCACAACAACCAGTAACAGGAAAGTAAAAGTATTAGGAATGCTTGAACATGCATCTCAACTTTGCTGATTTTTACATTAATTAAAGTATTTGACAGGAAGATTAAATATATTAATTAACATATATTCATGTATAAGCACATGTATATATGTATATATTAAAGATCGTGTTGTATATTATATATAAAAAGAGAGTAAACTTTTAGATATGAAAGAAGTAGTAGCTCTTATAAATCAAAAAAGACGGAGCAGTAAAGGCTACAACAACACATGTTATCGTGAGGTTTTAAAAAAAACTGACATAATGCGCGGCGATAAAAGTAAAACTAAGAAACTAGACTTGTTATGCAAAGCTATATCTTCGTCTAGAGAAAGACCAAAACAAAACCTACTTCATGGGATACTAACTGTAAACGTGTCAGTTATCCTCAAAATTTGTAGTTATTGCCTTTACAAGTAGAACGGCTCAATTTAAACGGAAATAAAGCAGCATTGAAAAAATAATAAAAATTATACGCAAATACCGCAATAAAGAACTGACAGTAAAAATTTTATTTTACTAACAAGATTTAAAAAAGGCAAGATTAAATAAGGATCTTGCTGTGGGGTAATTCAGGAGTTTTCAAAAAAATTAAACACTAAGTTTATAAAACAAGCATAAAAGAGATTATATAGAGTATATATATAGTATGTAAAGTCCAGATAATGCAAAAATCAATATTTTACTGTGCCATAAAGAGCAATTGTAACAACTAAAACTGTGAGTTCTTTATATATAGAGTTTTGCAAAAATAATAAATATAAAACATGCAGATGATTAAAAAATAAATGGATGAAAAGTTTTGTATAAAAAACTAGAGGTTAGATAGATCAGCCGGCAGGATTAGTTTTTATTAGCATCATGCCAAAATAAACTAAAGCTAAAAAGAGAACAAAAAAAAGAGCATGGTGCTGCATTTTATTAGTAAGGACATCTGTTAATATGGCAAGAGATACAAATAACTAACAAAAGCTGTGAGTAAAATGGTTTTTTCTAGAGACGTGACAAAAAGAAATATAATTAATAAAACGGAAGTTTAAACTCTCTTTGGTGATCTAGGCTTTTAAACAATTTTAAAAAAACGTTAAAATACAAAAAGTACTTGCAAGTGTATGCTAGGACGGTTTTTATATTAACCTGGTTTCTACCAGTAGTGTTTGTACAACAAAATACAACGCAGTTAATAAAGTCGCTGGAAACAGAAGTTTTTTCCTAAAGCTTATATAAAAAATGCACTGGTAAATGATGAGATGAATTTTGGAATTATTTCAAGTAGCAAAAACAGAAGAGTTTAAAGTTAAAAAGTGGCTGGCATATGTTAAATCTTCCTATTTTTCATCGCAGAAAAAGCGATATTAATGTTATAAAATAAAAGAAATATTAAAAATTATTGCAACTTTCAACTATCAAGCATTTTTTAATTTAATTTCCTTAAAACTTAACCTTATATCATCGTCAAATCAAGTATATCAATTAATTTGTAATCTAAAAATTTATCTAAATTTCTAAACGGTACAATTATAAATGATATGTTAGAGTTTAGCAATGATAGTATGCTTTAGAGTTTTTTAACTAATTTAAAATAAAATATACAATCCGACTATAAACCAAACTCTTACTCATCTAAATACTCTGATACTATATATATTAGTATCATCTGAAAACTCTTCAACAAAAAAGCAATTTATATTTATTTATACAGTTAGCAAACTGTTTGTTTATGGTAAATATCTATCAAAGTAATAAGCACTCTTACTCTTAATATGACGCTGTCTTTTAAAATAATTAAATATCATAGTTAAATGCAACACGACACTAATAAGTGCTAGTGTGCAAATAATAATATATAATCATATTTATTTAGATTTTTATATTTTCAACCATGAACAACATAAAATATAGACCTAGTTATTTAATCTTGTAAACTTTATGCATCTGTACTATAAATAAATATTTGGATGCACTTTTCTAGCTTAATTATAAAATTTATAAAGGCCTATTATGTTTGGGAATATTTTTGTCAATAGATAACTGAAGAATTAAATATATATTTCTTGAGGTACTTTTTATGAGTTCGGCTGACTTATTTATTTCTTGTAATTTAGTATTTTTTTGCTACAACAACAAACGCCTTATTTTGGCAATTTTTAAAACTTTTCTACCATCTGTCCAAAAGGCTTTACCGCATTCCAAAGTAAAATTAAAATCCATTGAAACAACATCGCAGAATGAAATTTTACTTTTTTTTAAATTTTTAAATAATGTTTGGTAACAATTCTTTTAAAGAATCAACATAAATCAATGGCTCACCTCCCGTAATTGAAACATACGATTTATTAATATATCTACCGATTAAAAACGCTTTTGTTTTTAGCATAAACGAAGCAAATCTTTTTTAATATTTCATCTAGAGCTCAAAATATTTTACTTTTTTGAAATACGGCCAAATTATGATATATCGCCACAATACCTGCATTTTAGATTGCGACCTGTAAAGCGTAAAAACTTAAGGAAGTCCAAGTGTATATAGTTTTCCTTTTTATCCTTGAAATGAAAAAATATTTCATATACATTGGACTTTTATTACAAATGACACTTCATTTCCTTCCTAGCGCAAGATCAATCAATTTTGCTTCTTTTAAAACATTTTGCTCTCAGGATTTTACACGAGAATCGCATTTCACAAAGCAAGGTTTATACTATAACTGTTGTAACAAATCCATATATACTTTCATATGGAACATTTTAATTTTGTTTCAAGTTTTATTATTTGATTATTTATTTAAAAGCGTAGCTTGAATCGTTATTTTTGTTTTTAAAGATTTTAAAAGATTGTTGTACGCTTTTATAAATCCAGAGCCCGTTCAAGATTGGTCATGATAATTCGAAAAATCTACGGCATTAACACCAATAAAAAATTGTTTCTGTATTTATTGACTCTGTACATAAGAAATAAAGAACGTATTTCTGCCAGAAACATAGATAAGAGGAACAAGTTTTGAAAAGAAGTTTATAATTGGAATTTTCTTATTTTTTTGTCAAAGCATCATTAGATCAAGGAAGAAACAGATTTACAATAAAATACTCAGCTTTAACAGTTTCTGCAATTTTGAGAGCTGCTTTTTATCTCTTTCTTTGTGTTTTGTTGATAAACCATAATCAAATATGACAACAACTGCCTCAAAAAAATATTTAAATATCTAAAAATTCTACTAGAAATTTCAACAACATCCCATCACTAGTTCATAGAGTAGTGATGGAAATATTTTTGGCTAAACCAACTTTGAAATCAGTTCCAAACATCCATTCTTAAAACTCTTATCTTTTTCATACAAATTCATACAATACTTGCAAAAGCATTATAAAATTTTAGGTATTGTATTTCTAAATACACACACAAAATTACTTAAAAACTATCTTATCTTCAATTCCCAGCTTCTGAAAAGTTATTCAGAACAATAAAATACCTCATAACTTTATGCTTTTAATTGCTATCATGTGATCTTCTTTTTCTTTTTATTTTGTCTCCAGAATATCACAACAATTATTTTTAAACCATGTATGTTGAAAATTTCTGTTAGAAATAAAATGCTTGTTTTTTTAAAATGGTCCAAAACTCCACGGAAAAAATCTTAAATTATTATTTTCATAATAACTACGCCGACTAAAACATATTCTTTTAAAATAAATTCTTTCTAATTCTAAAATTTACAAAACCTATACTACATCTTCCACAATAACATCTACAGTTTAGAATATTAAATATTTTTACCAAGTGTTAATTATTGTGTATTCTTTTCAAATTACCGTCTAACCAACACAAAAACACGACATTAGACTCCCATCATCAATATAACTTGTACTGTTTTGACTATTTTGAGCTTCTTTATTTTATTGCTTTGCTAATTCAAACATCGAGCGCAAATAAATACCATCTATAAAATACAGTGGTCAGTTACATACTAATGACAGCCGAAGAGAACTCATTTTCCCAAACTTCAACCTCGCATACTTTTGCAGTTTTAGTTTCTATTTGTTTTAGTTGTTCATAAATAAACGCTGCTATATTTTCCGCTGTAGGATTAATTTTATTAAAAGGATCTATTTCATTTAAAAATTTATGGTCTAGATAGGAAATAATTTGATTAAGACATTTCTTTATATTTGTAAAATCTATAAGCATACCGGCATTATCAAGTTTTGAACCGGAAAAAGCCGCCTTTATCTTCCAATTATGCCCATGAAGATTTTCGCATTTGCCTTCATACTCTCTAAGACAGTGTGCTGAGGCAAAATTTTTAGTTACTGAAAGTTTGTATTTCACTTTTCCTTTATTTCACCAAACACGTTTTATCTGACTTTACTGTAACAATCAGTTTATAATAACATAAAAATACACGTTTTTCTCGCTTTTTCAAAAAATTTTTTAGATCTTTTATTCACTTTGCTAATATATCAAAGACAACATATATCTTCTTTTCATCTAACATGCCAAATTTATTTTTTTTATGTTCACTATATTTTTTGAGAAAAATCTTCTTCCTATCTTTTTAAATTTCTGAGGGTTATCGCTCACATAAAATTTTAAATATTTTTTACCGTTCTTTGATGCAAGTAAAGATTTTTTATCCAAAATTCGCTTTACTTCTAAGGCCGTAGATGTGGCTGAATCTACAAGAATTATATTTTCATCCAAATTTCTCTCCAATGTTTTTCTCAAAAGAGGATAATGAGTACAACCCAAAACTAACGTGTCAATTTTTTTAGCAAGCAAAGACTTTATATACTCTTTAACTATTCTGTCAGTTATTTCTCCATCAATCAAGCCTTCTTCTACGAGAGGAACAAGCAATGGACATGCCTGTTGATATACTTTGGCTTTTACAAGTTTACTTATTGCTTTAGGGTAAGATTTACTTCCTATTGTTCCCTCGGTACCTATAATGCCTATCCTAAAATTTCTTGACGCATCTACAGCCGCCATAGCTCCTGGAGTTATCACACCTATAATAGGAGTTTTTAAAATTTTCTCTAAAACAGGTAGAGCTAAAGCAGACGCAGTATTGCACGCCACAACTATAAGTTTTACTTTATTTTTTATCAGGAATGACGTTATCTCTTTAGAAAACTTGACTATAGTGCTTTGAGATTTAGCACCATAAGGGACATGTGCCGTATCTCCGAAATAAATAATATTCTCCAAAGGAAGAACTTTGCTTATTGCAGACACTACCGTAAGCCCACCAAAACCTGAATCAAAAATTCCTATAGGATTATTATTACTCAAAATTTTTATCTCTTGCTTTTTTTGCATAGTATCTTATAACACCTTCATATATAGAATCAGCTACAGACACACGAAAACTTTTAGTGCAAAGCTTAGTTTCTTCACCATAATTACTTAAAAAAGCACTTTCAACAAGAACTGACGGCATCTGCGCACCTCTTAGTACATAAAAATTAGCTTGCTTATTAACACCTCTTACAGGAATTTTTAGTCTTCCTCTTGCCTGAGAAGATATAAACGCACTTAATTTCGAAGACTCATTCATAAATGTGGTCATTGCCATAGACCGAAATATTTCTTGAAGATTCGCACACTTTTTACTTGACTTCCCTTCCAATTCTAAAACTGAATTCTCAAGAACTGCAGTTGCAGCAGCTTCAGAATCAGTTGCTTTTTCAGATAGGTAATAAACCTCAAAACCACTGACATTTCTGTCAAGATTTGCATTGCAGTGTATAGATATAAACAAATCTGCATTATTCTCATTGGCAATATTTGTTCTTTCGGCAAGAGGAATAAACGTATCATCTTTTCTTGTTAATATAACTTCAAAATCATCATCTTTGTCAAAAATTGATTTTAGCTCGTAAGCTATATCCAGATTTAAATCTTTCTCTTTAGTTCCATTTGCTCCCATAGATCCAGAATCTTTTCCACCATGTCCCGCATCAACAACTATAATTTTTTTCCGCTTAAACTGCTTCTTTTTTGTTTCTTTTTTAGAATCGAATCCAGAAATAATATCTGTATCATCAGCTATTACAAAACTATCGTCAATTATATTTCCGCTTTCAAATGTTGTAACAGGAGCAGCTTTCAAATCTTTATTTTCATCATCATTTTCGCTTAGATAATCAAAATCATTTATCTGGGAATGTTCAATAAACCTTTCTGGAGAAGTTAAATCTAAAGCATCTAAATTTTTACCGGACGGAACACGCAATTCTTTAACTCCAGGAACATCGTAATCCCTAGAAGTAATCACTGAAACCTTTCTTGAATGCTCAATTTCCACAAGTATTTCAGCAGAATTTGAACAACTTATAGTCTTTATATTTTTTGGAACTTGATGAAGATTTATTGTAATAACAGCCGAACAACCTATTGTTGCATATTGAATATTTTTAATAACGCCATTATTTACATTTATAGAACCATTTTGAAGTTTACCTCTAAAAATTGTCAAAATTATTGTATTTGCATTTTTTGAAATCCTATATCGAAGAGATTTATCAAGTTGTACATACACCTTGGTGTTTTCAGATTTTGTAAAATATCTTATTGCAGAAATGTTTGCGTGATGAGTCACTGTCAAAGTTAAAGATAAAGGATTCCATGATGTTTCCGCATCAGCAATTTCAGAAAATTCTTTTAAAGTAACAAATTCAGGTGAAACATATATATCATTTTTTATCAACCTTGATGGTAAAGACATTTTTTTAAACTTTCTGCCAAACACTATTTCAGAACTATTAGCCTTTATATCTATTTTTCTATTGTTTAAACGCATTATTACTTTTGAGCTTATCGATTTCCAGTCAAGCACAGCACCATATAACTCAGCGAGCTCTTTAACAGAAAAATAATAGGTGTCATCTGAAATTTTATAAACGCTTATTCCGCTAAAAAAATTACCGTCAAGAACGACGTTTACATTCTGCGACGGAAAAAAACTATCAACAGAAGCATAAGAGAATGCAAAAACAAGCAAAACAACTGCCGAAAAAAATAAAGATATAATCTTCTTCATATAGAAAGCGATTTTATAGCCTCTGTAGGATCTTTAGAGGAAAATATATAACTGCCGCTTACTAACACATTTGCACCAGCCTTAACACAAACTTTGCTTGTTTGAAAATTTATTCCACCATCAATTTCTATAAGACAATTATATTTTTTCGCATCAATAACTTTTCTTAGGCACTTAATTTTTGAAACCATATCTTCAATAAAAGACTGCCCTGCAAATCCGGGCTCAACAGTCATAACCAAAACCAAATCAACATACGGCAACAAGTCTTCTATTTTTTCAACAGAAGTTTCTGGTTTTATTGATACACCAGCTTTCACACCTGAATTTTTTATTTCTTTTGCAAGTTTCTTTTTATCATCTAAATTTTCCTGATGAAACACAATCAAATCGGCTCCAGCTTTTTTAAAATCTCTCCAATATTTTTCTGGGTTTGTAATCATAAGATGAACATCAAAAAACAACTTTGTAATTTTCCTTAATGATTTTACAACTACAGAACCTATTGTTATATTTGGAACAAAATGCCCATCCATAACATCTATATGAATCCACTCAACACCAATTTGTTCTAACATTTTAACATCACGTGCTAAATTCGAAAAATCTGCAGACAAAATGGACGGCGCTATAATAATTTTTTTCATTTCTATTTTCCACTTAAGCCCTTTCTGCAACAGTTATATTTACATTTCTCAAGTTTGTTATGTCTATATCAGGTTCAGGATATTGTCTTATAATGATACCGGAATCAAATTTATCAGATTCTCTTTTTGTTATATTTAAAACTATGTTCATTTGCAACGACCATTCAACAGCTTCTTGAAAATTTTTGTTAATAAAATTAGGCATAAGAATCATTCCTTCCGGTGGCTGCCCATCGGAAACAATAAGATTTACTACAGAATCTCTATCAACCTTAGTTTCGGCAGCAATATCTTGAGCGACAACAGTGTCTCTATCGTAAACCACGGAATATCTCTTTGTAACCTCACCCATAACCAACGTTGACATTCTTAAAGAAATATCAGCAGAACGAATACTTTGTCCAACTAAATTTGGAACACAAACAGCCTCTCCGCCGCAGCTTATTGTAACCCTTATTACTTTACCTTCCCTAACATACATTCCCGCTGGAGGATTTTGTCTTAAAATCGTTCCTGCAGGAACAATTTGATTTGCTTCTTCGCCATCCATCTTTAAACCAAAACCATATTTGGAAGCCTCTTCAATAGCATTGTAAAGATTTTTTCCAACAACGTTTGGTATGGATATCTCTTTTTTACTGTGAACTAAAGAAATCATTATTATGTTAAAAGCAAAATAAAACACAAAACCAATCACGGTTAAAACTATGAAAATTTTTAAAAACTTTTTTGCCAAGAGATTTGTCCAAGTTCAAATTCTAAAAAGCTTATTATTTTTTCACCCAGGACATACACGAACGAAGTCTTGAGCCTACTTTCTCTATAAGCCTTTTGTTTACTTCTTGTTTTTCTTTGTTAAAAAATGGTTTGCCATCTTTATTTTCTTTAAGCCAATCGTTTGCAAACTTTCCAGATCGAATGTCTGACAACACTTTTTTCATCTCAGCTTTAGTTTCATCAGTTATCACTCTCTTCCCAGATATATATTCACCATATTCAGCTGTGTTGGAAATTGAATGGTTCATCTTGCCAAAACCACCTTCAAAAATCAAATCAACTATAAGTTTCATTTCATGACAACATTCAAAATATGCAATTTCAGGTTGATATCCTGCAGCTACAAGTGTTTCAAATCCTGAATTTATCAACTCAACTACTCCGCCACAAAGAACCGCCTGCTCACCGAACAAATCAGTCTCAGTCTCTTCTTTAAAAGTTGTTTCAATAACTCCACCTCTTGTTCCACCTATACCTTTAGCATAAGCAAGAGTCAATTCCTTTGCTTTTCCACTTGCATCTTGTTCAACAGCTATCAAACAAGGAACACCCTTACCTTCCTCGTACTGTTTTCTTACAAAATGACCAGGTCCTTTAGGAGCTATCATTATTACATCCAAATCACCAGTAGGAACTATCTGTTGATAACGTATGTTAAATCCATGTGAAAAACTCAAAACTGCTCCTTTTCTAATATTGGGCTTTATATCATTTTCCCAAGCTTTTTTCTGAACTTCGTCAGGCAAAAGAATATGAATCCAATCAGCCTGTTTGACAGTTTCTGCTATACTTAAAGGTTTCCAACCATCTACTAAAGCTCTTTCATAATTAGCTCCACCTTCTCTTTGAGCAACAACAACGTTCATCCCAGAATCTCTAAGGTTAAGTGCATGTGCATGCCCTTGGCTTCCATACCCCAAAATAGCAATTGTTTTTCCTTTTAACAAATTTAAATCTGCATCATTGTCATAATACATTTTTGCTTCTTTCATCTCTTTCTCCTTAACTTTGTTTCTCACTTACCATGCTAGAGGAGTTACCACGACATAAAACCAAAGCTCTAGTTTTACAAATTCCCTTCACACCATAAGGCGAAGCAGCTCCCATAAAAGCGCCCGGTTTACTCTCACCACCGTTTATTTTCAACTATTATTGAATCTTTGCGATTATCTCTATATTATTTTAGCTTTGAAAATACCAGCAAGTCTGATAATTTCATCACGCAAAGTCTTATTTACAGCATTTATTTTTATAAGAGCAAGCTCTCTTTCTATATAATAACCAACACTACTGAAGTCATTGACCTCTATAACATCAACAAGTTTATTTAATCGTTTTGTTATCTGCTCTAAAATTAATTTATTGCCTTTTACAACAATAGTAATCCTTGAAATTGTAGTATCTTCCGTCTCACTTACAGAAAGTGAAGTTATATTAAAACCACGGGCAGCAAAAAGAGCTGATATTCTTGCTAAAACACCAGACTTGTTCTCTACTAAAATCGAAACCGTATAACGCATTACATCCCTATTATACAAAATATTTTTCTTTGAAAATATATATTTACCCATTCATTCTAGTTATCATTTCATCAAGAGAAGCTCCTGAGGGAACCATTGGAAAAATATTTTCTTCTATCTCAACCCACACGTCAATAACCACAGAGCTTTTTGTCTCAAGCATTTTTTTTAAAGCTAGCTCAACGTCTTTTTTCTTAGCAACTCTTATACCCAAAACACCATAACTTTCAGCCCATCTCACAAAATCTGGCACATACACAGGACAAGAATGCCTATTTGGCGTATTGCACCATTTAAAACATTTCTTTCGTTTAGCAAGACAGCTATGAGAATATCTCCTACCGTAAAACATCTCTTGCCACTGTCGGACATTTCCCAAATACTGATTATTCAGTATAACTACTTTTACATCAACTTCATTTAAAACCGCAACAGCCATTTCCTGCATATTCATTTGAAAAGAGCCATCACCAGTAACTGCTATGACTTCTTTATTCGGATTTCCAAATTTCGCTCCGATAGCCGCAGGATACCCAAATCCCATAGTTCCAAGTCCACCTGAACTTAAAAATAAACGTGAATACTTGGCTTTATAATATTGGGCAGACCACATTTGATGCTGACCTACATCTGTAGTTATAATGGCTTCACCTTTGGTAAGTTCTGAAATTTTCTCTATAACATACTGAGGGTGAAGCTTATCATCATTTTTCTCGTAAAACAAAGGATATTTTTCTTTCCATGAATCCACTGTTTTAATCCAATCTTTTCTGTCTTTTTTATCAACTAAACAGATTATCTCTTTTAAAACTGTTTTTGCATCACCCACAACGGGAATATCAACATCAACAATTTTTGATATTGCAGTGGAGTCTATATCAACGTGAATTATTTTTGCATTTCTTGCAAAATCACAAACTTTGCCAGTACATCTATCATCAAATCTTGCACCTACAGCTATAATAACATCTGCAGATTGCATAGCTTTATTGGCACAATAAGTTCCATACATGCCAAGCATGCCCAAACTAAGATTCGTATCACAAGGATATACCCCTATTGCAAGCAAAGTGTTAGTTACAGGAATATCCGCTTTTTTTGACAACTCTAAAATTTCATTTTCAGCGTTGGAAACAACCACTCCCGCACCAATGTAAAAAACTGGACGTTTGCTCTTATTTATAACTTCAGCAGCTTTGTTTATCTGCTCAATATGCCCGCTGTAATTAGGCTTATAAGAACGTATTTCCACTTTATCAGGATAAATAAATTCACAGGCTCCTCGTTGAACGTCAATAGGAATATCGATCAAAACAGGTCCTGGTCTTCCAGTGGTTGCAATATAAAATGCTTCTTTTATAGTTCTTGCCAAATCTCTTACATTTTTAACTAAAAAGTTATGTTTTGTTACTGGTCTTGTTATTCCTATAATGTCAACTTCTTGAAAAGCATCCTGCCCTATAACGCTTGTTGCTACCTGTCCTGAAACAGCAACCATCGGAACAGAATCCATATATGCACTAGCAAGTCCGGTGACAATATTTGTAGCACCAGGTCCAGAAGTAACTATACACACGCCGGGCTTTCCAGTGGAACGAGCATAACCGTCCGCCATATGAGACGCAGCTTGCTCATGCCTTGTCAAAATAAAATTAAGTCTAGAACCATATATTGCGTCAAATATTGGCAGAACTTGTCCGCCAGGTAGCCCAAAAACAATTTCAACGTTTTCTTTTAACAAGCTCTCAATTAAAATTTGTGCTCCTATCTTTTTTTTCATGCTTATTTCCTTATCTTATATCAAAAGCACAACATTCAACTTCAACTTTTATTCAATTTAGACATATCAATTTTAACAGCACTAAGATTTATTGTACAGTAACAATAGCTATTTCTATTCAAATATCATCTACTTATAAACTGTTCTAGGTTATTGGAAAGATCTTTATACCAGAACTTGCAGATTTAATTCTCCTTTAATTATATGTTCATCACACAATCACACGTTAAAAAATACCACAAAAATTTTTTGAACATTTAGATATACAAGAGACTCACTTCTTAAACATAAAATTATGTGTTTCTTGAAAACACAAAGCTCAGTAGCATATCTATATTAAATCAGTTTTTTATTATTTTAAAATTGCACCTGTATCTGCCGGCTGCACTAATTTTACATATCTAGCCATATAACCTGTTTTTATCTTCGGCTCAGGTTTAATCACTTTTGCAAGTCTTGCTATTATTTCATCATCACTCAATTCAACATTTAACGTTCTTTCTAGTATATTTATTTTTATAATATCACCATCATTAATAGCCGCTATTGCTCCACCTAAAGCAGCTTCAGGAGAAATATGTCCTATACATAAACCTCTGGTTCCTCCAGAAAAACGTCCGTCGGTAAGAAGAGCTACAGAATCAGCAGCCAACCCCATTCCCTGCAAAACACTTGTGGGGCCTAGCATCTCTCTCATGCCAGGCCCACCTACAGGACCCTCGTATCTTATAATAACAACATTACCAGAAGCAATCTTTCTATCAAGTATCGCTTTCATTGCGTCATCTTCAGAATTAAATACCCTTGCCTTACCTGTAAACACTTTCATCTTTTCGCTTACGGCAGCTTGTTTTACAACAGAACCGCGTAGGGCAATATTTCCTCTTAACACCGCAATGCCACCCTCAAACTTATAAGGATTCTTTAATCTTATAACTTTATCATCTAAAATTTTTGACATATTTGCTATTTCCTTGATATCCACACCAGTAACTGTCTTTGAAGTTACTAACTTGTCCGTAAGAGCAAATAATACAGCAGGCACTCCGCCAGAATTGTCTAAATCTTCCATGTACTGGTCACCAGCAGGTTCTAAACAACATAGTTGAGGAGTTTTTTTAGAAATTTCGTCAAACAATTCCAAAGGAAGTTCTATGCCAGCTTCATTAGCTATAGCTGGAAGATGCAAAACTGTATTTGTGGAACCGCCTAAAGCCATATCTACAGTAATTGCATTTTTAAAAGCATTTAAAGTCAAGATATCTCTAGGTTTAACATTGTCTCTTACAAGTTCAACTATTCTTATACCTGATTCGTAAGAAATCCTCTTTTTCTTTGCACTTACAGCTAGAGCTGTCGCACACCCTTGCAAAGACATCCCCATAGTCTCTGTTAGACACGCCATAGTATTTGCCGTGTACATTCCCTGGCAAGCACCAGCTCCAGGACATGCAGCCATTTCCAACTCTCCAAGTTGTTGCTCGGTAATTTTGCCAGATTGAAACTGACCTACAGCTTCAAAAGTATCTCTTACCATCGAGCGTCTTTTTTTATCGTACACTCCGGACATCATAGCACCAGCTGTAACAATTATTGCAGGAATATTAAGTCTTGCGGCAGCCATCAGCATACCTGGTGTAATTTTATCGCAATTTGAAAGCAGAACAAGACCATCAAGCATATGAACATTTGCAACAGTTTCAACTAAATCCGCAACTATTTCCCTTGAAGCAAGCGAATAATGCATACCGCTATGTCCCATAGCTATACCATCACATATAGCGGGAGCTCCGAAAATAAATGGAACTCCTCCACCTGCCGCAATACCTCTTTCTATGTATCTTTCCAAGTCCCGCATAGCAACGTGTCCGGGAACTAAATCTGTAAAAGACGAAGCTATTCCTATAAAAGGTTTATTTAAATCTCTAGGGCTTATACCCATAGAATACAACAAACATCTATTAGGTGCTCTAACAGCACCTTTTTTTACTTGATCACTTCTCATATAAACTCCACAATATGCCTCTTATTTTTATAACTGTATTATACTAAACTTCATTTTCCACACACAAATTTTTGACAATCATAAAAATCTTTCTCTCAAATCATTTGCAATGGGCGATGTTGCTATATAAAACTATAAGATAAAAATTCGAAAAAATCTAAAAAAGAAGTTGCACTGCAATCTAAAAATCAAGAAAACACATACAGCAATGAGAGATTAGATACAATTATAGAACCTACTTTAAGAAATTTAGTATAAGCAATGTTATCCGCATATATAAAAATATTTACAAGTTTTGCAATTAATTTCATCTTCTTCGTCAAAAACAAAATAATCACCTGAATTTATCTCGTTAAGCAAAAATTTTAATGTATCTATACACTTTTCGTTCACATATTGTTGTGTTGGGAAATTTATAATTTCAGCCTTCTTTATGTTATATAAACCACACTGCATAACTTTTAATCCTGTTTCTTTTTCAAAAATATACTTATATGTAGGAAGTTGTAAAGATTTTACATATTTTTTTATAGTTTGCCTCTTAAATTTTAATTTGTTAAAATTATCTGGTGTCGTGAGTTTGTGGGAAATATATCCAGTTTTATAATCAAATATCGCATACTCTTTGTCATTGATATTATCTACTCTGTCTATTATACAGTTTAATTTATAAGTGTCCCCAGAATCTATTTGAATACTTGAATTATATTTTTTTTCACATATATAAATGCTTTTGAAGTCTCTTTGTCTCTCTTTTTCCAAAACTTTTTCCATTCTGTGCTTAAAAACTTCTTTTATAAGAAACGCATCTTCTCTAAATTGAAAACGAGATGAAGAATTAAATTTATTATTAAATTTTTCAAAAAAATCTTTTTCAAACTTTTCTGTTTTCAATACTTTAAAATTAAGATTTTCGTAAAAAACTTCTTTTAGAAAATTATGTATAAAATTACCTATATCACCGGTGGAAACGTCACTGCTTATTTCGATTTTGTTATCAAGAGACAATACATATTGAAAATAAAATTTTAATCTGCAAGTTAAATATGAGTCTATTTTACTGTAAGTATACGACATGCTTTTCAAATATTTTTTAACTTCTTGGGTTTTTGCGTATTTCTGTTTTAATGTTTTCTTTATTGAGAACTTAGGCAAAATAAATCTATTTATCTTCACAGTATTTAAATCTCTGCTTTCAAACTGCTTTTCCCATATAATAGATTCTATAAATCTGCTTCGTTCTTTTTTGGCACTGTCTGAGTAAATAAGACTCAATTTTTTACTTCTAGCAATTAGTCTGCTAAAGTGATACTTTTGTATTTCATATTCTTTATGTATCATTTCAATACCTAAAGCATATATTATATCTTTAGGAACTAAAGAATAATCTTTTTTTACGGCAGGTATTGCAGAGTCTGTCATTCCAACTATAAAAACATTATCAAATGAAAGATTTCTTGATTCCAAAAGACCTAATACCTGTAATCCTTTTAATGGCGATCCAGGGAGAGGTATTTTTTTATTTTTTATAAATTTCTTAAAAATAGCAAATATCTCTTCATGTTTAAATTTTACTTTAGCCACTTCGCCGTATTTCATTTCCTTAGACATGGATAAAAAAATGTCCATGGCCTCTATATTTAACGGATAACTTCCGATATCAGACATACTATACAGTTTATTCAAAAAGTTAAAAATAACATTAGACAGATCTAAAAAAGTTTTTATTCTTTCCCATGATCCAAAAAAACATTCAAAAATTTCATTTAAAATTTTTATGATTTTATCTAGGTGTAAATACTCACACATTCCTAAGATATTTTTTTCTATATTGCTAATCAAATCCTTATCTTCAATTATTTCCTTGAAAGAAACAAATGCTTTTCCGCTCAAACTTTCATTTGAATCCGAACTTAAAGCTTCTTCAATTTTATGCGCGACAATCCCTGATATGACACTGTTTCTAAAAAATTTCATATTTTTAAAAAACGGATTCGTTAAAACTTTTACAAAATCTTTTGAATAATAACATTCTCCTCTTCTTGAAAGCTGCGCTTCTACAATCTCGTTTACCAGCATAAACACAGCCGATTTTTCAGCAGGATATCCTGCAGATACATTATATTTTTCGGTAACTATTGAAAGTTCAGATACCACAGACTGCAACATTTTTGGCTCAGCAACAATAACTACTGTCTTATTCAAATCATCTTCTGAATACGAACTAACCAAATTTTTCAAGCAACTTCCTTGCGACTGATCGTCAACAGTCGAATATATATTTAATTCATAACTGTTTTTTAATGGTTTTATATCAGGAACTATTTCTCTAAACTCACGATATAAAGTCTCCAAAATGTCAAACTCTCTGGGATCGCCTTGAACAATTACCGTGAGATTACCATTATCATAAAACTTCTTGAAAATTTTAAATTCTGTTTTGTGGAGATAAAAAGGCGCCAGCAATATTATTTCTTCAAACTCATCTTTAGTTTCAAAACAATCCAATTCGGCAGCTTTAAAAAAACTGTAACCTTTAGTAGTTCTGAAAGACCTATCTAATTCTGCATGAAAACTCTTTCTTATTTTAAAAATATTTTTTAAAAAATTGTTGATATTTTCAGGCACGTCATAACCGATTTCAGCATTCGCTCTTACAGCTTTAAGTTTTTCTTCTGAAACATTCTCCAAATCTAATTGTTCTATAAATGAGAAAATTTCCTGAGACCATTCCATAAATGATGCAAAAGAAGTTTTGCCTTTTAAAAGACGAGGTTCTTCGTCTTTAATGATTTTATAGATCAAATATGCTGCTTCAATATCTGAAATTTTAACAAGCCCAAATTTCTTAAAAATAGATTGTTCCACAAATTCGTCATTAGTATAAAAACCCGGAGAAAAAAAGGCCTTACCTAGTTCTTGAGCAAGATTTCTCTTTATAAAAAGAAAAGGTCTTTTTCCTCCGCTTATAACAACAAATTTTTTGTCGGATCTTAAAATATAATCCGCAACAAAATCAATTATATTCTTATTGGCATCTACATTTATTATTCTTGACATGTTTTTATCAATAAGTTTTTATCTACATCTACAATATAAGCAAAAGCTTTTTTATCTGGATAAATTTCCGAGCTTAGAAAAACATAATTTTCAAGCTGTTTTTTATTTTCCTCTTTATCATAACTTGAACTTTTAAAATCAAGTATTATGAACTTATCTCGGCTAACTATAAGCTTGTCTATTCTAAAAGATTCTCCAGAAGAACTTACGATTTCTTTTTCATTAAAAATTTCATCTTTTTCATAAAAAAACATTTCTAAAATCTCTTTTGAAGAAAACAAATTTTTTAAACTTTCTTCTATAAAATCAACATTTTCAAAAGGAAATCTTCTCTCACTAAAAAACAGTGCTTCTTTAATAACATCGTTTATAGATTTATCTTTAACTGTTATAATCGTTGACAAAGCATAGTGAATTATCGTTCCCTTTTTTCTTGCTTCAGTAATATCGAAAACATCTCTTTTTGGAACTGTAAAATATTTATATATATCTGTGTAATTCGAAGATGAATATGAATCTAGTACTAAGTTTTCTTCTAGATTATCACTAGTGACATATTTTTGTTTAGACCCAAGAAAAAAAGTTTCCCTAGCGAACAGTCGTGGTATTAAATTATTTGATTGTTTGGATTTTGGAGGAACTATTCCATAAAACTCATATTTGCTTCTTGTCATTGAAACATATAAAGTATTGAGCTCTTCAAGCAACGAATTTAATTTTTCTCTTTCGTATATTTTTCTCGCAGTTTGAGAAAAGATGGAAAGATTTTCTGTTATATTTAAAAGTTTTATTTTTTCGCCAGAATCATCAAAATAAGGATTTCTTATAGACTCAGAAGAAAGTTTAAGATAAGGAACTATAACAACGGGAAACTCTAGTCCTTTAGACTTATGGACAGTCATAACTTTTATTCCGTTTCCAAAAGAAGTTTTTATATATAGGTCATCATTATTGTCATCAATTTTCTTGAAATATTCTAAAAAATTTTTAAGTCCAGGTTTTTGAGTTTCAAAATTTTTTATAAGCTCAAGAAAGCTCATTATAAAAACCTTTGTTTCACAAAAATCTGCAATATTAAATTTTTCAAGTATAGAAAGAGTCAATTCATACGTTGAAATAAACCCTGCTTTTACAAAAAATTCTTCAAAATATTCATTCCATAAATCTCTATATTTTTCTCTAAAAACTTTGTAAAGTGTTTTTGACTTAACTTCTGATTTACAGTCAAAAATAAATTTTGCTATTTCTTCACTTGAAATACCTGAAACTTTAAAAAAAATTTCGCTAAGTAAAAAAGATGAGAACGAAAGAGTATCCACAGGAGAATCTATAAACGCCAACAACGAAACTATCTGCTTTATAAAATTGTTATTTCTTATGTTTAAAGTTTGAGAAGATTCAACTTCATAATTGTTTTCTAAAAGCCATAAACTTATTTTGAGTATTTCATCATTTGACCTGCACAAAACTGCTATATCTCCAAACTTAAATCTCTCAGTAACTTGAGAAACATAAGATATGAACTTCTGTTTTATATTTTCATCAATATCTTGGCAATCTTTACCGATTGTGTTGATTTCAACATATCCACCATCTTTTTGAGCCTCTTGTGCAAAAAAAGTATAAGGCTCTACTATCTTTGTAAAATCCGATTCAATATTTTCTTTTTCGCAAAAATAATTAAAAAGCTTTTTAATATTGTCTGCAGCAAAAATTTTATTATTAAAATCAACTATGACTTTTCCTGTTCTGAAATTTTTGCTCAAATATTTTTTTTCTATTTCTGCTGAAGAAAATTCATTTGGAGCAGAACTAAACAATTCTGACTCGCCACCTCTAAAAGAATATATCGCCTGTTTTACGTCCCCTACAAAAAAGAAACTTCCTCCGCTAGCCAAGCTTTCTTCTAAAAATCTTTTAATTCCAACCCATTGGACAATACTCGTATCTTGGAATTCATCAATTAAAAAATGTTTATACCTCTCAGACAATCTATAGTAAATTTCAGGTATTATATTGTTGCCACTACTTCTAAAATACTTAACAATTTTTTTGTTTATTTCGTTTAAATATACAACTTCGTCTTTCTTTGACTGCTTATCAAACTCAAGAGCAACTTCTAAATATATTTGCGAATAAATGCCATAGTAATTTTCAACTTGAAATTCGCATAAATCACAAATATCTCTGTGAATTTCATACCATAGATTTTCAGCTTCATCAGACTTTGGAGAATCCTTTAAATACTCAAGACTCTCATATTTAAATCTTGCAGGAATATCATTTCCTGAAATAAATAATTTCTTACCTGTTTCCAAAACTTTAGCAACTGCTTTACAATAATAAATATTTAATTTCAATTTGAGAAGGAACTTTGAAAAATTTTTAATTTTTTTTACAATTGCCTCCGCTTTACAGTTAACCTCGGTTTTAAAATTTGTCTCATTAACACAAACTATATCTTTACCGGAATTTCCAGATTTATTAAAAATCTTTAAGATTTCTCCGTATATGCTCTCTTTAGGGAACCAACCATAATCTTTCATAAGATATTGAGAAACGCATTTTAAAGATATATTTTTTAAACCGGCAAATTTTTGAGTTTTTTGAAGGAAATTTTCCAATGCGAACATAAGATTTTCCGAATAATCTTGCTCTATTATGAAATTTGGAGAAACATCAATACTCATCGCACATGATTTTAATATACGGTTTTTAAAACTGTCTATGGTACTTATATTAAAACTGTCGTAACAGGATAGAATTATCTTTAAAATAGCCTTACTTTTTCTCGCAATTTCCTGCTTTGACAATTTTAAATCATCAAAAAAATTACCGGAATATTTTTCTAAAGCAGCTTTTTTAAGATAGTTTATAACCCTATATTTCATTTCAACAGCCGCTTTATTTGTAAAAGTAACTGCTATAATATTTTTTACATTTATAGTTTCATCACAACTAAACAACAGATAAACATATCTTTTTACAAGACTGTAAGTCTTGCCAGAACCAGCAGAGGCTTGAACAGAAATTATTTGAGATTTGCTCATAAGTTTGCAGATACAATTTAATATTCTTTTGCCATTTCTCTGGCAATATCTTTTTTCTTTATAGCTTGTTTTTTATCGTAAGACTTTTTACCTTTAGCAAGTCCTATTAAAAGTTTTACTTTTCCTTTATCCCCAATATAAACTTCCAGAGGAACAACAGTAAAACCTTTTTTTTTAACTTTTGTATACATTCTATTGATTTCAAACTTGTGCATTAAAAGTTTTCTTTTTCTTTTAGCATCGTAATCTGCAATATGCGATGATAATTGTTCGTACGGAGCAATAAAAACGTTTTCAACAAAAGCTTCACCGTTTGAAAAACTTACTAAACTGTCAACAAGACTTATATTTGACCGCCTTACCGATTTTACTTCATATCCAGATAAAACAATCCCTGCTTCAAGTTTTTCAAGTATTTCATAATTATAATAAGCCTTTCTGTTTGATGAAAATATCTTCTTTTCCATTTTATTGTTCTAAGTTGAACTTTAGATAGTTCTACCATAAACTTTGAATTTTCTCTACATTTTGGCACAATTTTAAGCATTCTAGCCAACATTTTAATTATTGTTTCATAATTTGTTTGGCCCCACCACCATATCAAGAGTTTTAGACTTTGTTGTTAAACACCTGCAAAATATTCTCTAATATCTCATGCATCTTTTGTTCGTTTCAAAGTTTAGTATCTCTAGCATATCATTTTTTTTATTTTATATGAAGTTTTTAGAAAGTATAAAGTTTTTTACACTAGTTAAAAATTTTTTTAATTATGGAGATGAGCTGTGAACAAAGAAAAAAATGATTTAAAATTCTACTTCTCCTTATAACATAATATAGCTCTTTTTTCATATCACTCTAATTGCGCTTATCTATTTTTTAGCAGCTGTTTTCTGTTAACACCACTAAAATTATTATCTGTGATATACAAATACGTATTTATATATCACACAGTATCTGTGCTTACTTAGTCCCAATTACATCCACAAAATATTTTGCTTTACATTAACAACGCATCTTTAAAGATGCGTTGTTAATGTAAAGAGATGTAAAGTTTTATTTTGATTAACAGATATGAAAAACTCCATACAGAAAACAACTAAATCTTTAACAAAAGATTTACCCTGTAAAGTCTTAATATAAAACTCATTAGTTAGAATAATTAAAACAAAGCTAACCATAAATACTACTTACTTATGTTTTATTTATATTTGTATATATAACAGTTGTAAAATTAGTAACTCAGTACAAGCTTATAAAGAACACAAGACAGCCGACGATAGGATTTGAACCTATAACCTGCGGTTTACAAAACCGCTGCTCTACCATTGAGCTACGTCGGCATAAAAGCAAGATTAATATCTGACATCCAGAATGGTATAAAAATTTTTATTCTATTGTCAAATTAAAAAAAAATAGATACAATGCTTTTCGTACATAGCTAAAAGTTTTATTCCGACGTAGCTCAATGGTAGAGCAATCGGCTGTTAACCGATCGGTTGCTGGTTCGAGTCCAGCCGTCGGAGATTTTTTAAGTTAATCATTTTATTTATCCTGCTAAACATGGCAGGTTTTTGTTTTTTCTTGCAAAGTTCTTATATAACTTTAACTTGTAAAATATTACAAAAGTGGAGAGCAAAAAATGAATACAAAATTTGTAAAAGAAGCTTTAACATTTGACGATGTTTTGCTAATTCCTCAGCATTCGGAAGTACTTCCGAAAGATGTTCTTTTAAGTACATATCTCACAAAAAAAATTAAGCTTAACATACCTCTTATGAGCGCAGGAATGGACACTGTAACAGAATCAAAAATGGCTATAGCCATAGCCAGAGAAGGTGGTATAGGTATAATACATAAAAATATGCCCATAGAGTCTCAAGCTACAGAGGTTGATCGTGTAAAGAGAAGCGATAATGGCATTATATATAATCCGTTTTCTCTCAAGAAAGAAAACACTCTTGGCGAAGCAAAAATACTTGCGGGCAAATATAAAATCTCTGGCGTTCCTATTATAGATGACACTGGCAAGCTTATTGGAATCATCACAAACAGAGATATGCGCTTTGAAAATGATACTAATAAAAAAATTTCTGAAATAATGACTAAGGATAATCTTATAACTGCAAAAATCGGAACGTCTTTGCAAGAAGCAAGAGATATTTTACAAAGCAAAAAAATTGAAAAGTTGCCTCTAGTAAATGATAGTTTCATCTTAAAAGGTCTTATTACAATTAAAGATATAGAAAAGTCTATACGTTATCCTAACTCTGCAAAAGATGAAAGAGGCAGACTTATAGTAGGAGCAGCCATTGGAATAACAAAAGACATACTTGAAAGAGCAAAAGCTCTGGTTGATGCCAATGTAGATGTTATAATTATAGACACAGCTCATGGGCATAGTCAAAAAGTGCTTGAAGCTGTAAAAAAAATAAAAGATATTTACCCACAACTACAAATAATAGCAGGAAATATTGCTACAAATAAGGCAGCGGAAGACTTGATTAAAGCGGGAGCAGATGCTATAAAAGTAGGAATTGGGCCTGGAGCCATATGCACAACAAGAATTGTCACAGGAATAGGTATACCTCAAATAACTGCAGTTTACGATTGCGCTCAAGTTGCTAAAAAATACGGTGTGCCTATAATAGCCGATGGTGGAATTAAATACTCAGGAGATATACCAAAAGCTATCGCTGCTGGTGCAAATGTATGCATGATGGGATCGTTATTTGCAGGAACAACTGAAAGCCCTGGAGAAGACATAATTTATAACGGAAGAGCATTTAAAACGTACAGAGGAATGGGTTCGTCCTCTGCCATGGCAGCTGGAAGCAGCGACAGATATTTTCAGGAAAATTCAAAGAAATTAGTAGCTGAAGGTGTAGAAGGACGCGTACCCTACAGAGGCGCAGTCGGTGACGTTGTATATCAATTAATCGGTGGGCTTAGAGCAGCTATGGGTTATTGTGGAGTAAAAACAATTCAAGAGCTTAGAGAAAAGGGACAGTTCGTCAAAATAACTTCGGCAGGACTTACTGAAAGCCATCCTCACGACATATTTATAACTAAGGAAGAAAATAACTATTCAGGAAATAAGTGTTAAAATACACAGACAGTTAAAAATTTGTGATAAAATGAAAAAGAGCCTTCCATATATTTTATTCCACAAATCAATCGCATCTTACTTTATTATAGTAACTATAATAACAAGGTTATTTCTGGCTTTTTAGCTTCTCTGGTGAGGAACAGAATCGAAAGACTTCTGTTCTATTTTTTTATGAAAAAAATAGTTTAGTTTGATAACTTAATAACATTTCTTTACTTTCTCATAGCTTGGAATACTTTTTAAAAACTGGTATATATTTTTTACCAACAACACTATAGTTAACAGCAACATCACACACTATCGATACAAATATTGTAGAAGATGGATAGCAAGAGCAGAACACCATCTATGTAAACGCTTATGTGATAAAGATTCACAATATCTTTTCATTCGTGAGCCCCCACTCCCCCAACATCACACCAAGTTTAACTTTTAAAATATACAGTCTTTTCATAAAAAATCTGTCTTTTTGTAGAAACAAGTGTTCTGAATTTTACAAAATTAAACATTAACGCTTTGAGAATTGAAAACGCTTTCTTGCTTTCGATCTCCCAGGTTTCTTTCTTTCAACCATCCTTGAATCTCTAGTTAGAAGACCCTCTTTTTTCAAAGCTACCTTTGATGCTTCGTTAAGCTCCAAGATTGTCCTTGCTAAGCTATGGCTTATAGCTCCCGCTTGACCGCTTACGCCACCACCGTTTACATTGATAAAAAAATCATAATCCTTCACGCCTTCCCAAATACCCAAAGGCTTTAAAGCTATTTTTTTTAATCTTTCTAGTCCGCCAAAATATTCATCTACAGTCTTATCATTTATTATAATTTTACCATTTCCACTTGCCATTCTGGTTCTAGCAATTGCACTCTTTCTGCGTCCTGCGCTTAAATAAAAAACGTTACTCATTTTTTCTCCTCTTTTGATTTTTCAACGCTCTCTAATTGCGCACTATGCACATGTTTATCTTCTCTAAATACTTTAAGCCTTGTAATCTGCCTATCTGCAAGTTTGTTCTTTGGTAGCATACCTTTTACTGCAGCAAACAACGCTTTCTCCGGATTCTTTTCCATCAAAACAGCATAAGGTGTTAACTTTGCCCCTCCTGGATACCCAGAATATGTAAAATACATCTTTTGATCAAGCTTTTTACCTGTAAGAATAATCTTATTTGCATTCACAACAATAACAAAATCTCCACAGTCTATATGATTTACATAGAAAACCTTATTTTTGCCTCTTAAAAGGTCTGCTATTTCAACAGCAAACCTTCCTAAAATTTTCCCACTTGCGTCTATCAAGTGCCATTTTCTTTCAATGGCACCTTGTTTTGGTAAATAAGTTTTTTTATTCATCTCTTCTAAACCTTGTCCTATAAAATTAATTATAATGCCATCGAACAACAAAACTGTTGACAATATAAACCTAAAAACATAATCACCAATAATGAGATACCTATTTATAAATTGTTAAATTTTAATGTGATAACCAAGCTTTTTAACATTCTATGTAATTTTGTTATATCATAATTGTTAAGAAACTTCAACGGTCAAAATTGTAATGCCTATCTTTTAATACCTATTCAACTCTGTGTTATCGTTGAGCGTTTTCATAGACTTCTCAACTTCCATTTGTGTTTGTGTTATCCAAAGTTCTTGCACTAACCTAACAGAAAAAAACAAATCAAACTCAGAATTTATAAACTAAACACCCCCTCTTCCGCAATTATTATTCTACTATTGTTTGATCATGGCTCAATATTATGCCTAAAAACAGCATATATAAATGTGAAAAGGTCTAAATAAATAATTAAAGAAAAACAATAAGAGGTAAATGAATATTGCTAGAGATAATGAAAATTAAATCTGATCCTCATTTGGTGATAATTTTTTGTAATTTATATTTACCTTTGAATATATTTTTATCTAAAACTACAATAAAACATTTAAAAGATAGAAGAAAACTGGACTAAGACTAATTTTTCCCAAGCGTTTAGTAGATATCTGACGATACATCTCTTATAAAAGTTTCATAAAGTTACTGTTTCTGATTTTTCAGTTAAATAGAGTTAGATGTTTTGTATTTCTCTCTTATTCACTTATTTGCAACTACATTAAAATTGGTTCTTACTAATTTAAGTTGTAACTGATTCAAATGTAGTGGTCCAAAATTTGCACTTAATGTATAAAAGAAAACAATAGTAGTCATTCTGTCTTTGTCAAGCAGTCCTGTGTGAAATGTGACATGGAATAGGCTCAAGACTTGTAATTTTCAAATTTAACTCTCTAAGCTATTTTTAAAAAAAATCTTCAATACATTGCTTCTTAGGTTGACTCAAAAAGCCACTTTTTTCTTTTAAATAAAAATATTGTACTCAGAATATGCGTTTATTATTTTTTTCTATACGATATTTATACAGACGTTTGAATTGATTAACTTCTTATTCCAGATTTTAGCTCTATTTTTCATGATATAAACTATATTTATCATTTTTGCCACTAAAACATCGTAGTCGTCTTTTAATATTTCTTAAAATTACTCAAATATTTGAAAATATCTTCAACGTAACTCTTTAGAACACATTTCACTTGTCATCTAAACAACGGCCCATATTAAGTTAGTGTTTCTTCTTTCAAAAATCAAATAAATCATATAGACATAAGCATGTTTGTTCGTGAATAATATATATGGGCAGCGAGAACTTAAGAATATGCCTGAAATATTTTATTCTTGAAAACTTTATCAAAAGTTTTATGTTTTTGAAAGTTCAAACTCAATATTTATAGTTCTGTTGTCTCCAGTTAAGCAATGCCGGTGTGTATCTATCTTTAGTTTTTCAAAATTTTTTAATATTTTTTGGTATCTTTTAAATACAAACACCACCTTATAATTTGAGAACATAGGTTTACAGATTTTGTCATTCTGGAAACAATGAATAAAACAGTTTTAACACTGGGTTTTACAAGCGTTGTATTGCGCTAAGAGCCCCGTATGCGTAGTTTGCTCTATAACACACCAAGCGCATTGTGAGAACTAAGTAATTAAAGCAATCGTTTCTTTATATTTTTATCTTTAACTTTTTTGATTTCGTTAAAAACAAAATCTACTCATCTCGTATATTTTTAATATACACTTCTTAAAAATGTTTTTAGAATTTTTCTTATATAAATTTTTACTTTATATTTAGATTTAGAAACGGGAAAACATTCATCATTGAATTTTTTAATTTCCCTATAAGAATATCTTCAAAACATACGATTTTAATAGTATTGTTTTAACGTATAATTTAATTGTTTTTATCTTATTTGTTATTCTAAATTTTTAACATCATATTCTCATCGTTAATCTTGCAATTTGAAATAAAAGAATTAAAACGACGTGACACGTCTTACGTCTAATATTGTGTATATATCCAAGTTCGTTTGCTTGTGCTAACGTGTCATTCCACTGTTACAAAAATGTTTAATACAATTTGTTTTTATTAAAAGCTTTTCAATTTTAAACGTGTGTCAGAGCCCCATGACTATCCAAAAATACTCAACAAATTGCGGTATAAACATGCCTTTATATGGACAAAGTTTGTAAGCGTGTTTAGTTGTATTATTAGTTGTTTTATTTAAATTATCAAAGGATAATTTCTCAAATTTAAACCTTTCTTAATTTTTCTCTTTAAACAGTTTTTCTTGAATTATTTATGCCCATCGTATGTAAAAAGTAATACTCGTTCTATGTGTTTAAATGCATTTATTTACAGTTTATATTAACATCATAGAAATAAATGTTTATCGTAGCAAACAAATCAACAAAGAAGTCCTTATAATCAACTTTCACGAAAATATCTTTATACTGTAAACTTGTCTGATTTAAACGTTACCAGTGTAATTCATATTTATTGTCAAATACGCTACATACCATAAATCGTTCCAAGACAAAATTTATATTTCATTGTTAATAGTATATTATAGAAGGACACCATTATTTTTTTCTATTGCATACACATTAAAATTGCAAGACGTTCTGTTGAAAAACTTACCTACTCTTAAATTTGTTTCTGCTCTTTCTTTATTTCCTAGTTTAAGCTATACAATAGCACTCTAATTTCAAAACAGTTGTGCTTAAACATTATTAACTTTCTTAACAATTTTAATTCCTTTTTCATCTTTCATCGCCATATTTTCTAATTATCTTTTTTCTAAATTTTATTCTTTTCCTATTTTTTTAAATTTTCTTTTTATGCCTTTTTAATGGTATTCTGTTGCTTTTTGATATCTTTTTTAAAGATAGCAGTTTAGGATTTCTAAATCTATTAATCCAATTATCAAATAACCGCTGACTAATTTCTAACTTATTTACTTGGAAACACAATGCTTTAAATCTTTTGGTTGTAATAATATTTTTCGGAACTGATATTTTTACATTTAAAACTAGTTTGCAAACACAGCATAGCAATAAATATTATATATAACTATTTTTTTGTTCCTGCTTATTATATAGCAACATCGCATTTTTTTGCGCAAAAATTATAAAAAAGACAAATGTAAGGGCAAACACGTATGAAAGCATGTAAAATCACAGAATGATAAAATAATGTAAAGTCTACTTTGACAAAGACATTTATAATTAAGCAAGTAAAAATCGCTTCGAAATTTGTACAAAACACCTTATATAACAATGAATATGTTTGATTAAGAGCTTGATAAGAAAAAAATTAGATAATGCAAAAGCTTTTAATTTATGCATATGCTCAAGACAACTCTGATGAATAAGAAAATACATGTTAAACTGTATTTTCTTAAAAGCTGGATATATGTTGTTAAACCTTATTTTGTAGCTGGCTTAAAACATCAACTCTTATTTATAGAAGCCCCATATAAAGACATGCTAATAGTTTTGTGAAGGTTAAGGTTCTAGTATGATTTATATACTACTATGATTATACTACAATAATAAGACTATCTAATTATATAATTAAGGATTTAAATTATTTTTTATTGTAAGGCACAATAGGGGGATGGATGTGCACACTATCCAAAGGCAGTTTATGTACTTGTTAGGAATATAGTTTTTGTCTAAATCTGCTAGAGTATACTTCTAGAAACAAGCGTAAATATAGTTTTTACTTCCGTTTTATATTTATACAACTTTCCAAGAAATATTCATTGTACATTAAAAAAACTGCAAAAATATTTAATTTGGGGAATTACCATATAAAAATTATTTGTTTTAATGAGAAACTTATCTAAATGCTTATAATAACTACAAGAAAAAAGAAAAAAAGCTACTTCCTCAAAAACTGTAGATTCTATTTTTGCAAACTCTAACAATTTTTCAAGAGAGCTCTGATTCCAAGTACAGAGTAGTATTTTGAGACCGTCAAAAAAAACAGTACTGTCCATGAAGATCTCTTGTAACTTCAGTACCTAATTTATTGTGTACAGCTTCAACAAAAAGTATTTTAATCTAATTTTCTTCAAAATTTAAAATAATCTTTTACTATAGGCTTGACATCAAAATAAATAGGTGTTACAGACTTTACTGTATTTATTATTTTATTATAATATTTTAATATAAAAACTCTTCTATAACAGCCACTGGTACTGTTATGATATCCAAAAAAAACATCAAAACTTCTTAATCAACCGTAAGATTCTCAATAGAATAGCTTAAGTTTTTCTCTTCTCAATATGTATTTTAAATTTGCGGATAAGACAAAATCTCTCTTACAACGAGCAAGTTATTCTCATTTACTAAGCAACATAGTAATTTTAAGTTCTACTAAGTTTAAAATAAACCGACTAAACTTCATAAATATCTAGAAAACACAAAACTGCCAAGAAAATTCACAGACTTATCGACTGGATAATAATTAAATTAACTGCTTATGTATCTTATCCAGTTTTATACTTAAATTTAATATTTTTCAATTTTTGATAAATTTCTCATAATGTCGTATTATTTTATACATAATTCACATATCACATTTTTGTTCAATTTTTTTAGGTGGAATACAAATGCATGAATATAAATTGCTTGAAATCATGGCTATAGGATTTGGTCTTGCATTAACTTTTGGTTTTATAACCCAAAAACTTGGACTTTCTTCTATAGTAGGATATTTATTAGCAGGATTTTTTATAGGACCATTTTCACCTGGTTTTATTGCAGATACCGCTCTAGCATTTCAGCTTTCCGAAGCCGGAGTTATTCTCTTAATGTTTGGCGTAGGATTACATTTTAAGCTTAGTGATTTGATAGCAGTTAAAGGTGTAGCTATACCAGGAGCTATTATACAAAGTAGCATTGCTGCTGTGTTCACTACACTTTTGGGATTAGCATTGGATCTTAGTTTAAAATCTGCCTTGATATTAGGCTTTGGACTTGCAGTTGCCAGCACCGTAGTACTTTTAAGGGTCTTGGAAGATAATGACATAACAAACACAATACATGGACATGTAGCAATAGGTTGGCTCGTTGTAGAGGATATTTTGACCGTACTAATACTTGTCGTTCTTCCAAGTCTTTCAACAATATTGTTAAATTCAAACACAACGAACGGGAGTTTTGATATACTCAAAGCAATAAGCATAGCTATATTACGTATAACACTTTTGTGGATTATTGTAATAAAAGGCGGAGGAAAATTTGTCCCATGGATCTTATCAAAAATCGTAAAAACACGATCTCAAGAGTTATTTACTCTTGCAGTATTGGTTATAGCTTTTGCAACAGCTGTTTTAGCTGCCCTTGTGTTTCAAGCATCGTTTGCTTTAGGAGCTTTCTTAGGTGGAATGGTTGTTGGAAAAAGCAAATTAAGCCACCAAGCTGGCGCTGATATTCTACCGCTTAGGGATGCTTTTGCGGTTCTGTTTTTTTTAGCCGTAGGAATGCTTTTTGATTTTAAATTTTTGATTGAATATCCTACTCTTATATGTATATGTCTTGTAATAGTTCTATTAATAAAACCTTTAACTGCATTAATTACTGTATCCCTGCTTGGTTATTCACCCAAAACTGCACTTACTGTTGCAACAGGACTCGCTCAAGTTGGAGAATTTTCATTTATACTAGCTCAGGAAGCAAGGCATTTAAATCTTGCAGGCAGCGAAGTTTACAATACAATAGTAGTATGTTCTATTATTTCAATAACGCTAAATCCATCAGTATTTGCAAAAATAACAACATTTGAAAATTTTTTAAGAACAAAGAAAGTATTATGGAATCTCTTAAATTTTAAAGTTAAAAAGAAAGGCATTAAAAACAACAAAAATAATCAGTTTATACAAAACATTCTACCTGCAAAAGATTTTCCTGTACAAAAAAATGCAATTGTCGTTGGCTACGGTCCAACAGGAAAACAAATTGTAAATGCCCTAAAAAAGCAAAATCTAAATCCAATCATTATTGATATAAATATAGATACTATAAATAGTTTAAGTGCTCAAGGGTTTTCCGTAGTCTATGGAGATTCTTCACAAAAAGAAATTTTATTTGCAGCAGGAATAAAAAATGCAGAGTATTTGATTATTACTATACCATCTTTACCGTCAACTTTGGAAACAGCCATCCTTGCTTCATCATTAAATTCTGAAACAAGAATACTTGCTAGGGCTAGATTTTTAGACCACAAAGAAAACCTTAAACAAGCAGGCATTTCACAAGTTGCTTTTGAAGAAGCTGAAGTTGCAAAAGCCTTGACATCATTACTTCTTGATGACTTAGAAAACAGGAATCTACTCGCCACGGCCTCACAAATAGCTTCTCAGTCAACAGAAAAAAACATAAATAAAAAAACCTAGTGTGCGCGAATTT
>JAISWG010000020.1 GCA_031271205.1 Endomicrobium sp.
CAGATGCATAATTTGGTTGTGAATCATAAAATTGATATGGACATATTATTTCATAACATAAAAGAAGCTTTGCGAGAAGATTTACCGATAGATACTAGAAAAGTATTTGAAATTGTCAAATTTTATGACGACAAAGAAACATAACAAATGCTCCCAACGAGATTTGAACTCGTGTCGCAGGATTGAAAATCCTGTGTCCTAGACCCCTAGACGATGGGAGCAAATGAGCCCGGTGCGGATCGAACGCACGACAACCTCATTAAAAGTGAGGTGCTCTACCAGCTGAGCTACGGGCCCTTAAAAATGATTTGAAAAGATTTTATTTTATATTTTGGAACTAAAATAGCCTTTGTACAGGCTACCGACCGGAAAAGGATAGCATAAAAATTTATCCTTGTCAAAACTTTAGATTTATACAAAAACGCCATTATAAAAGAAAAAACCTGCTCTAAATCTTAATTTATACAAACCGACAAGCGGGTATCTTATTAAAACAACAATCGTTGGTAAAACAGATTGATAAAAAATGACAAAAAATAGAGTACTGCAAATATTTTTACAAAATTATGCTATATTACTAAGATTACTTTTATTTACTTCAAAACTGAAAAATCTAAAAATTCTGTAAATATACTCTTCGTATAATTTAATAAAGATATTCTGTTTGATTTTATTTTAGTATCCTCTGACATTACCACAACTTTTTCAAAAAATCCATCAATACTTGGCTTTATTTCTAAAAACTTATCAAAAACTTCGACATATTTATTTTGAGAAATGCATTCAACAACTTCTGTTTTTGTCTTTTTAATGCAATTAAATAATTTTTTTTCTGCATCTTCTACTAACAAACTTTCATTTATCGTAACAAGAACATCAATATTTTGCTTTCTTGCCTGACTTAAAATATTATTTATTCTCTTAAAAACAGCAAAAATAGATGAAAAATCACCTTTTTGTTTTGTATTCTTTAAAGCTGCAAGTTTTGAAAAAAAAGAACCCAAATCTTTGAATTTGTTATTACCTAAAACGCTAACTACAGATTTAACCTCATCAAAACTATAGCCTTTAGATTCAAGAATACCTTCTACTCTTTGGCGTAAAAAATTAACAAGCCTCTCATATGCCGTTTTGGATTTTGGATTACTTTTTACATTTTCAGGCAAAAATTCAAACACCTTTTCAATTACAGAGCTTAATTCTTTGTTAGGAAGAATTTCCATCACAATCCTCACAAATCCTCTACCCACTCTTCTAAGCCCATAAGGATCAGCCGAACCTGAAGGCTCAAGCCCAATTGAAAAATTCGCAACTAAAGTATCTATTTTATCAGCTAAAGATATTAAAGAAGCCAATCTATTTGAAGGAAGTTTTTCTGACACACTTAAAGGCCAATAATGTTGCTCAATAGATTCTGCAATATTAGCATCTACTCCTGATTTCAAAGCATAAATTTTCCCAATAATACCCTGAAGTTCGGGATATTCAAATACTATTTCACTTACTAGATCGGCTTTTGAAAGCATCACAGCTCTTTCAAGAAATTTTTCATCTACTTGCATGTTGAATTCTTTATTGAAAAGAAGCGCAATCTTTTTTATCCTCTCAATTTTTTCATAAATAGTTCCTATTTCTTTATGAAAAACAACACCTTTAAGTTTTTCAATATTAGCGTTAAGATCACTTTTCAAATCGTTTTTATAAAAAAACTCAGCGTCAGCAAGCCTTGCAGTAACAACCCTTTCATACCCTTCCTTGACCATATCCAAATATGTGGGAACTCCATTTTTAACTCCGATAAAACAATTCAAAAATTTCCCACTTTTATCATTAACCGCAAAACACTTTTGACTTTTTTTCATACATACTGTAAGAACCTCCAGTGGCAAATCTAAATATTTTTTATCAAAATAACAAAGAACTGCCGACGCATATTCAACCAAATAATTTACTTCATCAACCAAAGCCTCATCGGCAACAACACTCCCAATGCTTTTAACTACAAACCATATAGACTTTTTCATTTGTTCACGTCTGGCATTTTGATCTACTAAAACAGAATTATTTTTTAATACAGTTATATAATTTTCAGGAGAATCTATTTTTATTTTTGATCTATCATAAGTATGAAGACCTATGGTCCAATTGGAGGAATTAACATCAGCTATTTTAAATTTAATTATCTTCTTGCCAAAAAGTGCTATTATGTTTCTTATAGGTCTTGCAAATTTAAACCCACTTCCTTCCCATATCATAGCTTTAGAAAAAGATATACTACTTATTATTTTTGGAAAAATAATAGTTAATAGATTTTCCGTTTTTTCGCCTTTTGTCTTTTTTATAAAAGAAAGATACTCGCCTTTTTCAGTAATTTTTTTATCTAGCCTATTAGACATAGTTCCATTTTTTGCTGCAAAACATTTAGCTGTTTGAGTCCACTGCCCATTTATGTCTTTTGCAACTTTCCATGAAGGTCCCAAAATTTCTTCAGTCTTATCTTCACTTTTAATAGATAAATTTTCAACAATCAACGTAAGCCTTCTTGGTGTAGCAAAAGTTTTTACTAAACCGTGTTTTATATTTGAACTTGCAAATTCCTTTAAAGCAATCTGTTCAATTTGCTTTAAAGCAGGTTCAATATATAATGTAGGAATTTCCTCCGTTCCTATTTCAAGTAAAGCTATTCTTTTATTACCATTAGACATTATTTTGCTCCATGAGTTTTGTAATGAATTTTACTTATTTGTAACATTATCTAAATTGACAACATCAGCCATTGTTAAATATTTTTTAGCAACAGATTTCGCCATAATCCTAACTCTAAGAATATAACCAACTCTTTCAGAAACTGAAATTGCCCCTCTAACATCAAGCAAATTAAACAAATGGGAACATTTCATTACAGCATCGTATGCTGGAAAAAGAAGTTCGTTTTGAATAAGATTTTTTGCTTCATTTTCCCAATCGGCAAAATGTTTTTTCAACATATCAACATTGGCTTTCTCAAAATTATAAACAGACCATTGTTTCTCATCTTCAAGATGAATATCGCCATAGGTTACATCATCGTTCCATTGTAATTCATATATATTATTTTTCTTTTGAACATACATAGCAAGGCGTTCAATACCATATGTAATTTCAACTGAAATAGGATTTAGAGATATTCCGCCAACTTGTTGAAAATAGGTAAACTGAGTTGCTTCCATACCATCAATCCAAATTTCCCAACCAAGCCCCCAAGCACCAAGTGTTGGAGATTCCCAATCATCTTCAATAAATCTTATATCGTGTCTCTTGGGATCTAAGCCTATTACTTTTAAACTTTCCAAGTAAACTTGTTGTATATTTTTTGGGGCTGGTTTCATAATTACCTGAAATTGATAATAGTGTTGAAGCCTATTAGGATTTTCACCATACCTGCCATCAGCAGGTCTTCTGGAAGGTTCAACATAAGCAGCACTCCATGGTTTAGAACCCAAAACCCGTAAAAAAGTAGCTGGGTTAAAAGTACCCGCACCTTTTTCTAAATCATAAGGCTGCCATACAAGACAACCGTGCTTTGCCCAAAACTTCTGCAAAGTCATAATAATTTCTTGAAAATTCATATAATCTCCAAATTACCGCACAATTTTAACCCAAAAAAAGTATTTTAACAAAAAAGTATATTTGACACAATACAAATTTTTTAGTTCAATCATTCGATGGAAATCAAAAAAAATACTACTATGAGTAAACGTCCTTCATGGGATGAATATTTTATGAAATTGGCATGGCTTATTGCGGAAAGATCTACCTGTCAACGTCATCATGTTGGAGCTGTTATTGTAAAAGACAAGAAAGTTCTTACCACAGGTTATAACGGCGCAGCTTCCGGAACAAAAGATTGTTTATCTTTGGGATGTTTAAGAAACGCCATGAGTATACCGTCAGGTCAAAAGCATGAGATATGTAGAGCTATACACGCCGAACAAAATGCAATTATTCAAGGTGGGTATCATGGAATCAATATTAAAAAAGGTTCAACCATTTATTGTACTCATTCTCCATGCGTGTTATGCGCAAAAATGATAGTAAATACTGAAATAAAAAAAGTTATAGCAGACATAGAGTATCCCGATGCTGCTTTTAAGGAACTTTTCTCAGAAACAGGAGTAGAGTTTTCTACTTTGCATTTAAACAGCACCTCTATAATACAACTTTTATAAGTATGTGTTTTATACGTGTATTATAAAAGAATTTAAAAACAACCGAAAAGATGTTTTTAAATTAAGATTGATATTTGTAGAGATATATTCGTGTGTGCAGCGTTTCATTTTTTTTCTTATTTTGTTATTAAACTATACAAAACTTCTCTTAGCCAAGTATGAAAAGTTGTAGACAACAAGAAAAATGCCATAAAATAATGGCATAAAAAGTTATTGTCATTTCTTAGATAAAATAGCCATAAAAAAAAGAAAAAATTTCTAAGCTACGAGAAGCAAAATAAGTAAATATAAAGCTATAAGGATAACAGATAAATTTTTTACAACAAAACAACAAATGATGTAAAGCACACAAAAAATCTAACTTTGATAAAAAAGTTGAGTTGGCAAAAAATGGGTTTTATAAAAAATCAAACATAGTTTTTTCCATCTTTTGTTTTTATAACGTCTTGTAAAACAATACTTGCTATCTCTTGCGGCGTTTTTACTATATAATCAGGTCTGTATGCTTCTATTTGATCTAAATCACAATAACCATAAGCAACGGCTATAATTCGGACATTTGCGGCTTTTGCTGCTAAAAAATCATTTGCGCTATCACCAATCATAACTGTTTTTGAAAGTTTAGATTTTGTAGTTTTTACTAACTCAAGAATTGTTTTTGGATCAGGCTTTCTTACAGTTAAAGTATCACCACCCCAAACTTCAATAAAATAATTAGCAATTTCAAGTCTTTCCACAATCTCTCTTGCATAAACTTCGTTTTTATTGGTCAGAATTGCTTTTTTTTTATCTTTTAAAGACTCTAACATTTCTTTAACACCGCTAAACATAACAGTAGTATCAAGTATCCGCCGTTTGTAATAAGACTTAAAATCATCAACATTTTGTTTAAATTTTTCACGCTTGTCAGAAATAGCTTGTGATATAAGAGCATTTATTCCGCTTCCTAAATAAGAACGTATCTGCTTTAAAGACAAATGCTCAAGCCCGTTGTTCTCTCTTATCGAATTAACTGAAGAAGCAATGTCTCCTAAAGAATCTACAAGCGTCCCATCTAAATCGTAAATTAAAAAATCAAAACCCATATTTTCAAATCCTTTGTTATCCACTTTATTATAGCTCTCCAACACTATCTGAATTTCTCCTTTGCAAAGTGAAAGAGAGGCACAAAAAATATAAAACATTCCACAGTGGTTTCGTTTGAAATTTTCATCTCACATTTCATTTAAATATTTTATCACTTATCGAAATAAACTTTACAGCATCATAATTGACGCAAAATACTTTAGTTCACTTTTTATATTTTGCATACTCTAACGCAGTAGAAATATAAAACTTTTCTATATATCTACTTCTATCATTACTATTAGTAGTATTAAACACAGATCTAATCTCATCTAATAGATAAGACTCACTATTTTTTTCGTCGCACGTTCCTTTTTCAAACTGACAATGAAGTCTAGACCTTACAAATATAACGAGCATTCTCTCTTTATTTCACATGTCATCTTCATATTTCTAAGCATAAAAAAATATACTACTTGAATTGTTACATTTCAAATTATATGATATGCAAGGCTAGTCTCCTCCACAATATCCAAACATCTGTCAAACAAATCCAGAATTTTATCTGAAATCTAAAAATTGCATAAAAACCGTTTATTATGTGTGTTAATAGAAACTTATTTTCTTTTTCTTAGTAAATTAGTCCACGTGATTTGCCACATATATCTAGCAACAATAAGGAATATTTTTAATTAAGATGAAATTCTCCAAGATTCAAAAACTGCTCATTTGATATACTGAGTTTTGACATAAATATCCTTACAAAATATTTTAGAAATAAATCATTTAAAATTTCATTACCATCTGGAACAAAAGTTTGGTTAGTAAATACCACAGTTACTTTTACTATTTAAAAAAACTACCTCAAAAGAAAACTACATTTGTCCATATGAGGCGAGTTATTCGGATTTTTCAATAATAAGCTGAATGATCTTATATAACAAGCGTTAGATTTATTTTTAAAAGCTTTAAGAAGTCTTATACAGCCCACTTCCGCTGAACGCAACAACTATACATTTACCACGCTAAAAACTATTTCTTGCCGAACATGTATACATCTTCCCGTCATACAATTTGCCTAGTAATAATTTTTGTGACTTTTGGATTTTTATCTATATTAATATCTAAAAATAAAGAGAAACCTGCTACTCTGGTTTTTCAAATTCTTGTATTTTTTTATCCTAGAACATCAATACCAGTTATAATTTCATTTTTTTACAAGTTCAAAAGAAACATATGAAAAAATATTCTCAACATGTTCTTTCTGTGTTATACAAACCAGTAAAAATTTAAACGCTGTTTTGAAGGTGCCAATACCTGTTGTATAAAAACAACTTTAACAAGAGAAAGACATATAGTCTCACCTACAGATTTTAAGTAGTACCACAGACAAAACACCTTACAAACTCTCAGTCATAAATAGAAAAAACTTTCATTTACGGCAAATCAATGGGAAATTATACAAAATTTGGGCTTGACATAATCAGAACAGTTTATGTCTCATACTATCTATGTGTTTGTTCA
>JAISWG010000029.1 GCA_031271205.1 Endomicrobium sp.
TTATGAATTTATAAAAGCTTTTTTTAAGTAAAACTTTCTTTGTTGTTTGGTCAGTTTTTCAATAGAACATCTAAGCATTGTTCTGGGCATTATTGAGGCATATTTATCTAAGAATGAGAATAAGGTTCTTTTGTTTCTTTATTTACTGGTTATAAATATATTATGAATCTAAATTTTAGCGTTAGCAAAGCCATGAAAATATGATATAATAAAGATAATATAAAAGATGATAGATATTCGCAAAAATATAACATTTGTTAGAGATGTTGTAAAATTGTCTGAAAATGTTTTTTGTCCAGTAGATATTGTAGCTGTGACAAAGACATTTTCTTGTGCGGATGTTTTGACAGCTTTGAATTGTGGTATAAAACATATAGGTGAAAATAAAATCCAGGAAGCTCTTCCAAAGTTTAACCAACTTGGGTCTTTGCTATCTGACGTTACAAAGCACTTTATTGGGCATTTGCAGACAAATAAAGCAAAAAAAGCTGTGGAAAATTTCGATTTTATACACTCTTTAGATAGCCTAAAATTAGCAAGCGTTATAAGTCGCTATGCGGTGAATGCTGGTAAAATTCAAAATTGTCTTATTGAGGTTAAAGTTTCAAAAGAAGATTCCAAGACTGGGATTTTGCTAAGAGATGTTAGCAATTTCTATGTTAAATTTTTATCAATTCCACATATTGCAATAAGAGGGTTAATGGTCATAACTCCTTATAGTAAGAATCCAGAAGATTCAAGATGTTATTTTAGACAGGTAAAAAGTTTATTTGAAGATATAAAAAGATCCTTTGTCAATCCAAAGTTTGATATTTTATCTATGGGAATGTCTTTAGATTACAAGGTTGCAATTGAGGAGGGGGCGACCATGGTGAGGATTGGTTCGGCAATATTTGGGGAAAGAGATTATGGATATAAGTAAAAAGCTTTTTGTTGAATCATAGAGGACATGATATTTGCCATAATCAGAGCTTTAGAGTTTAATCTTGTTAAGTCTGAGAACATTGTATTGTTATTCTTATGTGTTTGGGTGCAGTGGCTTTATGTAAAGTGAGATCCGTATCAGAAGATATTTAAGTTGCAAGTACAAAAGAATTAAAAAGTTTGTTTGCTTCTATATAGGAAGCCGAAATACTTTATGAGAATAATTTTAAAATATCATTACTAACTGTTCTGTTTGGTTCCGGGCTTGTACATATATTTTATTTTTTGCGAGCTTGTGCAAAAAGCTGCTGAAAAATTGTGCCTTGACAAAAAAAGGCATATCTAAAACTTTTGTAGTTCAAACAGTTTGCGGTAAATAAGCATACTAAAAATAATTAATGAAAAATAAGATTTTAAAATGAGGCTACAAGCAGCAAAAATATTTGATCTCAAAAATTGTAAGATACTATTTATGGAGCAATAAAATCGGGTAATGGAAGAATCTAAAGTGTTGAGTAAATAATTTACGCAAGGGAGATTAAAATGATTATTAAAGCAAGAGTGATCCCGAATTCAAAAAGAAATGAAGTTGTAAGTAGGGTAGGTTCTATTTTGAGAGTTAAGATTGCTGCGCCCGTTGTTGAAGGTAAAGCAAATGAAGAACTATGTGATTTTTTGGCTGATTTTTTTGATGTTAAAAGATCTATGATTTTTTTGAGAAAAGGTGAGAGAGGTAGGGAGAAAACGATAGAAATAACTGGACGCTCGGAGGAAGAACTTGATGAAGTTTTAGATACTATTCCGTGAATATAAATTAATTATTATAAAGTTTTAAGTTTAAGGAAATAAAAAAAATGGCTGATGAAAAAGATTATTCAAAAACTGTAAATCTGCCTAAAACAGATTTTCAAATGAAAGCTAATTTGTCTCAAATGGAACTTTCGTTTGTTGAGATGTGGGAGAAGAAACAACTTTACGTTAGGTTATGTGAAAAAAATAGAGATAAGAAGAAATTTATTTTTCATGATGGACCTCCGTATGCGAACGCTCATATACATATAGGAACTGGTCTTAACAAAGTTTTAAAAGATTTTATTATAAAATATCGTTCAATGTCGGGAAATTATGTTCCTTTTACACCGGGTTGGGATTGCCATGGTCTTCCAATAGAGCTAATTGTTTTAAAAGAAATGAAGACTGACAAGAACAAAGTTGATAAAATTGTTTTTAGAAAACAAGCAACAAACTTTGCAAAAAAATTTGTTGATATACAAAAGGAAGAGTTTAAGAGACTTGGAGTTATAGCTGATTGGAATAATCCTTATCTTACTTTAGATCCAAAGTATGAGGCTTCAATAGTAAAAGTTTTTAAAGAGTTAGTTAAGAAAGGATATATATACAGAAAAAAGAAACCTGTTTATTGGTGTTTTACTTGCGAGACTGCTATGGCTGATGCGGAAGTAGAGTATGCGGATCATAGATCAGAATCTATATTTGTAAAATTTCAGATAATATCTTTGCCGGAAGCTTTGAAGTCAAAAGAAGATATATTAAAGAATTTTTCTGTATTGATATGGACGACCACTCCATGGACACTTCCTGCAAATGTTGCATTGGCTTTTAATGGTGAGCTTGACTATGTTGCTATTGTTTATAAAATGGTGTTTGGGAATGAAGAAAAGCTTATAGTTGCTAAGCCTTTACTTAAAAAGATTAAAGAGATAATAAAAGCTTTAGATTATAGTATTATTTTTGAAGCCAAAGGTGTTGATTTTATAAATATAAAATGCCAAAACCCACTTGTTGTAAACAGACAATCGCAGGGAATTATAGCCGAATTTGTAAGCATGAAAGAGGGTTCTGGTATAATTCACATAGCACCTGGACACGGTCCTGAAGATTATCAGGCTGGATTGGAATACAGACTAGAGATATTGTCTCCTATAAATGGTAAAGGTTTGTTTACAAAAGAAGTTCCTGAATTTGAGAATGTTCATATATTTAAAGCTAATCCCTTAATAATAGAAAAACTTAACAAAGAAGGAAAAATTCTTGCTCAGTCGAAATTTGAGCATTCTTATCCTCATTGTTGGAGATGCAAGAAGCCTATAATTTTTAGAGCTACGTCACAATGGTTTTTGTCAGTTGAACATTGCAATTTGAGAGAAAAACTTTTGAAATCTGTGAAGGACGTTAACTGGATTCCAAATTACGGCGAGACTAGAATAACTTCTATGCTGAAAAGTCGTCCTGATTGGTGCTTAAGCCGTCAACGCTTATGGGGTGTACCTATACCTGTTTTTTATTGCAAAGAATGTGGTAAGCCGCTTTTAGATACAAAAGTAATAGATTCAATATCAAAACTTTTCTGCGAGAAAGGGTCGGATTCTTGGTTTGAAATGAGCGAAGAAGAGCTTTTAAAAGGAATGAATGTAAGATGTTCTTTGTGCAATGCAGTAAGTTTTACAAAAGAGGAAGATATTTTAGACGTATGGTTTGATTCTGGTGTTTCCTGCGAAGCGGTTTTGTCAAGTAAGAATTATAAAGATTTGGAATTTCCTGCTGATTTGTATCTTGAAGGTAGTGATCAACATCGCGGTTGGTTTCAAACATCTCTCATATCAGTTGTAGCCGCCAAAGGTGTGGTACCTTATAAAAATGTTTTAACGCATGGATTTGTTGTTGGTGGGCAGGGTAAGAAAATGTCTAAATCGCTAGGAAATTTTGTATCAAGTGAGCAGTTGATAAATAAATATGGGGCAGATATTCTTCGTTTTTGGATAGCATCAAGCGACTATAAAGAAGACATAAGAGTTTCAGATGAAATTATAAAAGGTTTAAGCAATACGTACAGAAAAATAAGAAATACAGTAAGATTTTTACTTGGTAATATAGGAGATTTTAACATTAAAAAAAAATTGGCATTTGGAGAAATGCAAGATATTGACAGATATGCTTTAAACAGGCTTCAACAGCTTGTATCATCTACTGCGGTAGTTTACGAGAGTTACGAATTTTATAAGGTAACTTCTGCAATAAATAATTTCTGTACGGTGTTTTTAAGTGGTTTTTATCTTGATGTGTTAAAAGATACTCTTTATTGCGATAAGAGAGAAAGCAAAGAAAGAATAAGCGCCCAATCCGCCATGTTTGAGATATGTTCTGTAGTGATAAGACTTATATCTCCAATACTTTCTTTTACTGCTGAGGAAGCATGGGGTGAGTTGAAAAAACTTGACCCCAACTTGGCTTGGTCAGTTTTTCTTTCAGATTTCCCTATAATGAACAGTGAATATATTTTGCAAGCTAAGATTATTGAAAAATGGAAAATAATATTAGAAGCAAGAGAAAAAGCTTTATTTTCTTGTGAAAAATTAAGACAAAATAAAATTATAGGTTCAAATTTAGAAGCCTCTCTTAATATTACCTTCGGGCATAAATATGTTGAAGCGTTTAAAGATTTAAAACTTATTAATTTATCTTTAGGAAATTGGGATATAAAATATAAAAATTCTGATAAAGAAGATGAATTGATTATTGAAACTGTAAAATCTGAATATAAAAGGTGTGCCAGATGTTGGAGGCATATAGATGGAATTAAAAACAATTTATGTTATAGGTGTATGGAGGCTTTAAAATAAGTGAAAAAACCGTTAATACTTGGTATTCTTGTTTTTATTTTAGATCAGTTTACAAAATATTTGATTGTAAAATACGTGAACTATGCGGTTGTTATAAACATTATTCCCATGTTTGATTTTTTTAATATTACAAATATTCATAATACAGGAATAGCTTTTAGTATGTTACAGAGTAAAAATTTACTGTTGTTATTGATAATTTCTTTTTTTTTATTGACCTTGTCATTATGGTTTTATAGGAATAAAGAAAAGTTTGATAGTTTGCAAAAATATGCTTTCTGTCTTGTAATATTTGGAGGTTTTGGCAATTTCATGGATAGATTTTTTAGAGGTTTTGTCGTTGATTTTTTGGATTTTGGTGTCAATTCTTTAAGATGGCCCTCTTTTAATGTGGCTGACTCTTGCATATGCATTGCAATGTTTTTGATTGCAGTTGATCTGCTATTTCTTAACAAAAAGCAAAAGGTAAGATAGAGAAATGTATCCTATTATTTTCAGTATTGGTAATTTGACTATTTTTTCTTACGGTATTTTTGTTGCACTGGCTTTTTTTACAGCTATTATATATCTTTCAAACCAAATAGAAAAATCAAAAAAAAAATACTTTTACAAGATGAGCTTTATTCTTTGTTTATATGTATTATAGTTTTTGGGATAATAGGGGCAAGACTTCTGTTTGTTTTTTTAAATCTGAAAGATTTTGCTTTGGATCCTATGTCCGTTTTCAAGTTGTGGGAGGGAGGACTTATATATTACGGAGGTTTTATATCTGTTACCATATTTATGTTGATGTATGTTAGGATAAAGAAAATATCAATACTTAAGCTTGGTGATTTTTTTGTTCCCTCTTTAGCTTTAGGTCATGCTATAGGAAGAATAGGTTGCTTTTTTGCAGGCTGTTGTTATGGTAAAGAAACTGATGTTGCATGGTCTGTTGTATTTAGGGATAAAAACTCTTCGGCAGTTCTAAACGTACACCTTCACCCTACTCAACTTTATGAAGCACTTGGAAATTTTTTAATTTTCTTTTTTTTATATTTTTATTCCAAAAAAGAGCATGAAAAAGGGTTTTTAGTTTCGTTTTATTTTATATCTTATGCTGTACTGAGATTTATAGTTGAATTTTTTAGAGGCGATTTAGACAGATGGAGACAGTGTGTTGGTTTGTCAATATCGCAGATTTTGTCTTTAATATTGTTTATAATTGGAGTTTCTATAACATGCAGAAAAAAATAACGTATAAAAAGTTTGAAAGAGAAAGAGTAGATTTCTATTTAGCTTCAGTTTATAAAAATTATTCTCGCTCATATTTTCAAAAACTCATATATAAACAAAAAATTTTTATAAATGGGAAGTTTGTTTTGGCAAGTCATAAGCTTAAAAGAGGTGATGTTATTTCTTTTGAATTTGAAAAAGAAGAAAGACTTCAAATAGAGCCTGAAAAAATAAAACTTAACATAATATACGAAGACTACGATATTATTATTATCAATAAGCAACCAAGCGTTGTAGTTTATCCTTCTTATGGACACACTTCAGGGACTCTTCTTAATGCTTTAATGGCTCATTCAAAAGGTAAGTATAATCCTTACTTAGTTCACAGATTAGATAAAGACACTTCAGGTCTTATTGTTTTTGCAAAGAATGAAAAATCTAAAATAAGTATATCAAAACAACTTCAAAAAAGAACCGTAAAGAAGATTTATCTTGCTGCAGTAAAAGGAACTATTGCTGAAAATAAAGGCAGAATAGAAGCTCCTATTGGTAGGTCGCCCAAAAACAGAAAACTTATGTCTGTTAACAATTTAGCAAAAAAAATGGCGATTAGTGAATTTAAAGTTCTTGAAAGAAAAGATGGATATACTTTAGTGGAAGTAAGAATTATTACGGGTAGAACACATCAAATAAGAAGCCATATGAAATATATTAATCACCCCGTGATTGGGGATCAACAATATGGTGGTTTCGAAACTTGTATTGATGGAAAAGAATATAACAGACAAATGTTACATGCACACCGTATAACTTTTACTCACCCAAGAACTTTAAAAACAGTTGAGTTCAATGCGGAACTTCCAAGCGATATGAATGAAATCTTTAAAAATAATTTTACAGGATCTAAAAATACGTAAATGAATATCTGTAATTACAAAATAAACATATGGATTAGAAAGACTTAAAACATCTTGCCGAATATGAAAGTTCTAAAAAGCTTACATGCAAAGTGCGATTGTTTTAAACTTATATTGACAGTGATAGGAAATCATACAAAAGCTTTTATTAAATCTTTAGATGTTGCAAAGAGAATCAGGTGAAAACTTGCATAACACTTAAAAACAAAAAGTTTGACTTGAAAAAATAAAACTAATTAAAAATCTTGTGTGTAATTTTAAGCAATAACAAGAATAAAAATGACATATCTGTAAAATTTAACGTAAAACTAATAAACTTTTTGTTTTAGAATTATAGGTTGTAGTAAAAAATGATTTGAGTAAGAGCAAATGAATAATAAAATAAAAATGAGACTTATATGAAAATAATACTGCTAATATCTTTTGCACAAATACAAAACTGGGTAAAAATGGTAATTCATATGAGTCATTAAATAAAAAAGATGAATATTTTATTTGTACGATTTGGTAAAGTTTCACATACTTATATTGAGAACTTTACTTGCACTCTTGCAAAATAATGCTTGCTGAGAAGTTTTTATATCAATCAACTTTCTAAAAAATCGAAAATATTTTTTTATTCTAACAGTTGGTTAACAACTGTTAGAAGTTGCTATTAAAATAACATATCAAACAATATTAGTAGTTCAAAGGAGAAAAAAGAATTATGTTTCCTTTATGTGAGATAAGTTAAGGATTATTGTTTTTAAAAATTATAAAGTAATAGTTGCGGGGTAATAATTGAGTTTTTAAATCAAAATAGGTAAAAGCTAACAAAAACGTATTTTATACAGCTTTTTAATTCTTATTATTGTGTATTTGATCATTACAAATATGCGATATTTCTTCTGCTTATTTGTATATAATAGACACATTCTCTTTTTTTTAGCTGAAAACGTGACTTGTCTTTTTTTTGTCTTTTACGCTAAATTCTCGTTGCTTTTTCTACACAATCTGAAATAGATACAAATAGCAGCGCAGAATCAAATTAGACTTATTAGTTTTATTTCATTATTTTTTACTTTCTTTTAAAAATTATAGTTATTTAAATTTTTTATGCATATAACTGTTTTTTTTGTTGTAAATAAAAAATTATACTAAATAGATGGGATTATTTTTAGATAAAATGAAAAAGTATATTTTTGTTTTGACAAAAAAAAAAGAAAAGATCTTTACAACTATTGGTTTATAGAGTTGAAGTTAATTACCTGACTTATTGAACGATATTCTACAACGTATATTTGTTGGATCTACTATAAGGAATATCCGTATTTTTGCCTGATTCTTAAAGACTGTGATGTATTATATTGTAAAAGAATATAAAGTTGGCTTAAGTGATACTGTTTTTATGTGTTTTCTATATGTGCTACATATAATTAATCAGTATTATTGTGATTTTTTGGAATTTGTGGTATTAAAAATCTAAACTTGTAAGTCTGTTTTTTTTAATAATGCTGCTTACGGTATATAATGTTGCCATTTTACTGCTATTTTATATTTCTAAGGGTTTTTTATAGTGGCTGTTTGTGTGTGGGTTTAGAAACAGTTGTAGTATATATATAAATAAAAGCTTTGTATTTGTTTTGTCAGGAAATTTCTAATTTTTCATAAGTCCGCACACAAACTTGCCTTGTGTGACAAATGCTTTTTACTAATGTGTCATTACTTGTCTGTTTTTTTTTGAAACGCTTAACATTTCAGCAAGATCTTTTTTTTATCTTTTTTGCTCTAAATATGCCTGTAGAATATGTTTCGTCAATCATACTTACAGTATAGTGTTTTTGACATAGTTGCAAAAAATTTTTAAAGGTATAAAATTCTGTATATAAAAATGGATTATGTTATAGCGAATTTGCGTTTTTCCTAAGATGCTTGACCACACATACTTTTTGTTTATAAGAGAGATTTTCATTGAGTGGAGAAAGTTATTTCTAAAAAAATTGATTTTGCTTTTGCTAAAGATGTAATTCTGTTTTTTCGCGGTCAAAATTTAAATTATTCAAATTTGCATATGAGACAGCTTCAAAATAACGCTTATTGCTATCACTCTTGTTCTTTTAACAGCAAAGCTAAATTTGTTAATCCTCAAGAGTAAAACTTTCAAATAAAGAAAAATTCATTTATGCAAAAATAAAAACTGCTGATAACAAAACTACCAAAAATCAATCATGTCTATAGAAAGTTTTTTAATATTTTGGCTCTGTTTCAAATACAATTGTAGTTGTATCTGCAAAGATTAAATTCGCTAAATCTTTCGTAAATACATGAATAATATTTTGGAATGTGGAATTAACTGAAAATATTGCATCTAATGTAACGAGTATATCTCTTGTTCTATTATGATCAAAATGAGCTAGTTTATAAAAGTTTTTTAATTTTAAAACGCATAAGCTTGTGACGCACAAACTATGCAGCAAAATAAGACCACTAAACAAATATACAATTTAATTTTTTCACGTTCATTCTCTTTTACAATAACCTTGAATCAAAATTAAAAGTTTGTCTGATACATTTAACTTGCAATGAAAAACTATAAAACTATTAGTTATCTAATTTAGTTGTTGTATTTAAAACGTTTTAACGATATTTCTATGTGTTCGTTACTTGAGTTTTCTCTATATTTGATAAAATGGCGTTTCGACGTTACTTCAAAAATAACCGTTTTATTAAGAGTGTATATAAGTAGTAAATAGTTGACAAAACCCTACATAAGATTTAAAACTGATGATATTATGATATTTATTTATTATTGAACTGTTTCTTTATTTTATTATTTATTTTCAGTGACTCTTTAACCCAATAACCATAAAATGGCTTTGCTTAAATCAGTTTTTAGGACTGAATTTCACATTTACAGATTATTAAATATTGTGTGACTCTAAGATGTAATAGACGTATTGTTTATAAGCAGTCTATTTTGTTGAAGTTGATAGCGGTATTTTTTATCAAAATTTTTTGCTTCTTTATAGTTGCGGATATGTCTGTTTTAAAAACTTGAAATTTGGAATTTTAAACTCAAGAGTGTGTTAGTTTTTTGTAGCAGTTGTAAACGTTCCAATTATTTTTTGTAAAAATTAGTGTCAGCTCTATTTCTCTTAAAGTTCTGTTATTAAAACTATTTTTATGAATTTTATTTACACAAGAGTGATTATACAAAATTTGATATAATTCGTTTTTACGGTGACAATGTTAGATTTTGAAGGAGCTTACTACTAAATGGACATGGATAAAGTTTATAATTCTAAAGAAGTTGAAAAGAAATGGAATAGATATTGGGTGGAAAACAAAACGTTTTCAGCAAAAATAGATAAAAACAAAAAACCGTTTACAATAGTAATACCACCTGCAAACGTAACTGGCTCTTTACATATGGGACATGCTTTAAATGTTATTTTGCAAGATATTATAATAAGACTTAAAAAAATGCAAGGGTATAATACTTTATGGGTACCGGGTATAGATCATGGTGGAATAGCTACACAAAATGTAGTTGAAAAATTTCTTAAAAAAGAAGGGATAACTAGACATGATTTGGGACGAGAGAAGTTTTTAGAGAAAATGTGGCAGTGGCGGAACGAAACAGGTAGTGCAATATTAGACCAGCTTAAAATGATAGGTTGCGGTTTAGATTGGTGCAGAGTTTCTTTTACAATGGACGAAAGTTGTTCTAAATCTGTAAAAAAAGCGTTCATACAGTTATTTGAAAAGGGTTTTATATATAAAGGTAAAAGACTTGTAAATTGGTGTCCTAGATGTTTAACAGCATTATCTGATATAGAGGTGGAATATGAAAATGAAAAAAGTAATCTATGGCATATAAAGTATCCTTTAATAGATTCTGGCAGCTATATTATCGTTGCAACAACTCGTCCCGAAACAATGCTTGGTGATACTGCAGTTGCTGTAAATCCTGACGATAAAAGATATATGCATTTAGTTGGGAAAACTTTAAAACTTCCTTTAGTAAACAGAGAAATAAAAATAGTTTCAGATTATATTGTAGATAAAACTTTCGGTACTGGAGTGATTAAAGTTACGCCTGCTCATGATATAACTGATAACGAAATAGCAAAAAGAAATAATCTAGAAATAATAGAAATAATAGGTATTAATGGCAAAATGATAAACGTACCTGCAAAGTATCTGGAGTTAAGTGTTGAGGAAGCAAGAAAAGAAGTAGGTAAAGATTTAGAAGAAGCGGGTTTTTTGGCAAAAATAGAAGATTATGTTCATTCTGTGGGCAAATGTTACAGATGTTCAACTAAAGTAGAGTATTTGATGTCGGAACAGTGGTTCTTAAATGTTAGAGAAATGTCTAAGAAAGCTATAGATGCGGCAAATGATGCTAAAACAGTTTTCTATCCTCAGTCATGGAAAAGACCTTACATTTTATGGCTTGAAAACTTAAGAGATTGGTGCATAAGTCGCCAGATATGGTGGGGACACAGAATTCCGATATATTATTGTGTTGATGACAAGGATAGTAGAAAAAATTGTAAACCTATAGCTTCTTTTGACAAACCTAAAGAATGCCAATACTGTAAAGGTAAAAACTTTATGCAGGACGGAGATGTTTTGGACACATGGTTTTCTTCGGCTTTATGGCCTATAGGTGTGTTTGGTTGGGGTGAAAATGAAAATAGTCAAGATTTGAAATATTTTTATCCAACATCTGTTTTGGTTACAGGACACGAGATAATTTATCTATGGGTTGCAAGAATGGTGCAATTTGGTCTTGAATTTATGAAAAACGTGCCATACAAGGACATATTTATACATGGTATAGTTAGAGATAAATACGGCAAAAAGATGTCAAAATCTTTAGGTAATGTGGTTGACCCCTGCGATATTATTGAGAAATATGGTACAGACGCTCTAAGATTTGCTTTGGCTCAGTCTGCTGCTCCTGGAAGAGATATGCAGGTTTCTGAAGAATCTTTTTTAGTTGCAAGAAATTTTGCAAATAAAATTTGGAACGCGTCGAGATTTATATTGATGAACTTGGAAAATATAGACAAAGTTGATGAAGACATAAAACCTGCTGAGCTTGCCGACGAATGGATTATAACTGAATTTGAAAGTACTATTGCAAAAGTTAAAACAGTTTATGATTCTTATAATATTGATGTGGCTGCAAGAGAAATTTATGATTTTTTCTGGACAAAATACTGCGATTGGTATATAGAGGTGTCAAAAATACGTATAGCGTCTTCCGATATTAATGTAAAAAGACAGGCACTTACAATACTTGTTTATGTATTAAAAGGAACTTTGCAATTATTGTCACCAGTAATGCCGTTTATAACTTCGGAAATTTGGCAAATATTAAATAAAGATGAAAAAATAATAGTTGAAAGTGTATTTCCAAAGACAAAAGCTTCACAATTTTTGGAGTCTTTAGAGAAAATGAAAACAGTGCAAGATATAATTGTGAAAATAAGAACACTAAAAAACGAAATGAACATCTCGTCTGCTGTTCAAATAGGGGCGTTGTTTAATATTTTAGACGAGTTAGATGAGAACAAAGAAAAAACTGTGAAAGAAAACGAACGTTATATAAAACAACTTGCCAAAATAGCATCCATACAGTTTGGTAAAAATATTGAAAGACCAAAAAACTCAATCCTAGTTGTTGCTGATGGGTTTGAAATATTTCTTCATTTAAAAGGGCTTGTTGATATAGAAAAAGAGAAATCAAGACTTTTAAAAGAAATTGTGATTGCTGAGCAGGAAATTGAAAGAACTGTTGTTAAACTAAACAATGAGAATTTTGTCAAAAAGGCACCGAAAGTAGAAATAGAAAAGATTCAAACAAGACTTAACAACGCTAATGTTAAAATTGAAAAAATAAACAAAAGTTTAAAATTTTTAGAATAATTTTTATATATAATCTCTATAATTTTTAGATTATGAAATTGTATTATTGTATTGTTGTATTTTGATGACAAATAAGTGGAGTAGATTGTATATTTTACATTAAAATGATGTGTATTTTGTTACAATGCGTTCTGTTTATAAAAGCATGAGGTATTATAATGTGATACGAGAAATAATACTTGCTACAGGCAATAAGTATAAAATTGAAGAAATGAAAGAAATTCTAAAAGATTTGAGTATTAAAATTACTCCCATGATTTCTTTTCCACAATATCCAAGTACAGAAGAAGATGGCAAAACTCTTGAGGAAAATGCTATAAAAAAAGCCAGTGAGGCTAGCAAATTTTTTGGCAAATGGGCTTTAGCTGATGACTCTGGGTTGGAAGTTGATTATTTAGACGGAGCACCTGGTGTTTATTCTGCTAGATATACTGTAGAGAAATGTTTTTATGAGAACAATAGCAATAAGTTGCTCAAGGTTTTAGACGGCGTGCCTTTTGAAAAAAGGACTGCAAAATTTAGGAC
>JAISWG010000003.1 GCA_031271205.1 Endomicrobium sp.
AATAAGGTCTTTGTGGATGTCTAGCAATCTGTATGCGCTGCCATGACGATAATGAACTATAAATTTTTTGTTTCAACTCGTCTCTTGTTTTCTCAAGATCTTTAATCTGTTCCGACAAATCTATGTTCTGTTCCTGAGCGGATTTTTTTAATTCTTCAACTCTTTTGTCAATTTCCACTATAGGCTGCTCAAAATCAAAGGTTATATTCATTTATCCTCTTTCTTTAAACTACACAAATATTAATAGCTAAAATTTACCTAAATAACTTATCCTCAGCATCCTTTCATTTGAAGCTCTTTCTACATCTTTTCTACCACAACAATCTCTTACAACCCAATCTATATCTAAATATTCCGTCACAGAAAACCTTAAACCACAGTTAAACCTTGCACCAGAAAAAAAGTTTATATTGTCATACTCAAGTACAAAAAATACAAATTCTTTATACAAAGGCATTGTTGCGTTTGAAAACCAATAGATTTTTGGTTTAGAAAAATCACTCATGTTAATACCTAAGTTAAACATCAACCCTTCAATGAAAAATTCCTTACCTATAACAAAGTACAATCCTTTGCATCTTTGTGCATATTCACCGCCATAATATCCATCATTGGTATTGATAAAAATTACACGCCCATCATAACCTAAGACAAATTCTGGCAAGGCCATACTTCCCCCATAAAGTCTAAGTTTTACATGGAAAACAGGAACAACTACTTTTATTTTTTTATCTCCTATAAACTTATCTAATTCCCAAGACACTCCTAAATCCAAAGACTTGAAAACACCAAAATTAATTTCTGAAATTACATTGCCATATGAGAAATACTTGAAGTCAACACTATACGAACCGCAACTTAATATACACGTAGTTGGCGTATCAATCACATATATTTTACTGGCATAAAGAAAAGAAGCGCAACTTAAAACTACGGCAAACAGCCACAACACTCTTTTTAACAATTTATATCTCCTATCGAACCATCCCTCCATTTAATTGTATAACTTACGACACCTAAAAATCAATTTTTAACTTTGCAAACTGACTTAATAACTATGGTCTTTATTAAACAGTTAATATTATTAGAAAGTTTAAAATACTTTACAATTTGTCAAAGTTTAATATTTGATAGATTTAAGAGAGTTGTTGCTATCTCTCCGCAAAATATCATAAAAAAATGTTCTTGTTGTGATCTGGTTAAACTCTTTTTCGCAGAACTTCTTAAAAATTATATTTTTACTGAAGGTGTGTTTTTCTGTCAAAACGTCAGCATTAAAAATCTATAAAATTCTTCCGAAAGAAACTTCCTGCTAATAGATTTTTCTGACACTCATAAAACCTGTTATAAAATTAAAATTCATTACACTGAATATGAATTTTGTCAGTTTCTATACTCGCTTATTTTGCCACTGCCTCTAAAATTTTTCTACCTTCTCACAAGTTCAAAATTTATCAGAAATATATTCAGCAATTGCTACCAAAAACTTCCTCACAAGATTCTACATCGGTAGTAAAGTTTAGTACTTTTAAACACAAAAAATCCCGCGTAAGTCTTAACGTGAGAATTTTTGTTAAATATATGAAAAATTTTTCTTGTTAAATTAAAAATAACTTTTTAAAATTTATATTCAAAACATCTCGTACTTTTTACTAAACCTAAGCACCTTGATGCAAAGTGAAAAAAATCGTAAAGCACAAGTTGTAGTCTTTTATAAATATTTGTAAGCATTGTATGTCGTTTTATTTTTTAAATACCCGCTTAAAAATATATCCCACATTTTTAAATTGAAATTTTACATCGCAATCTTTTTTAATCTCACTAGGATTCATATATTTTTTTATATCTCTGCTTCTGAGACATGCTTCTTCAAAAGATATTTTGTTATCCACTGCATCAAATGCTGCAGCCTGCGTCATTGCATAGGCATCTTCTCTAGATACACCCTTATTTACCAAAGAGAGAAGTGTAGTCCCAGAAAAAATAATATCTTTTGTTTTGTCTATATTTGTCTGCATGTTTTTAGGATAAACATTAAGACCTGACAATAAGCCTTGCATTCTGATAAGCATGTAGTGTAGAACTATTGAGGCATCTGGAAACATGATCCTTTCCGTGGAAGAATGACTTATGTCACGCTCATGCCACAGCGCTATGTTTTCCATAGCGGTAACAGCATGTCCCCTTAAAAAACGAGCAAGTCCACAAATATTTTCTGAAACTATGGGATTTCTTTTGTGCGGCATAGCAGACGATCCTTTTTGCCCTTTCATAAAGGACTCTTCAGTTTCCGCTACCTCCGTCCTTTGTAAATGTCTTATTTCTACGGCAATCCTTTCAAGACACGCGCCAACATGTGCCAAAACAGAAAAATAAATTGAATGCCTATCACGTGGAACGATTTGCGTAGAAACAGGTTCTGGTTTCAAATCCATTTTTTTGCATACATATTTTTCAATACTAGGATCTAAATGAGCCATAGAACCAACTGCACCTGAAATTTTACCATAGCTTACGGTTTCAAGAGCAAAATTCAATCTGTTTAAAGATCTCATAATTTCGCTATACCAAGAAGCTACTTTTAATCCAAAAGTCATCGGCTCTGCATGTACGCCGTGAGTTCTTCCCATTATAGGAGTCATCTTATATTTCATTGCCAGCTTTGCCATTATAACAGATAATTTCTTAGTCTCTTTTATAAGAAGTTTTGTAGCTTGTCTAAGTTGTGCGCCGGTAGCTGTGTCTAAAACATCGGAAGATGTCATACCCAAATGTAAAAAACGTCCTTCGGGACCAATAGTCTCAACAACACCGGTAAGAAAAGCTATAACGTCATGCTTAACTGTAAGTTCTATTTCAACTATTCTTTTAACATTTATTTTTGCTTTTTTCTTTATAGTTTCCACAACTTCTTTGGGAACTACACCTAGTTTTGACATAGCCTCCACTGCAAAAATTTCAACTTCAAGCATTTTTTTAAATCTATTTTCATCTGACCAAACTACAGCCATTTCGGGCTTAGTATAACGAGAAATCATTTTTAACCTCAAATTTTTCTTCTATAACTTTTTTAATTGCCTGTGGGTATATTTTATGTTCTGCTTCTAAAACTTTTTTTGCTATGTCTCCAGGGGTATCGCTCTTAGAGATTTCCACTTCTTTCTGTAAAATTATTTTGCCAGAATCATATTCTTCATTTACAAAATGCACAGTCGCCCCAGATTTTTTTACCCCTGCTTTTACAACAGCCTCATGAACAAAGTGCCCATACATACCTTTGCCACCAAATTTTGGAAGAAGAGCAGGGTGAATGTTTAAAATTCTTCTATTGTAAACTTTCAATATTTCTTTATCTATCATTCTCATATAACCAGCAAGACAAACTAAGTCGACACTTGCAACTTGGAGTTTCGTAAAAATAGCCTTGTTAAAAAATTCGTCATCTTTAAAACTTTTTCTTTCTATACAAACAGATTTTATATTTTCTTTTCTTGCTCTTTCCAAAACAAAAGCATTTGCGTTGTTTGAAATAACCAAAACAACTTCAGCCAAACCTTTTAATACACCAAACTTATATGCATCTACTATAGCCTGCATATTAGAACCACCACCAGAAGCTAAAATTGCAAGTCTAATCATATAATTTCAACACCTCTATTTCCTTTTTTAATATAACCTATAGTTTTGGCACTCTTGAAAAACTTTTTAACCCGCAAAACCGCATTAGAGCGAACAATTAAAACCATCCCTATTCCCATATTAAGAGTTCTATAAATATCATCTGACGGAACTTTTCCTTTTTTTTGAACAAGTTTAAAAATTTTAGGAACTTTCCAAGATTTTTTTTTAATTACTGCTCTAGTGTTTTCTGGAAGAATTCTTTCTATTTTATCGTAAAAACTTCCACCTGTAATATGGGCTATGCCGACTATATTTTGTTTATTTGAGTTAAACTTTGAAAGAGCTGCTAAAACCTCTTTAACATAAATTTTAGTTGGAGCAAGAAGCTGTTTTGAGTATCTTCTAAGTTCTGCATCAGAAAAAACTTTTCTTATAAGAGAATACCCGTTTGAGTGTAGACCGTTTGAGGGAAGCCCTATTACAACATCACCAGATTTTATCTTCTTGCCATTTATTTGTTTACCTTTCTCAATTATTCCTACCGAAAAACCAGCCAAATCATACTCATCATTTTTGTAGAGGCCAGGCATTTCTGCGGTTTCTCCGCCAATAAGAGAAAGACCCGATAACACACAACCTTTGACTATGCCCTTTATAACCTGTTCAGCTTGATCCACACTTAACTTTCCACAAGCAAAATAATCTAAAAAGAAAAGAGGCTTGGCACCAACACATATCAAATCATTTGCATTCATAGCTACTAAATCTACCCCTACTGTATCATGTTTATTAAGAAGAAAAGCAATTTTTAATTTTGTTCCCACGCCATCAGTTGAACTTACAAGATTGTATTTCGTTCCGTTTATCGGAAAAAGTGCACCAAAACCTCCAATTTTAGGCAGCTTTTTTTTCAACCTTTTTACAAGTTCATTACCAGCATCAATATTTACTCCAGCACTCTTATATGTTGTAGACATTTGTATTTTCCTTTTTATTAGTTTACAATTTGACTTTTTTTATCAACAAATAAAATAAACAATATACTAACAATTATCAAAGCATGGCAATAATATACACGTGGCAAAATGCTAAGAGGTGATATACCCGCAAGAGATGCCGCAAGCAAAACTTGTGTGCCATGTGGAAGTAATCCTTTTACCCCGCAAGCAAACACCTCAAGTATTGTTGCAGAATAATGCGGAGAAATTCCATTGTGTTTAGCTATACCTTTAGCTATTTTACCACAACAAATTATAGCTATTACATTGTTTGACAGAAGAAACGTAAACATAGATGCCAACCCACCTATAATAAACTGAGGCATTTTGGATTCTGTTTTGTTTCTTAAACGCTCAGATATGATACGCGCTACTTCTTTTACAGCATCGCCACCTATAAGACCAGACAAGCCACCTACCATTAAGCCAAGTAAAAGAACTCCGTACACTTTCAAAAATCCGATATTGATATCATTACAAAACCTCATTATACCATAATCAACGTGATAACAATACCCTACAATTCCTGAAAATAATATACTAAGAGTTAAACAAACCAAAATATTTACTCTATTGAAAGCCAAAACCAGCAAAACAACGTAGGGAAAAATCAATATTAATGAAAAATCGTGACCATGTATTGTTTTATCTACCATTATCGTTGCAGATAAACACATGGCAAAAATGGCTATTAAAATAGCAATAGCAGCTATACGAAGATTTATATTGAATTTCTTTTTGACATTTGCACCTTGAGAGGATATTGACACAATTGTAGTGTCCGAAACCAACGATAAATTATCTCCAAAAAAAGCTCCCCCTACCACAGCTCCCATAGCAACAGAAATAGAAATACCGCTAGCATGTAAGCAAAAATCAGCTGCAACCGGTCCTACAGCAGCTACCGTACCTAGAGCAGAACCTATTGCGGTTGATAAAAAAGCAGATATTAGAAATATACCTATTAGTAAAAACTTTGCAGGAACAAATGATATTGTACAATTTACCAAAGATTCAATTGAGCCTATATTTTTAGTAACTTCTCCGAATGCACCTGCTAAAAGAAATATCACACACATATAAACTATATCTTTTTCACCTATTCCAGCCAGAAACTCCGCAGTTTTTTCTTCCGAAGATTTGCGATTTTTAATCCATGCCAAAATTATTGAAGGCACTATTGCAATTACAGGAGGAAGAATAGTAAATGCTTTTTCATACCCCATCAAGGAAAAATACACCCCACTGCCAACAAAAATAAACACAAAAAGCAAAATCGGAGCAAATGTCCATAATATATTCATAGTTAATACTCTTCTCTCCACGCACTTTAAATAAATAAAGTGCAATCTGAAAAAACATGCTTTATTTCCTGCTCCCGGGCTTAATTGCAATAGTACCTTCTTTACACATGAGACAATTTTCTTCTTTATAATTTTTTATTTCCAAACTTAAAAGAGAAAACCGTGGTACGCCGAAATCAACTTTTCCTGCACTTCTGTCAACAAGAGATGCAATTGCAACAACCTGCACCCCAATTACTTTTAGCACTTCTATAACCTCTCTAGTTGAAAGCCCAGTGGTTATAACATCTTCAACCACTAAAACTTTTTCGTTATCACTTAACGAAAAACCTCTTCTCAGGAGAACTTTACCATCAACCCTTTCGGTAAATATTGCTCTTACGCTTAAAGCTCTACCCATTTCCTGTCCAATAACAATACCGCCTATTGATGGAGAAACAACCACATCAACCTTTATATTGTTTTCTTTTATTTTTTTTGCAAGTTCTTCTCCAAGTCTTTCAGCCTCTTTGGGGTGTTGTAAAATTAAAGCCGACTGAAAATATGTATCCGAATGTAAACCACTAGATAATTTAAAATGTCCATTTAAAAGAGCACTATTTACTTTGAATAGCTCTCTTATATCATCTTCTATAGTATTATGCATCTTATTCATCTCTCTATTTTTTATGATGCTTCTTATACCCAAAATTACCAATACGCAACCCATGACCACATTTATTATATGTACAAAAGTGCTCGGCAAAAACCTTCCAATAATACTGCCAACCAAACAAACAAAAATCATAAATATCGGAGTAGCAAGCAAAAATCCAAAAGCAAAAACACCGGATTTTTTTAAATCCATATTTCGTTTGCTTATCTCGAGAGAAAAAATCCCAGTAATAAACAAAATTGTTATAGGATTTGCAATATTCAACCCAAATAACCACAAAAATAAATCACGACCCTGGAATGAAGGTGAATCCACAACATGCCCTGCCGTTATAAATAAAACACCAACTATAATCAAAACTGTTCCAACTACAACATCAAAAACTCTCTGATAAGACTTTAATTTTTTTATAACAACAGATATTGAAAAAACAGCCAGACTTATATAAATAATATCAGCAAGGGTTATTCCTATAATACCTATAATTAGTTTGGTTAAAGGTAAAGAAAGCGACAAACGAAAAACTAACAAACAAATAGGACCCATTCCGCCAATTTCTAGCAAAAGCCCAGTTTTTAAACCGTCAATAAACAACTTTTCTGATTCTCTTGATGTCAACATCATTGTATCAATATCCTCTCATAAATATTCTTAGCAACCTCAATAGGATTTTTCGCTTCTAGTATAGGTCTCCCTATAACTATAAAATCAGCTCCTTCTTTTATTGCTATTTCGGGAGTAGCAACTCTTTTTTGATCGTCGTTTATTTTTGTTAATCTTATACCTGGAGTTACTACATTAAATTTTTTCCCACACGATTTTTTGATTAAAGATATTTCAAGTGGCGAAGATATTATACCATCTATACCGCATATCTTTGCAAGTTTTGCTCTTTTTACAACTTCTTCAGGCATGGCAATCTGGCTTGTTAAAACAGTTACAGCCCATATTTTAGGTCTATTCTCAACAGAAGAAGCAGCTTTAAGCATTTCTGCTCCTCCAACTGAATGAACTGTTAAACTAAAAACACCCAGCTCTTTTGCCGACTCTACGGAACGCTTAACTGTAGCTGGAATATCATGGAATTTTAAATCCAAAAAAACTTCTTTACCAAAATCTTTTATCATTTTTATTACTTCTCTTCCCGCATGCAAAAACAAAACAGGACCAACTTTATAAATATCTATATATGGACTTGTTTCTTTTACAAAGTTCTCAGCTTTTTGAAAGTCACAAATGTCCAAAGCTAATATCATTTTTTTCATCACAGTCTCTCTCTTCTAACAAAAACTTTCTACAGCATTAACAGCTCCTATTATTTCTTTTACGGATCTTATATTTTTTTCTTTTAATATTTCTTCAATTTCATCAATAATCTTGATTAAATTTTCAGGAGACGCCAAGCTTGCACTACCAACGCTTACAGCTGTTGCACCTGCAAGCATAAATTCAACAGCATCTTCACCTGTCATTATTCCACCACAGCCTAAAATGGGTATCTTTACATTTTGATATGCGTCGTAAACGCATCGTACCGACATAGGTTTAATACAAGCTCCCGACATACCACCCTTAACAGTAGAAAGTTTTGGCTTAAAAGTTTTTAAGTCTATAGCCATAGCAGGATAAGTGTTTGCCAAAGTTATACCATCTGCTCCTGCATTTTGAGCCATCACAGCAAGTTCAGAAATATCCGTAACCAATGGTGAAAGTTTCGCAATAACTGGAACATTTGAAACTTTTTTTACACTTTTGACAACATCTTGCATTAAAGGTAAATCATAACATATTATTTTCTTTTTTAAATTAGGACAAGATAAATTCAATTCTATTGCAGACAGGCCTGAATACAAATTCAATATTTTTACAGTTTCAACATACTCACTTATTGAACCTCCGGCAACGCTTACTATAACAGATAAACCTATTTTTCGCAAATTATTAAGAGGTTCCTCAACAAAAGCCTTAACTCCAATATTTTGCAGACCTATTGTGTTCAACATTCCTGAAGTAACTTCGGCAATTCTTGGCTGCACATTTCCAGAACGCGGTTCTAAAGTAATCGTTTTTGTTACAATCGCACCCAGCTTTTCTAAAGGTATTAAATCGGCAAGCTCATAGCCATAGCCAAAAGTTCCCGATGCTGTAAACACAGGGTTCTTAAACTTAATCCCAGCAAATTCTGTACTCAAATCAGGTTTCATTTTGAATTATCAAATATTCTCTTTACTAAAGATTTTCTTGCATAAAAAGCTCTTGTAATTGAGCCGTGCCCAATGCCTTTTGTTCTTGCTTGTATCCATTTTCCATCTTTGCCTGTTAAAGAAGCAAACCCACTATTTTTAAGCTTATTTCTTATAAAATCATAATCTTTTTTTATCTCGACAATTAAATTACCATCATTTGTAAAGTCAAAACTTGTTACTTTCAACAATTCCGCATCTTCAGCGTTTTTGCCATTCCACTTGACTGCGCAAAAAACTATTGACTTTAATTTTGACCAACAGTGGCTATCATAAAACTCCATCTCTAAAAGTTCTTTAGGGTTTATCATAGTTATTGCCATTGTCTCTTTTGGCACAAATTCGCCTTTGCGTTCGCAAAAACTTACTGACTTCAGCTCAAAATTCAATCCGTTTGGAGCCTTTGAGATGTTAGTATCCAATCCTGCCAATTTTTCAAGCACTAAACCTTTCCATCCTTTATTTTGTTTGCCTGTTTCAAAAGTCATAACCTTGTACTCTAGAGCTAAATCTCTTAAATTCTGCCCGACGTATTTACGCAAATTGATTATTGTGCTAGCTCTTGTGATTATCTTCATTATTTTCTGAAACTAAACCTTTATATCTTTTTACAGATAAATCTAAATATTTTTCTTCCATATCAATCCCGATAAATTTTCTACCGTTTATAACAGCAGCTATTCCAGTTGTTGAACTGCCTGTGAAAGGATCAAGCGCAATATATCCTTCATTTGTGCTCGCCAAAACAATTCTCTTCAACAAATCTAAAGGCTTTTGTGTCGGATGTTTGCCAAATAGTTTTTCAGAAAGTTTTGGGGTTCCAATTGACCACACACTGCGCATCTGCGTTCCGTCTTTTTTTAAAGAATCTTCCTTCCATTTTCCATTTTTCATTAAATTATAGTTAAAAGTATGCTTGCCTTTTTTATCTTTACGCGCCCATATCAAAGTTTCATGGCTTGCTGTAAAAAAACGACAGCTTAAATTTGGGGCAGCATTTGGCTTGAACCAAGTTATATCGTTTAAGAAATGGTATCCATTTATTTCAAGTGCTACTCCACACTGATAGATAGAATGATATGTTCCGCTCACCCAAATAGTTCCATTATCTTTTAGAACTCTTTTGCACTCTTTGAGCCACT
>JAISWG010000028.1 GCA_031271205.1 Endomicrobium sp.
ATATATATTGTCAAAAATATTTAATGAAATCTTAAGTTATTCTGATGATAATTTAAAGAAACAATTACTTTTTGGATTTATACAGACATTGCATTTATGCTCAAAAATGTCAGTTCCAAGAAGAGAAGAGTCTAACAGACCGTTTTCTACAAGTTGGGGACGTTCCGCATATCTTTGTTCTGCGATGCAAATGGAAATGAACCCTTTAATGGTTTTTCAAAGCAGTTGTTTAGGAAAACAATCAGTTGAAAGTTAGTTGTCTTCAATTCCAGTTTATCTTGGAAAAAAGCCAAAATAATAAATGTCAGTACGAGTAATAAAAGTAAAAACAAACTTTCTGGGTTTGATATAAAATATGAGTAGTTGATATAAATACAATCCTTGATTATATACCGGAAAATAGTATTGATTTTATTTTGACTGACCCGCCTTACGGCGGATTAGTTCAATACTTTGACTTGTCTTTAATTTGGCTTAATTGGTTAATAAAATATGACAACAAGTATCAACTCAACTTGCATGCCGAGATAACGATTAAAAAAGGGATATTTGATATTGAAGTTTATAAAAATCGTTTTACAACTACCCTTAAAAATCTTTATAAACTATTGAAACAAAACTGTAAAATAGTTTTTACTTTCTACAATAAAGAGCTTAAAATTTGGAATGCATTTTTGAAATCATTAACTCTTGCTGGTTTCAAAATTGAAAAAGTTATATATCAACAGAATAGAAGAATAGGCGAAGCAATGTTGCTAATCCTTACGGGCACATCGGCAACAGATTTTATATTTGTTGTGTAAAATCAACAACAGCAAATCTCAATACAGATAAAGACGAGTTTGAGCATTTTGTAATCACAAAAACAATAGAAATCATTGCGTTGAGAAGTGAACCTACTTCGTATTAATTTTTGTTTAACGGTATTTTGGCTGAAATTTCAAGCGGAGGGTTTGATTTGGAAGATTTTGACACAAATATAGAGACTATACTGAACAAGCAAATAGACAAGATATTCAGAGTCGGCGGAAATACCGATAATAAAGCAGGTAATTATTGGTGGTTTGTTAATCCGAACGATTATATTAAATACCATGACAGATTTATTAACAGACAGGGTGGAAGACAGTATAATCGCATTACTACGTAGAAAAATAGCAGTAAGTTTTGACGATGTTTTAGGTGATATTTTTCAGCGTTATCCAAACGGTTTGACTCCAGACATAAAATCAATAAATAAGATATTGAAAAATATGGCAATAAATCATTATCGGAATTGCAAGATTTTGCTGATATAAGTTTCTTAAAACTTGATAAAGATAAATATGACAGAATTTCTATGATAGATATGTTATGGATAGATAAGAATAACATTAAGTATATCATTGAGGTTGAAAACGCAACTAAATTCATATCAGGTATTCAGAGAGCTTCAAATGCAGACATAGCAATACCAAAACTTATGGTTGTGCCAGACAACACAGAAAAGAAGAATTTCTAAATATCAAAGACCCTCTGTTTATTGCCACCTTCAAGCACTATAATTGGAAATATCTTTTTTACAGCGACATAGTTCAATATAACGTATCTTCGTAAGATTGATGTAAAAGCGATTTCTATATTTGCAAAAGGTTTTTAATATGGATTGTAAGATAGATAAAAGAAATATATTGAATGATTTGACAGGTAAAGAGTGGCTTAAGCTAACAAAAAGTTTTTGGCTGTCTGAAAAGTGTGTTGATGATGAGGACGCATTCAAGCACCTTGCGCCTTTTCTAATAAAAGACATTTATTTGAAGTTAATCAGTCTTTTACAAAAAAATATGGCAGTTTTAGACCCTTTTTGTGGTAGCGGGACTAACATTGATTGCCGCAAATAATTTGCAAAGGATAGGTATCGGTATAGATCTAAATTAAAAATATAAACAATTGGCAAAAAGTCGTTTTAAGCAAAAAACATTTTGTAGAAAATAAGAATTATTTTTATAAGATTGGTAATGCAAACAATATTTTAGATAGATTAGAAAAAGTTGATTATGTTATTACATATCCGCCTTATTACAATATATTAAAAAACAAAGGTAGTGGATTAAGGACAGATAACGGCAAAAGTTTTAGACAGGAAGTAGAATAGGGATAGAATATTATTCAGATAACGAAAATGATTTAGGTAATAAAAAATCATATTCTGAATTTCTTTCTTCTTTCCAAGATATAATGAAGAAATGCTTTTCTGTCTTAAATCAAGGAAAATACGCAAGCATTATAATAAGTGATTTTACTGTTAATAAAGAAGAAGTTTGCGTGCAGAAAGATATTGTTGATTGTATGTTAAAATGTGATTTTAATTTTGTTGGAACAACTGTGTTATTGCAAGACAATAAACCTCTTTACCCTTTTTGGCTATCCATACGCATACAAAATAAATCATATGCACCAAAATATAATAAATTTTAGAAAGCCTAAAAGTATAAAAGGATAGAAATTGTATGTATATCTCAAAAATCAAGTTACATAATTTCAAGGGCTTCAAGGGCGACTACGAACTTAATTTTTTCTTTGTCAGTGATAATAATTGCGGAAAAAATCCACTTTATTGAAGCTATTGATTTTATTAGGACGAGTAGAGCAAAAGAAGATATTATTACAAAAACAGAAATTAATAATGATGTTTCAGTTGAAATTGATTTACGGCAAGGTAATGGAGTTAATGAATAAAGCAAAACACATACTCAAAAGTTCCAACTCTGGCAAAAAATCCGATTTTTTGAAAATAATCAGTTAGAACTTTTTAATGAAAGGCAAAACATTTTTCTTTTTCTATAAGAATTTGATTTGCTTTTTGTCAGAATTGAACTCTTATCCTGTGTTATACGCTCCCAACGAGATTTGAATAGTATAAATGGATTTCATATTGATTTTTCAACTCTTTTTTACCTTTATTGTCTCTAAATTATCTTTAAATCCTTATCAACTACATAACCTTATCAAC
>JAISWG010000018.1 GCA_031271205.1 Endomicrobium sp.
CCTGGTGTTTATTCTGCTAGATATACTGTAGAGAAATGTTTTTATGAGAACAATAGCAATAAGTTGCTCAAGGTTTTAGACGGCGTGCCTTTTGAAAAAAGGACTGCAAAATTTAGGACCGTAATAGCAATTTTAAGCCCGGATGGAAAAATTAACTTGACGGAAGGTGAAATTTTTGGTATAATAGCTTTGCGATCTGTGGGGAGCAATGGATTTGGTTATGACTCGGTGTTTTATGTCCCTGAGTATGGTAAGACTTTTGCAGAGTTAAGTAGAGATACAAAAAATTTTATTAGCCATAGAGCAATAGCTTTGCAAAAGGCTAAAGAGCTTATATACACACTGAACGGGGAGTAGCGTAATTGGCTATCGCGCCTGCTTTGGGAGCAGGAGGCTGTGGGTTCGAGTCCCGTCTCCCCGATATTTTATGATCGTTCTATGTAAAAGTTTTTACTTATTTTGGAGCTTTTGTGAGTAAAAAAATAAGCAGTCATATCAAAAAAACAGGTAATATAATAATTATTTCTGCACCTTCCGGGGCTGGCAAAAGTAGCATATGCGAAGCTGTTTTAGCAGAATGTAAAAAAGATATAAGTTATTCAGTATCTTATACCACAAGGTACCTGAGAAAGGGTGAAGAAAATGGCAAAAGTTATTATTTTATAAGTGAAGATGAGTTTAAGCAAATGATTAAAGAAAATAAGTTTGCTGAGTGGGCTAAAGTACATGGTAATTATTATGGTACTTCAAAAGAACTTCTTAATAAGGCTTTGAGTGTTGGCAAAAATATAATTTTAGAAATAGATGTTCAAGGTGGCGTAAGCATCAAAAAACAGTATCCAAACAGTTCCTATATGATTTTTATAATGACTCCGGATTTCAAGACTTTAAAAAAAAGATTAACGGTAAGAAAAAAAGATTGTAAAAAAACAATATTTATGCGTATGCTTAATGCTAAAAGAGAACTTAAATATCTTCCAAAGTATGATTATTTGGTTATAAACAAAAAATTAGATGAAGCTGTACATGCAGTAAAAACCATAATAAAATCGTTAGAATATAAAATAGAAAAAGGTAGGATATATTTTGCTTAAACAAGTTGTATTCTCGGAGGAAATGTGGTATTAACGGAAAATCAATTAATAGCGGCGATATCTTCGTCTAAACTGAGTAGATATGATATAGTAAAACATGCTATAGAATGGATTCATTTGAATATACAAAATGAAGAATTTAGAAGATTGGATCAAGCTGGTATTATAAACAAAGCCTTGAGCGATGTTGTTACAGATGTGGCTACTATTGAAAAAATGAAAAAGCTTCAACAAAAAATGAAAAAGTTAAAAATTATTACAAGTAAGCAAGAATATTGTTAAGATTTTTTAAGATAAAAAAATGTCCTTGAAAAATAAAAATGTTGTTATAGGTGTCTGTGGAAGTATTGCAGCGTATAAAAGCTGTGATATTATAAGAGGACTTGTTAAACTTGGTGCAAACGTAGAGTCTATTTTAACAAGTAATGGGGCGAAGTTTATAACTTCGCTTACGTTACAGACGCTTTCAAAGAATAAAGTTTACTCTGGAATGTTTGATATTCTTGGTAATTTGGAAATAAATCATATATCTTTGGCAAAAAAAGCCGACGTTATAGTTGTTGCTCCAGCTACCGCTGATATTATTGCAAAATTTGCTTGTGGGATAGTTGATGATTTGCTTACGTGTACAGTACTTACTTCTAAAGCAAAAATTTTAATATGTCCTGCTATGAATTCCAGTATGTTAAACCATAAAGCCACACAAAGCAACATTGAAACTTTGAAAAGTTATGGTTATGAGTTTGTTGTACCTGAAAGAGGTAAACTTGCGTGTGGTGATTATGGCGATGGTAGACTTGCTTCTTTAGCATCAATACTTTCTGTAGTTGAAGGTCTGTTCTTATAATGTCTAAAAAACTTACGTTTTTAATTCTATCGGGTCCAACTAAAGAGTATATAGATCCTGTCAGATATATAAGCAACGAATCGTCTGGGAAAATGGGATTAGCTTTAGCTGGCTATGCTGTAAAAAAGGGATACAAAGTTATTTTTATTTCAGGTGGAGTTAAAAAATATTCTAAAAGAGTAGAGCTTATAAAAGTCACGACTGCGCTTGAAATGTTTAAAGCGTCTAAATTCAATTTACAGAGAGCTGACATTATTATAAGCGTGGCTGCAGTTGCCGATTATAGACCTGCTAAATTTCGAAAACATAAAATAAAAAAATCTGGCAATTCAATGTTATTAGAACTTAAAAAAAATCCAGATATTGTAAAATATTGCGGTGAAAATAAATCTGATCAAGTTGTTGTTGGTTTTGCTCTCGAAACTCAAAACTTTATTACAAATGCCAAACTTAAATTGAAAAGCAAAAAATTAGATTTAATTGTTGTTAATGGTGGAGATTCTTTTGGTTACGATAAGACTACTGTTCATTTGATGAGTTCTGATAGCATTACAAAAATAGAAAGCAGAAGTAAGAAATTTATAGCGGAAAAAATTATAGATGAAACAGTTAGAATATTTAAAAATATTAAGTCTTTCAAAAAGAACACTTGAAGAATATTTAAATTGGGGAGAAACTGAAATTGTTAAAATGCCTACTGATGAGATAATTTCGACAGAGGAGTCTGTAAAAATGCCTTCCTCAAAAAAACAATCTGGAAGTGTCTTGAGTTCTAAAGAAAAGATTAAAATTTTAAAAAAGACAATAGATTCTTGTAAGAAATGCTCTTTGGGGAGTAATAGATTAAATGCTGTTATCGGTGTAGGTTCCCCGATAGCAGACTTAATGTTTGTTGGTGAAGGTCCAGGCTTTGACGAAGATCATAAAGGCGAGCCTTTCGTTGGTAAGGCAGGACAGCTTTTGACAAGAATTATTGAAGTGATGGGTTATATAAGAGAAAATGTTTACATAACAAATGTTGTTAAATGCCATCCTATGATAGACACTACAAACCCTGAGAAGAGATCCAATGACAGACCTCCTTCTTTGCTTGAGATGGAAACTTGTAAGTATTATTTAGATAAGCAAATAGAAATTATCAAACCTAAAATTATTGTAACTTTGGGAGCGTCTTCAGCAAAAAGTCTTTTGCATAGCGAAGAGCCTATAAGTAAAATTAGAGGTATTATAAAAGAATATAAAGGTATAAAACTTATGCCTACATATCACCCTGCGGCTTTACTCAGGAACCCGAACTTGAAAAAATTTGTTTGGGATGACATGAAAATAGTAATGCATTATTTGGATACAGAGAAGATATGATAGTTTTAGATGTGGCTGTTCCAGTGCCTTTAAACAAAACTTTCCATTATTTGTACCCAGAAGGTATAAATCCTGAAAATATTGTTGGCAAAAGAGTTAAAATTCCGTTTGGTAAAAGAATTTTAATAGGTTATGTTGTTGCATGTTTGTATATTGAAGAAGATCCATCTTTAAAGTTAAAGCAGCTTATGGAAGTTATAGATGATGAAGTTTTAATTGACAACGAAACAGTAGAACTTGCAGACTACATATCAAAAAATTATATATGTTCTTTGGGAGAAGCTTACTCTTCTATAATACCTATTTCCATGCAAGCTCCTAAAAGAATTTCTAGAAACACGAAAAATGTTTTTGAGCTTTCATATGAAAGACATATCTTAAATGCTCAGCAAAGAAATGCTGTTTCAGCAATAAATGCGAGTTTAGACAAAAATTCTTACAGCGTTTTTCTTGTACATGGTGTTACAGCTTCTGGTAAAACTGAAGTGTATATAAATGTTATAGAGCATGCCTTAAATCAGGATAAAAATGCAATAATGCTCATTCCTGAAATTTCACTTACACCCCAGTTTGTAGATATAATGACAAGAAGGTTTGGTTCTAAAATAGGTGTTTGGCATAGTGGTATTACGAACGTTGAAAAATATAAATTATTTCATAAGGCAAAAATAGGAGAGATAAAAATAGTGCTTGGAGCAAGATCTGCAATTTTTGTTCCGTTCAAAAAATTGGGCGTTATCGTTATTGATGAAGAACATGAACATAAATACAAACAAGAGCAAAAGCCTTCTTATGATGCAAGAGAAATTGCAAAATGGAGGGGGAAATATCATAACGCTGTTGTTATTTTTGGATCAGCCACACCAAGTCTTGAAACTTATACAGATGCACAAGAAAAGAAAATTGGTCTAATAGAGCTAAATGAGCGTATTGATAAAAAAGATTTGCCTGAAGTAAAAATTATTTCGCTTAAAAAAAGACTTTTTAAAACAAGTTTGTTACTTTCTGAAACTGTTGACTCAATATCAAAAACTTTAGCTCGTAAAGAGCAAATAATAGTTTTTTTGAACCGCAGAGGGTATTCTCCAGTTATTATGTGCAAAAAATGTGGTACTGTTTTCCAGTGCCCTAAATGTTCTATATCTATGGTTTTTCACAAAAATCCAGATTTAGTGAAGTGCCACTACTGTGGAGAAACAAAACATTTTCCGCTAACATGTTTTGTTTGCAAAGGCAGAGAGGCTGCTGTTTTTGGAACAGGAACGCAAAAAGTTGAAGATGAGTTAAAAAGACTTTTTAAGAATGCAAAAATATTTAGATTAGATAGTGATACGGCTTCTACCAAAAAAGTCTACGCAGATGTTTATAATGGTATAAAAAATGAAAAATACGATATATTGCTTGGCACTCAAATGATAGCAAAAGGTTTTGACTTTCCGAGAGTAACTTTAGTATGTGTTATAGATGCTGATACATATTTATATCTTCCTGGATTTAAATCTGTAGAAAGAACTTTTCAGCTTATAACCCAAGTCGCAGGACGCAGTGGCAGGGGAAATGTTAAAGGCAGTGTTATAGTTCAGACTAATAATCCAATGCATTATGCAATGAAATACGCTAAAAATCATGATTTTGTGAATTTTTACAATATAGAGATAGAACAAAGAAAAAAAATGCTTTATCCTCCATATTGTGATGTTGCAAAAATAGTCTTAAGAAATAAAAACGAGCAGAGAGTTGATGAAGATTCCGAAAATCTTTTTACTTTTTTAAATGACTTAAATGATAGTTGTGAGTTAGAACTAAAACTTTTGGGTCCTGTTCCAGCTTATATTGCCAAACTAAATAATACGTATAGAAGACACATTATTATCAAAGGTGAAAGGAAAAAAATATTACATCTTGCAAAATTTTTAGAAAATTTTAAACAATCTTTAGGAACTTTTGTTGGTATAGAAATAATGCCTTCAGATTTACTATAAACAATAAATTTATCTTATTAACACACAGCATAAAGAAGTTTATAGTAAAATTAATAGTGGTATAAAATAAGAAATTTATATTATCTCCAATATGGGATATTTCAAGATTTTACACAGAATTATTAAGATCCGACTTTTTAACGATTGGTTTTAGGTAATTTTTACTACATTTTCTTATTTTTTCTAGAGTTTTTAGTTTACTAAAAAGTAATTAATTTTTTGAAGAATTGTGTGTCTCTTATATATTTGTAATTTTTTTGCTAGTATTTTACTTGGATATTCATTGATTAAACTTATTTCACGATAAACCATATAAAACTTTGGGTTGGGATTTACAGAACCTTAAAGAACTATCAAGAGAAGAAATTCAAGAACTTTCAATATTAAGAAATTCAGTTTCTTTGATTTGATTAAAAGTATCATTAAAATTCTAAAAACTTTGCATAACCCATAAAAAGCAAGTATTAACAAAGATAAGTTCAAGCAACGGACAGATGTATTTTATCAAATGAAATTTGCATTATCTGTGTTGCTTATTTCTTTCCTACAGATAGCAAAAATTATAGAGTTTGAATGTGGACTAATAATACTGTATTTTATTTTTGAATAAATTTTAAAATCGTATTTTGGTAATTGAGTTTTTCGCTCTTTTCCATTTATGATTTTTAGTGAAAACTAGTTGTAAAATTTCATGGATTGACTTTTTTCTTGATTTTTATGATATTTTCTTACAATCACATCTTCAGAGAGCAATAAATCAGTTTGACTACCTTTATTTAAGAAGTGGTATAAAATATTTACTTGGGAAGTCACTCAACTTGTTGTTTTGTATGTCTTTAAAGCTATTCTAAAAGAGATAGTTTTTTGCACACTTTTTAGCCTTAAATACGTTATGAAAAATTCGTCTTATTTACAGAATATTATTTATATTGGAAATCTTTATAAAATGCATAACGCAAACTCACAGAGAAAACGGTGGGAGGAGTCTCTTTGCGAAAGTTTGTTTTGTAGATAATTAAATAGAAATATGTAGAATTTGCCAAGAAAAATGGTTATAATATTGCTACTGTATTTAGGGAATAGAGTGAAAAAGTGGAAGGGTTACTGACAGATATAATGAGAATAATTGCGGATCTATAAAAGCTAAACATGATAGAATTATTTTAGAAGAGGTATAATTTTATTTAATTTAAAAAACTGAAGTAAAAAAAACTTAAAAAAGATGAGCTTATTAATGGTAATCTGCTATTCCCGCTAAAAATTTGTGGTGTGGGGTGAGTAGTTTTTTTGCTGTTTTAAATGCGGTAAAAAAATGATTATAAACAATTCAAATTATACTTGTAAAAAGCATCCATCCATGCTATTGCTGTCAAGGAAATTTTTTATTCTATTTTGAAAAAGACGCAGAAAATCATACTTAAATTATCTAAAAACTTTAAAACATAAAAATAATTTCATTTCAATGTTAAGCTATGTCTGACAAATATGTACGCTAAAACACATGTTAATTAAGAATTGTCAATGAATGTCAGCAGGAAATTAAACAAAACCTTACAGAGCATAAAATAAGATGATAGAATTAATTACAAAAAGCACCGTAAGCGAAAGATGACAGTGTTTTAGAGATTAAACTCCTGGGCTAAACAACTTAAATACAAGATAAAAAGTCTTGTATCGTGCAACATCGGAGGTTTTGAAAAAAATTTCTGATTAATGCTGCGATTTATTGGAGATTTTTTTTAAATAATCTAACAACATTTTTTGGCACAGGTTGATTACGAAATAAAAATGGCGTTTTAAAATTTAATAATCCTCAATGGATTTGTTTTGCGAAACAAAGACTTTAAACCATTTTGAAAACAAATTTATGAATATTTTAACATAAAAAGCAAAACCCACTCACTCAAATGGAGCTAAGGGGAGTTGAACCCCTGACCTCTTGCATGCCATGCAAGTGCTCTCCCGGCTGAGCTATAGCCCCACCAAAATCACAAACTCTGTTTTTGCCTATAGAAGAGGATTATACTAAGAGTTCACTAAAATGTCAAAACTTTTAATATGGATTGTAATTTCGAGTATGCTACTTACAAGTTATTTTTATTTGTTGTCTGTCTGATAAACTTATGTTTTAAATGTAAACTTAGTGTAAATTTAAAGTATGCTATAATTATTTAAATTATGAACATTAGTTTTGTAATAATTTGTTGTTTTGTATTATTAAAAATTAAAGTAGTACTTGACTATGTAGAGGACTTCGATGAAATATGGGTTTGTAAAAATTGCAACAGCTACTTCTAAAGTTATTATTGCTAATCCTAAAGCAAATGCAATTGAGATAATAAAACTTGTAAAGCAGGCGAATACAAGTTTGGTTGATCTTTTGGTTTTTCCTGAACTTTGTGTAACTGGATATACATGTGGAGAATTATTTTTATCAGATATTTTAAAAGAGTCTGTTTACAAAGCATTAGATGCAATTCGTGAGTCTACTATTGAAAAAAGATCTCTAATTTTTATTGGATCTCCAATGTGGAAAGAAGGCAAACTTTATTCCTGTGCTGTTGTATTTCAAAATGGCAAAATTTTGGGAATTGTCCCTAAAACATATCTTCCTTCCTATTCAGAATTTTATGAAATTCGTCATTTTACTTCAGGAAAGAATATATCCAGCTTTGTTAATATTTTAGGGCGAGATGTACCGTTTAGAACTAATATAATTTTTTCAGCAAAGAATAACGAAAATGTAAAAATATCTGCGGAGATATGTGAGGATTTATTTACGGTATCTCCTCCGTCTAATAATCATGCTCAAGCTGGTGCAACTATAATAGCAAACCTATCAGCGTCTAATGAACTTATAGGAAAAAGTGATTATAGAAAGACGTTAATAAAAGCACAAAGTGGTCGTTTATCTTGTGGATATGTATATGCTTCTGCAGGATGCGGTGAATCTGTAAGTGACATAATTTTTTCAGGGCATCGTATTATTGCGGAGAACGGTATTATTCTTACAGAAAGCGTTCTTTTTAATGAAGGTCTTACTATAAGCGAAATAGATACGGAAAGGCTTGCTTACGAACGTCGCAGGCTAAACGTTTTTGAAACAAATTCTGATGGGTATATTAATATAGAATTTAATTTTAATGAAACAGATGAAGGTCTTACAAGGTTTTTTTCTCATCTGCCGTTTGTTCCAAGCGGTGCAGATTCCCTGTCAATCCAAACAGAATTAATATTAAAAATTCAGTCGCAGGCTTTAGCGGAAAGATTAAGATTTACGGGTTTTAATGCAGTTATAGGCATTTCTGGAGGATTGGATTCTACTCTCGCTCTTCTTGTAATATTGAGAGCTTATGAACTACTAGGTAAAGACAAAAAAGATATTATAGCTGTTACTATGCCAGGACCGGGTACAAGTAAAAGAACTTTAAAAAATGTAGCAAAGTTATCTAATGCTGTAGATATACACTTTAGAAAGATTTCAATAATAAAATCTGTTGATAAGCACTTAAAAGATATTAAATACAAAGGAACTAGAGACATAACATATGAAAATGCTCAAGCTCGTGAACGTATGCAGATATTGATGGATATAGCTAATACTGAGAATGGATATGTGATAGGAACGGGAGATTTATCTGAAAATGCTTTAGGTTGGTGCACCTATAATGGTGATCATATGTCTATGTACGCGATAAATTCTTCAGTTCCTAAAACACTTGTAAAATATCTTGTTTCTTATGAGGCCCAAAGAGTCAAAGTATATAAAGAAGCTTTGACAGACATTTTAAATACGGATATAAGCCCTGAGCTTCTTCCGTTAAAAAATGGAAAAATTTCTCAGAAGACGGAAGACATAATAGGTCCTTACGAATTGCACGACTTCTTTTTATATTATACTGTTCGTTTCGGACAAAAGCCTAAAAAAACACTTTTTCTTGCAACAAAGGCATTTAACAAAATTTATTCCAAAGAAGATATACAAAAGTATTTTAAAATTTTCTTGAAGCGTTTCTTTTTCAATCAATTCAAAAGGAATTGTTGTCCAGACGGAATTAAGATAGGAACAATTTCTCTATCTCCCAGAGGATGTTGGAGAATGGCAACTGAAAGCAGTGCAGAGGAATGGCTTAATAACCTAAAGAATGATGAAAAACTCGTTTAATTTGTTTTGAAAAATAAATAAAATTGTGTAAACCGAAATGATAAATATGTAAAGTTTTTGTATAACTCTATTTTTTTTGAGTATGTTTATAAGTGCTATTCTTTTTGTTTCTCAGAATAATTAAGGCTGTTTTAAATTAAAAAATTTTTAGAATTTTAACTATAATACAAATATTTAGTATTTTACGTGATTATTACGTGACATACAACTTGTATGATTATATTTTTTATGTTTTGCAAGTTGTTAAGTTTGCTATTGTGTAGATGCATTTTTTTTGATTATTTTCTACAATTAAAAATATAACTGATATTTATAATTAAAAACTTAATAATCAAATGTAGAGTATTAAGTTAATTAAATGGGGCAAGAAATTTAAAAATTTTTTAATTTCTTAAATTTTATTAATAAAAAGTGGAGATGTTGTTAATGGTTAAAAAAATAAAAACACCTTATTATCTGATTGATGAAAAAAAAATATTAAAGAATCTTAAAAAAATTGAATATATAAGAAATTTCAGTGGAGCCAAGTCGGTACTAGCATTGAAGTGTTTTTCTACATGGTCTGTCTTTGATTTGATGAGCAAATATATGGATGGTACTACAAGCAGTTCTTTGTACGAGGCAAAACTTGGCTATGAACGATTTGGTAAAGAAACGCATGCATTTAGCGTTGCTTATTCTGCTGAAGACATCCAAATTCTTAAAAAGATTTCGGATAAGATTATATTTAATTCTGTGTTACAGTTGAAAACGTTTTATAGAGAAGTAAAGCATATAGGCGTTGGTTTAAGAATAAACCCAGGTGTAAGTTATTCACATTTTGATTTAGCAGATCCTGCTAGAAAATATTCTAGACTTGGCGTGGCATCTATTAAAGATGTTATGTCCGTTTTAGATAAACTGAACGGCGTAATGTTTCATTACAATTGTGAAAATGACGATTTTGAAGCATTTAGCGTGATGTTGGAAAAGATAGTTTCAAAATATGAAAAGATTTTGCGTAAAATTAATTGGGTTAGTTTAGGTGGCGGAGTGCGTTTTACAGAGGATGGTTATCCTTTGGATAAATTTTGCAAGAAATTAAAAAGTTTTAGTGATCAATATGATGTTCAGGTTTACTTGGAGCCGGGTGAAGCGGTGATTACTAAAAGCTGTGAACTTTTTACAACTGTTTTAGATATTGTAAAAAATGTAAAAGATATAGCTATAGTTGACTCCTCCATTGAAGCTCACATGTTAGATCTGCTTATTTACAGGGTTTACGCTAAAATAAATTTAGATATGAATATAGGAGGAGGGTATAAATATATAATTGCAGGACGTTCTTGTTTAGCTGGTGATGTTTTTGGGGAATACAGGTTTAAAAATAGGTTAAAGGTTGGCTCTACAATATGTTTTACCGATGCTGCTGGATATACAATGGTCAAGAAAAACTGGTTTAATGGTATAAAAATGCCATCTATTGTGGTAAAAAGACTAAATGGAAAACTGGAAATTGTCAAACAGTTTTTATATGATGATTTTGTGTGTGGTTTGTCGTAAATTTTGTTTTAAGTTTGAAATATTTTGACGATCATTATGCGAAATGTAACACTTTTTTGTAACTATATTTTTTGGTGTTCTGTATTAAGATAGATGAGGAGGAATTTATAGGAAATGAAAAAAAAGAATGTACTACTTGTAGGGGCTGGTGGGGTGGCTCATGTTGCAGCTCATAAATTTGCACAAAGTAATGATTTGTTTGAGAATATTCATATGGCTTCACGTTCTGTGGACAGTTGTGAACAAATAATAGAAAGCATAGAACGTAAAAATAATTATAAAGACCCTGCAAAGAAAATACAAATCAAACAGATAGATGCTCTGAACGTTTCTGAAATGATTAAGTTAATAAAAGATTTAAAAATTTCCATTACTGTAAATTTAGCTTCGGCTTTCTGTAATATGTCAATTTTAGAAGCATGTATAGAAGCGGGTTCGGCATATATAGACACTGCGATTCATGAAGAACCAAATAAAGTATGCGAAAATCCGCCATGGTATGCTAACTATGAGTGGAAGCGTAAAGATAGGTGTCAAAATGGTGGTATAACGGCAATTTTAGGTTCTGGATTTGATCCTGGGGTAGTGAATGCTTACGCGGCATATGCTAAGAAGCATTTTTTTGCTACTATAGACACTATAGATATAATGGATGTAAATGTAGGCAGTCATGGCAAGTATTTTGCCACAAACTTTGATCCTGAGATAAACTTTAGGGAATTTGTTAAAGTTTGGACTTGGATAGATAAACAATGGGTTTGCAAGCCTGTTCATTCTGAAAAACAAGTGTGTAACTTCCCAGTAGTAGGCAAACAAACAGTGTATTTAACAGGACATGATGAGCTACATTCTCTTTCAAAAAATATTGATGCAAAATCAATAAGATTTTGGATGGGTTTTAGTGACCATTACATAAATTGCTTTAATGTTCTTAGAAACATAGGTCTTTTATCTGAAAAACCTGTAAAAACAGCTGAAGGATTAGAGGTCGTGCCTTTAAAAGTGGTCAAAGCGTGTTTACCTGACCCTAAAGCACTTGCAGCTAACTATACTGGCAACACTTGTATAGGTGATTTAATAGCAGGTATAGGTACTAAAGACAACTGTAAAAAAGAGTTGTTTATATATAATGTATGTGATCATAAGGCTTGCTATGAAGAAGTTGAATCGCAAGCTATAAGTTATACTGCTGGTGTTCCTGCTGTTGCAGCGGCTATTTTAATAGCTAGAGGGGAATGGGATGTTAAAAAGATGGTAAATGTTGAAGAACTTAACCCAGACCCTTTTATAGATCTTTTAAAGGACATAGGACTTCCTACAGAAATTATAAGAGTAAACTATTCAAGTAAATATTTTAACAAGTCTTTGAAGAAGTAAAAAAAATAGAATGACAAAACGAAATCTGTTTTGCTTTTTACAGTAAATGGAGATTTTGTGGTTACTGTTGCATTGTGTGGATTTGGATGCATTTAAGTATTTTTGTGGTTTAGTCATCCAACGAAATATTCTTAAAGTGATATTTAAAATTAGTTTTTTCTGTAAAGTTTGGTACAGTGTTATAATGATTCTAAATGATTATTGTTTTTAGTGCTTTTTTAAAAAAGTGTGTTTTTATCTAAAGTTAAATCTTTAAAAAAATGAATTTGTAGTGAGTTTAGGAAACAGATAGTTGAAGAATAAAGTGTTAAAAAGTCTGAATTTAAAGGCTGTATAACTTGATTTGGAAAATAAGCTTATAATAATAGATTTAAGTGGTTATATTGATTTTGTTTTGAAATAAAATTTACAAACAATGGTGTGAATTTGTTAGTAAGTGTTAATATGGTGAGGCAATTTGTTTAAGTAGTTTAACACTTGAATTTAGTAATGTAGCGTATCGATGGATTTTTAGAGAAAATAGCCTGAATGAAAATGTGTTTTTTTTGCAGTAAATTCCAGCATGACATTTGTTGGAAAGATGACAGAGATTTAGTGCAAAATAGAGTGAGCAATAAAGTAAACACATTTGTATTAATAAAGGTAAAAGTTGTTGTAAGCGTTAATGAAAATTGGACAGTTTAACTTAAGTTCAACGGAGCAATTAGAGTATACCGATATAAATGATATAAAAATAAGCAACTTAGAAAATCTGCATGTCATTAACAGATAAAAAGGGATTTTAAGAATAGAATATAATGTTGTATTCTAATGTTGTAAGTGTTGGCGAAGGATGTGTTTACATATATTGATGGCAGCTGTACGCAGAATGAGATATTAAAGACGGATAATATTTGAATGAGATGAGTGGTGCGATTAAATAATAATAGGTAAAGTAAGTTTAAAAGAGGTCAACAAATTGTGTACAACAAAAAACGAAGTTACAGCAAAAAGCACATACATGTATTGAATAAGATATGAGAGTCCTGAAAGATGGTTTTTTGAATCTTTGGTGTCTTTGGCAAATTGTGATGATAAAATAATAAGTATGAATGATAATAATAAGTGCTTTTCTTAATGGAAAAAAATTTTTAATAGTGAAAAAATGTTGTGTGGTTTTTAGATTAGTTAGAATTTGTTATTTTTCAGATAGAATGTCGGAGAAGACGAATTAATTTAAGTGTAAATAAAAAAAAGAGCTGGCGAAAATAATAAAAATTATCAAAATTAAATAAAGCTCAAAATATAAATATTTAGATTTATCTGAGCGAAAAAGTAATTGTAGATATACATTAGCTTATATACATAGTTAAGAAGTATAGTATGAAACATGTTTTTTGTGGAAGCTGTGTATAAAAAATGAATATGTTGTGGTTTAGTGGAATAAAAAAATAAGAAGTTAAAGGAAAAAATTAATAGAAAGAGGATAGAGGACGACGTCGTATTTATGTGCCCAAAGTGGAAAAATAAATAATATTTATAGAAATTTTTTACAGTAAATTGTTTTAGACTGGTTAAAATTTGTAGTTTGTGTGCAAAAAAAACTATAGAGCGCGATGGTGGGGTAACAAAGGAGTGTCATGAGAATGTTTGCCAGATATATGCTATATTGTAAAAGAAAGTAATTACTAGTAGTAGAGCATAACAGATGAATGTCACAATTTAGCCAGATCAATTATTAAATGATAAAAAAATTAACAGATATGGAGATTGTCGTTACTTGTTGATGTTAGTGATGATGCTGGACAAGAGTAAGTTGTATAAAGTAGATAATATTATAGGGTTTGGTTTCTGGCTTAATCCAAAATGGAGGTTTGATTATAACATAGTGAGTACAATTGCGGTAAATGTTATGTATGCAAGGTTAAATGAGCATAAG
>JAISWG010000021.1 GCA_031271205.1 Endomicrobium sp.
TAATTCAAAAATAAACCTGCTATATAAACCATATATTCAAGAACAAATAAAGATAATTGTTGAACCTACGGGGAGAAAGTTCTTAAACTATAAAGGATTGTTTTAATAGTCAGTAAAAATATGTTTAATGTGTTAGTGAATGAATATAATGTGGAAACTGAATTAGAAAGAATACTATCTTATTTTATTGGAATATATATACTTATGCAAAAAAAATTTGCAATGTATTAAAAGTTTTTCTTCTACGATTTAACAAAACGATAATTATTAAAACGTTTTCTCTTGAATTTTCAACGTTCAAACACAGCAGCAGTTTTTGTTATTCAAACTATTTCATATTTTGTAATAGCTGAGCATTTTGGAAATCTTTTTGGTATAGAAAATACATTAAATTTTCAATTAGAGTGGTTTATTGTTGTTCTGCTTATTATTTATTTAGTAAACGAAGAAAAAGGATTTTATGAATACAATGTAATTTCTTTATTCATGTATATAGTTGGAACCATTATTTATATGCTTATTCATACTACGACAACTCCAAGAGATTTCATTGATGGAACTATTCAAACTTTATTATCCGGACGCTACTTTTTACTCAGCTATAAACACGAATTATCGGTATCCGGACATAATGTTTGGGGATCTTTTCCAAGTCATAATAATTTCTAGACTTCGCTTTTTATATTTTTGCATTAAAGAAAAATGTCAAATGTTTTTATCGTTATACAATGTTAATACTTGACGGTTTAATTAATTTATCAACTTTGACATTGCACCAGCATTGCCTTATAAATGTCGTTATGACTTATGTAATAACAGAAATATTTTTCATTTAATGAATAGATATGATTTAGCTATACGATTTGAAGAATTTTTAAATAGAGTTTTCAGAATAAATCTGATCTTAAAGGAACTTTCTAAACGATAAACTCAGGTATTAGGTTGAGAAAAAAATTTTGTTATAGTATATGTATCGAACGCACAAGCTTATTTTTTAAAGCATATCTGTTTGTATTTTTCCAACAAAATTTGTTTTGAAGATTTTTCAGCTCAAATACAATCTGGAGACCGCACTGCAATAGTAGGCAATAACGACTCTGGCAAATCTACATTGTTAAAAATTATTAAAGGTGATATAAAACCTTCCAGCAGCAAAAATATAGTTTTCAGATATGTTCCACAGTTGATTTTGGAATATGACGATTTGAGCAGCGGCGAAAAATTTAGTAAATCTCTAAGTTCCGCCTTTTTCGCAACAACCAGATATTCTGCTTTTGGATGAACCAACAAATCATTTAGATTTGAAAAATAGAAATTTTCTAATAAAAATGCCTAATTTTTATAAAGAAACTTTTGATTATCGTATCGCATGATGTTGAACTTTTAAAAAATTCTATGAATACTTTATGGCATATAGACAATAAACAAATAAAAATTTTTAACGATAAATACGACAATTATCGCAATGTAATTTTACAACAACGGCGCGGCATACAAGATGAGCTTTTGCCTCGCTAGCAAAAAAAGAAACTCACAAAGCTTTAATGAAAGAATAAGAGAGGGCTAAAAAAAGCAAACATAGAGGAGAACGTCTTGTTAAACAAAAAAAGATAGTTGCCTGCTCTTGGGGATTTAAAAGCAAATTACACTACGAGAACAGCTGGCAAAAAGTTCTTCTATTACAAACAGGAAAGAATTTTTAAACAAACGTCTTTCAAATTTAAGCTTTCTGAAATAATAAAACCAACATTCTCTCTTTGACTGCAAAAGATATTGATCTAAAATAATTGTCTCTACAAGTGATGGACAAATACGTTATGGTAACAAAATAATTCTAAGCAGAATAACTTTGTCAGTGTTCGGAGGCAAATATTTGGCTATAGTCAGCGATAACGGATCTGACAAAACAGCTTTGATGAAAGCTATTTTTAATAACCTCAAGTTATAAAAACAGAGGTTTGGATTTGCCTGATAATTCCGATATATAGAACATTTGGATTAACATTATAGTTCTTTAAATAGTTTTAGAAACCTTAACTGATATAGCACCTAACAAAATACATGTCAAATTAAGAGATTTGCTCAATAGTTTTTTTGTTTAAAAAAGAATAAAGAGGTAAGCACAAGTCTGTATCGTGTCTTATCATGTGTATAAAGAGCAAGACTAGCTCTTGCAAATTACCCTTCAAATACCGAGATTGTTGCTTATAGCCGAAATTACAAACAATATAGATTTAGAGACAAAACAGCATGTTATTCAAGTTTTAAGAGATTACTAGAGGAGTGATGATAATCATCTCACATGATTTAGTCTTTCTTGAAGAAATAAATATAAACGCATTACTATACCCCCCCCTTTTTTTTATAAAGCTCCCAAATCCTACACAGTGTGCGACAATTTCGTACCATGTTAGGTACTTGTAATTAGGCATTATTTTAATTATGAAATTTTCAATCTTATTATTGTATTTTCTGGAAAAAGAGAAAGGTCGTCTTTAACAGGAATTTTAACAAACTAATTTGCTTTGCCGAAAGCAAGCTCAGAAACAAGTCTGTTATTGTCTTTGTTATAAATTTCACTTAATACAACTTTAACAGCCTCAAATTTAAATGGAGAAAGAATTTCTATTTCTTCGCCTTTTTTTAGTTTGTGCCTTAGTTTTCTATTGTCAAAATTCATTGTTACTGTCTTTAACAACGCCAGCATTTCGGTAATCATTTTGCTGCTTGACGTATCATCATATCCCTGAGTTTTCCTGCTTAGAAAAATACCATCAAAAACCTAACGTGTATCTTTAGAGTTTAAAATATATGTTTCATTGTCATTTTCTTCCATTTCAAAATATTCAATCAGATTTCAAAATTCTTCTTTTAAGAAAATAGTTTGTTTTTGTACTTAATCGTAGAAAAA
>JAISWG010000011.1 GCA_031271205.1 Endomicrobium sp.
TGGATATTTTGGCAGTTTTAAAAGAAGCGGCACAAACAAAAGCCGCTATTGCAGTTGAGAGAACAAAAGACACAATTAAACTTGTTTCCAGTAAAGAACAAATATTAAAAACTTTAGACAGAAGCGTTTTAAGAAATGCGCAAACGCCTCAAATTTTTGAAACAAAACTTCTGAAAAAAGCATACTCAAAAAAAATTACTGAAGCGACAACTGACGATTCGCAGGTTGTTGAAAGATTAAAAATCAAAATCTCAGCCGTTGAAACTAAGTTTCCTAATTTTAAAGTAACTACAAAGCAGGATTTTGCATTAGCAGAAAAACTATTAAAAAGGTGAAAAATGTACATTGGATATGGATATGATGTTCACAGATTAAAAAAAGGAAGAAAGCTTGTTTTGGGAGGTGTAGGAATACAAAGTCCTAAAGGACTTGACGGACACAGCGATGCCGACGTTCTTCTTCATGCTTTAATGGACGCATTGCTTGGTGCTGCAGGATTAAACGATATAGGACATTTTTTCCCAAACACTGATATTAAATATAAAAACATATCAAGTCTTTTGCTTTTAGAATATGTTTACAAAGAACTAAAAAAGAAAAACTATAAAATTAACAATATAGACATTACAGTTATTGCAGAATCGCCGAAAATCTATCCTTTTATTGACGATATGAAAACAAACATCTCAAAAGTTTTAAACCTTCCAAAACAAAGAATTGGCATCAAAGCAACTACAAACGAAAAAATGGGGTTTTTAAGACGTGCCGAGGGAATAGCCGCAATGGCGGCAGCATCAATTTCTGGAAAATAAAAAGGACGCCATAATGATAAAAGTTCACAATACACTTTCAAATAAAAAAGAAGAATTTAAGCCTCAAAAAGAAAATTTTGTATCAATGTATGTATGCGGTGTAACTCCCTATGACGAAGTTCATTTAGGACATGCAAGAGCATATGTCGTTTTTGACATTATAAAAAGACATCTTTTTAAAAGAGGATACAAAGTAAAGCATGTTCAGAATTTTACAGATGTTGACGATAAGATTATAAAAAGATCTCTGGAAAAGAATATTAAGCCTAACGAACTTACTCAGACTTACATAGACGATTATTTTGCTCAAACAGATAAGTTAAATATTTTAAAAGCAGAAATTTATCCGAGAGTAACGCAAATGATACCTGAAATAATAAGTTTTGTAAAAGAACTTATAGATAAAAAGTTTGCTTATGAAATTGACGGTGACGTATATTTTTCAGTAGCTAAATTTAAAGATTATGGAAAACTTTCCAAGAAAAAGCTTGATGATTTGAAAGCAGGCACCAGAGCAGGAATTTGCAATGATAAAATTGCGGCATGCGATTTTGCTTTGTGGAAAAAGACAAAAGAAAACGAACCTCAAGAAGCCTCTTGGGAAAGCCCATGGGGAAAAGGGCGACCGGGCTGGCATATAGAATGTTCCGTTATGTCGTCAACTTTGCTCGGAAACACCATAGATATACACGGCGGTGGACAAGATTTGATATTTCCGCACCACGAAAATGAAATTGCTCAAAGCGAAGCAAAAACAGGCAAACCTTTCGTTAAATATTGGATACATAACGGCTTTGTTACTGTAAACAAAGAAAAGATGTCAAAATCTTTGAACAATTTTTTTACTTTAAAAACTATATTTGAAAAATATGATCCTAGTGTTGTCCGTTATTACCTTTTAACGCAACACTATTCTAGCCCTTTGGATTTTTTAGATGCTGGACTTGACACAGCAAAGAATACTTTGCAAGGAATGGTCGACGCGTACTTAAGACTTCTTTCTTCTATTAATAGAGAATCAGTCAAAGAAATAACCGACAAGGATTTGCTGGATTTACAAGAAAGCTTTTTACAAGCGCTAGATGATGATTTTAACTCTGAAAAAGCATTGTCTTATCTTCATGAATTAAAGAATATAATATTAAAAGAACTGTTTGCTGCAAAACCGCAAAGACTTGCGCAATTAAAGAATCTTTACGAAGATTTTGCTGAAAATTCTTTAGGAATTCTTTTGCCTAAAGAACAAAATAATAATGAGTTACAGAAACTTTTGAAAGACAGGAATGAAGCCAGAAAAAATAAAAATTGGGCGGAGTCAGACAGAATTAGAAATATTATAGATGAAAAAGGCTATAAAATAGTTGACAATAAAGACGGTCCATCAGTTCTTATGAAAAAGATCTAGTTTTTAACTCTACGCATCTTAGTTGACTCTTAGAGAAATCTTTAAGAATTCTCAACTTAGCAATATCGGCTTAGCCAAATCTATGAAATCCGATACACTGTCTTGGATTTTTAGAAAAAAGGAATACTTTTAATTGTGCACCTTCTTATATTTCCCAAACAGGTATGGATATAATATCTTTGTTTGGCAAAGATATTGTTTTTTCGTATAGGCAAACTATAGCACCTGTGCCTATTTTTTTTCTTAAAAACAGATAGCGTTTTAAAACTTTTACAATCTTCAATATTTGGGTTTGCAGTTTTCTTAACTTCTATTGGATATAAAGTCATATCTTTTTCAATAATAAAGTCAATTTCTTTTTGATCTGTATTGCGGTAAAAGAAAATATTCGGTTTATCTCCATTATGTAAATAAGACTTTAGAACTTCGGCAAATACGTAAGTTTCAAGCATGTGTCCGCTTTGCGCTCCGTTCATAAGAGAATCTGGGGAATCCCAAGAACATAAAAATGACGCAAGTCCAGTATCAAGAAAGTAAATCTTAGGCGTTTTACAACTCTGCTTGCAATATTTGAACTATACGGATAAAGCAACTGAATTACTCCAAAACATTCTAAAATCTCAAGCCACAATTTAGCTGTTCTTACATCAATATGAACATCTCTACTTTAATCGGAATAATTTACCAATTGTCCAGTTCTTGCTGCAACAGCAACAAGAAAATTGTAGAAATCAATCTCTGAATCTATATTATAAAAATCTTTAACATCACGTTCTATATATGTTTGAATATAAGAATCATAAAAAAATTTTCTATCGGCATTTTTGTTGGCTATGATACGAGGGAAAGAGACTTTCCATATTTTTTCAAAAACTTCAGGCGATGTAAGAGGTTTTGTTAATCTCTTATTTATAGCCAGTTCTTTAGATGGCAAAAATGGCTTTGATGAAAAAGGCTTTTTGATAATTTCTTTATATGAAAGCCCAAGCATATCAAGTATTGCAACACGTCCGGCAAGAGATTCTCTTACTCCTTTCATAAGTTTATATTTCTGAGAACCTGTAAGCCAAAATAATCCATCTTTATTCAATTTATCAGAGTAAACTTTAATATATGTAAACAATTCGGGGGCATATTGTACTTCATCTATTATAACAGGAGTCTGATGTTCTTGAATAAATCTTTCAGTGTCATTTTTTGCAAGATCTCGCACTTTTTAATCATCTAGCGAGACATATTTTCCTCCCCTTTCCGCTAAATGATTCATTAACCAACTTTTGCCCACTTGTCTCATGCCAGTCAACAATAAAATAGGAAATCCCTTACTTACCCTTTCAATTACCGGCTGCATTGTCCTACGACTGCAAATTTAGGTCCTGGTTTTGCCCTTACTTACCCTTTCAATTACCGGCTGCATTGTCTTTAGAAAACGCAGCTGCTTCTTCCGCCGTCCCTTACTTACCCTTTCAATTACCGGCTGCATTGTCTTTGGAAGAAAATGAAGGAACTATAAACAACCCTTACTTACCCTTTCAATTACCGGCTGCATTGTCATGTTTAAACTTATTAACTCAAACAAGCAGCCCTTACTTACCCTTTCAATTACCGGCTGCATTGTCCGCTTAAACATACCGACATCTTTTCGGTTAATTATACATAGTTATGCTATTTTAAACGAAAGGAATATAGTTGTCAAGAACATGACAACAATATAATTTTAATTCCGCTCTAAAGTTATAACTGCTATTTCGCTTGTGTTAAACAATCTCATAGGCGGTCCCCAGAGACGAGTTCCAGAAGTTATATACAGATTGGAGTTATTATTTTTGTACAATCCATAGTTATACTTCATAAAAAACTTACGTGCTATTTCAATCGGGGGGATTTGTCCGGCATGAGTATGTCCTGAAAGCTGTATTATGCTGATTCCTTGATCTGAAGAAATGTCAAAAGATTCTGGATGATGGCTTAAAAATAATATCGGATAACGCTTATCAACATTTGATAGGGTTTTTGAGATATCTTCATTGCTTTGGTAATAAATATCGTCTATGCCAGCGACATTTATAATATTGCCAACAACTATATTTTCGTTTCTTAAAGATTTAAAGCCCAATTTTTCTGTCATTGGAAAAAATTTATCCGTTCCTATGTAGTAGTCGTGATTACCTGTAACTACAAAAACACCGTACTTAGCTTTTAATTTGCCAAACCCATAATTAAGATACTCGTCATTTTTGTTTATGTCCATATCTATAATATCACCTGTAATAACTATCATGTCAGGATTTAAAGCCATAGCTTTATCAAAAATTTTGTTTATAACTTTTGCAGAAGAAAATTGATTAATGTGTATATCTGAAAGCTGCACAATTCTTAAAGAGTTTACCGGCAGATTTGGAACTTTCAAATTCACTTCTTTAACGTTTAGAATAAATGCAAAGTTTAACAAAGACCAAATCAAAGAGGCTATGCTTAGAATTATTGTCACAAGAGTTGAATAATATCTAAATTTTTTGTTTTTAAATATAATGCGGTTGACTAAATTTACAATATCGTTTATCAAAATAAAAGAAAAGAATATACTCCATATGCCCATACAAATATATCCAAACGGTCCTATAATTGACATAATAGAGAGGTTATAGTGGTTGTCTATAAATGGCAAAACGCTTATAATGCCGAAAACAAAAAACATTGCGTATAAATAAATGTTGTGAGGATGCCGAATGTTTAAGCCTGAAGTTATCCTCCAAGGTATATAGATATATCCGAATAAATAAAGCGATGATATTAAAACAAACACTACTTTCTCCTTACTTTATTCATAAGAGCAGCTCTTGCTTTTAAAAGAAACTCAACGGCTATGGGGGACAAATAATCAGGATATGACCACGGAAGTTTTATATAGCTGTTTTTTTGATATATTGTCGTAACTTCGCCGTATATTCCTTTTTTTAAATAAATTCTGTGGCTGTAGTCTTTAGTTGTGGCAAGTATTACATTTGCTGGAGCTATATAGCCCGGATCAATATTTATTTTTCTTTTATTATCTATAGCAGAGCTATTTTCAATAGAATTTGTAAAAACTTTTATCTCAGCTAAATCCGCAGCAGAAACTAACTTTTCAAAAGAAATCCAAAAACGTTTTAAATTATCGCCCATCTCATGATTGTAATACTTTGAGAAATCAAAAGGCATCATATCGCTTATTAAATCAATTTTTCCAAGTTCTTCTTCAAGTTTCTCAAATGATTTTCGCTTTATCTCTTCGTTTGAAGAAATTATTCCGCAAAACAACTTTACCTGTTTAGGTTCTCCTATAGCACCCATCTTTATCCTCTTTGAATTTCTTGCGGGTATATATTTGAGTTTACTACAAAAGTCTAAATTTGTAAAATCATTGCACCGAATGGGGGTTAGCAAACTTTTTCTGTCTGAATTTATATTATGTAACAATTCTGCAGCAAGGATTGCCAATGAAAAAATCTTTTATTATTTTAATGTTTACATTTTCTTTTACAATTTCAGCATTCTGCACAAGAGATTTTATTGAAGGAATTGACTATACGATAGATTTTCATGAAAAATCTCCTGAAATGGCAGCAACACTCCACGTCAATTTTGTGGGAGTTGTTCCAGAACCTAGCGAGGCTGAAAAAATAGTTAAACAAAAGTTAAGAATATACGGTAACAATCTTATAGTAAGCAACAAAGTTATACGCACAGAAAAAAAAGAAACGCACTATAAAAACATTATCGGCTCAGCATGGAAAACAAATACTACAGATCCTGCAAATCCAATAAAAATCAAATTCACTGAAGATCTCGCTGCGTATGTATGGCTTGGCAAAACAAAATCCATCGTCCCATTTCCTGACTACATGACATTCCTAAAGAAAGAACAAAAAGACTTTAAGAAAAAACAACAACTAAATAAATCAAAAGAAGAAGACTCGACGCTTGCTTAGTGCAGACTATATTTGTTTATTTGATACATATGGATTTCTCTAATAATCTCAATATTTTATAATTGCCGTGAGTTTGGCGACAATACAAGGCGAAAAACGCAGGTAATATTGTGTCTATATTGGCAAGTTTTTCAATGCTGCAGTGTTGCCAAAGACCCGGTAAGAATATGCGTTGAGGTTTTTAGAGATACCCCTATTTTTATTCATCTCTCATAGAACAGAACTCGCCGCACATTGTGCAAACATCTTCTTGACGTGGTGGAAGTTTAGCCCTTTCTTTTGCAAACTTAATGGGATCAATGCAAAACTCTTTTTGCTTTTCCCAATTTCTGGCTTTACGCCATTTAGACATTTCGTTGTCACGTTCTCTTGCACCACAAACTCCTTTTACAATATCTGCCGCGTGGGCTGCAATTCTTGCGGCAATCACGCCTTCATGGACATCTTGGACGTCAGGAAGCCTTAAATGTTCCGCTGGTGTAACATAACAAATAAAATCTACACCTTTGGCTGCTGCTAAAGCTCCACCTATAGCAGAAGTTATGTGGTCATATCCAGGAGCAATATCTGTTACAAGAGGTCCCAAAAAGTAAAGAGGAGCATTGTACCCTAATCTTTTGGCAAGAGTTACATTAGCTTCAACTTGATCTAACGGAATATGTCCAGGTCCCTCTATCATAGTTTGTACACCTGCAGCTCTTGCTTTCAAAACAAGTTCCCCTAGGACTGAGAGCTCTGCAATTTGAGGACCATCTGAAGCATCAAAAAGACAGCCTGGCCTAAATCCGTCGCCAAGACTTAAAGTTATGTCATATTTTTTTGCTATTTTTAAAAGTCTGTCATACTGCTCGTACAAGGGATTTTCTTTTCCTGTAGCGTTTATAGCTTTCACCAAAAAAGAACCTCCTCTACTTACAGTTCCAGTAAGACGGTCTTGACGTTTTAGTATCTCAGTCGTTTCTTTGTTTATACCACAATGCACCGTAATAAAATCAACACCTTGTTCAGCCTGTTCTTCTATAATGTCAAACAAGAGTTCGCCATCAATCTGAAATATTTTTTTACCTTTTGCTATAATCCTACAAACCGCTTCATAAATAGGTACTGTGCCTACTTGTACTGGACACACAGCAAGTATTTCTTTTCTTATTTGCGTTAAATTACCGCCAGTAGATAAGTCCATAACCGCATCTACGCCAGCTTTCACAGCAATGCACAATTTTTGTAGCTCTTCATCCAAATCTATATGATCGGGAGAGGTACCTAAATTGGCATTAACTTTAGTTTTAAGCCCAGCACCAACTGCAACTATTTTCTTAAGCGTTCTATTAACATTTTTAGGAATAACTATAGTCCCTGAGGCAACACCTAATCTAATAAAATCTTCACTTAAATTTTCAAAATGAGCAACAGATTTAATCAAGTCGTTTGTTTTTTTATTTTTTGCATCTTCCATAAGCGTCATTTTGTTTTCCTTATTTTGAAATATATTTTAATTTTTACTTTCACAGATCTTATCTATTCTATATCAATAAACTTAAATATGTCCACTTCCCCATCTCAACTATTTTCTATTATAATTTTATCAAAAAATTTTTTATATTTTATATATATTTTTTTTTCTATCATGTAAGTTAAATATCTTTGTTTTTTAAAATCTGCAGATGTTTCAGGGGCAAAGGCCTTTGAATATTCTTCTAAAACTCTCAAAGATTCCTCCACTCGTTTAAAATTGGCAATTACTACGGCTGACAATTCTTTTGTTGCTGTCTCTAGTATTTGTCTACCTAAATCTTCAAAAGAATTTCTTTTTTTTATAAGTTCACCATATTTATTTCTTAAGATTTTATCCAAGCTGTGACGTATAGAGCGAATATTTTTATAAAAAACCTTATCATCAAGAATAAAACGCAAGCTCTCCTCAATAACTCTTAAGCCTTCGCGACAACGATTTAAATTTGCATCTATTATTCTAAAAACAGATTCTTTGATATTATTTTTTTTTAGTTTTTTATCAGGAGATATTACATTTTTCTTTACACTGCAAAAATTTAAAGTGCTTAAAAATTTTTTTTTATTTTCCAGAACCATATCTTTCAACTATTAAATTTATTAAAGTCATTGTGGATTTTCCTCTTACGCAAGGTGATCTGTAAACTTTTTTTACAAACTCTCTCCCTATTATTTCAGACAACTTATAATCACCACCCTTTACCAAAATATCTGGACGAATTTCTCTTAAAATTTTCTCGGGAGTATACTCGTTAAACACAACCACATAATCAACTGGTTTTAATGAAAGAATAAATTTCGCTCTGTCCTTTTCACCAACCAACGGTCTTTTTGGACCTTTAAGAAAACGTAAGGATTTGTCAGAATTTATGGCAACTATTAAAACATCACCCATGCTTTTAGCTTTTTTTAATAGATTTACATGCCCTAAGTGCAACAAATCAAAACACCCATTTGTGAAAACGACTTTCTTACCTGCTTTTTGGAGTCTTACAACTTCTAACTTCATTTCTTTTCTTGTTAAAGCTCTATCTAAAGATTTTAAAGCTTTCTTGCACATTACTTCCTCTTTAAATTAGACTTTAGAATCCTAATTACCAACTTATATTATATTATTCTATAGATTTAGCGCATTAATAATAGAAAAGGAGCGCTTTTTGCGCACTGAGAAATTATAACTTCTACTTCCATTTTAAAATTGGTTTTCTGGCAGCTTCTACTTCGTTTAATCTTCTTACAGGAGTATTTATCGGAGCATCCTTTAATTTTTGTAACTCTTGACAAGATTCTTCAAGAATAATTTTATTGACGACATTTACAAATTTATCTAAAGTCTCTTTTGATTCAGTTTCCGTAGGCTCAATCATTATAGCTTCATCTACAATCAAAGGGAAATATATCGTTGGAGCATAATAGCCATAATCTAAAAGCCTTTTTGCGATGTCTATAGTTCTTATATCATTTTTAAACAAAGGTTTCGGAGAAAGAACAAACTCATGCATACACCTATTGCCTGCAGGAACATTAATTTTATCTTTAAATTTGGCAAGCATATAGTTTGCATTAAGAACTGCCTGTTTGGAAACATTTTTTAACCCTTTTCCTCCAAGCGCCTTCACATACGCATAAGCTCTTAATATCACAGGAAAATTTCCAAAGAATGCTTTTAACTTGCCAATGCTTTTTAATTTCTTATAATTTAATACATATTTGTCTTTCTTTTTTTCCACCCTAGGAACAGGAAGAAAGGGCTCCAAAAAAGATTTAACTCCAATAGGTCCAGACCCCGGTCCACCACCACCATGAGGTGTTGAAAAAGTTTTATGCAGATTTATATGCATAACATCAAATCCCATGTCGCCCGGTCTTACTATTCCCATAACTGCGTTGAAATTTGCGCCATCATAATACAAAAGACTTCCATTGTCATGAATCAATTTCGATATTTTAACTATGTTTTTTTCAAATATTCCCAAAGTATTTGGAACGGTAAGCATAAGTGCCGCAACTTCAGAAGTTAAAACTTCTTTCAATTTATCATGGGATACGCTACCATCATCTAACTCAGACTTTAACGGAACAATTTCAAATCCAGCAAAAGCCGCTGAAGCTGGATTTGTGCCATGAGCAGAATCTGGAACAATTATTTTTTTTCTTTTTTGTCTTATAGATTTAAAATACTTAGCTATTACTAAAAGTCCAGCAAACTCACCGTGAGCACCAGCCGCTTGCTGCAAAGAAAAAGTATCCATGCCAGTAATTTCGCATAAATCTTTTTCTAATTCATACATAACTTCTAAAGTACCCTGCATAGTTTCAATAGGCTGATAAGGATGTACATTGTTAAACGCATCGTTTTTGGCTATACGCTCATTTATCAACGGATTATATTTCATAGTACATGATCCAAGCGGATAAAAAACTGTACTAAGAGCATAATTTTTTTTTGAAAGATTTGTAAAGTGTCTTAATAAGTCGTTCTCAGTAATGCTTGGCAATCCCAAAGGAATGCCTCTTTTTAAGTTTTCAGGAACTTGAGCATCTATTGCCACATCGCACTCAACACCATACGCCGACTGACATTCCGAAGATAATTCATTTAATAATTTTTCCATTTTATATCCTTGTTTATTAACGATACAGATCTGTGCATTAACCAATTAAATCATCAATTAACACTCTCGGAAATTTTGATCTCATCGAATTATTTTATAACGAGCAAAATTATACAGCTTATATCTTCATCAAAAGCTCTACAAGTCTATTTATTTCCGCTTCAGTTCTTTGCTCTGTTACACAAAAAAGGAGACAATTTTTAAAATTGTCTCCGGCATTCGATAAATCTAAAGGTCCCAAAATATTATTTTTAAGTAAAACTTTGTTTATCTTTTTTATATTTTTACTTGTTTCAATTACAAATTCGTTAAAAAAAGTTTCATTTTCAAACTTGGCCTTGAAGCCGTCCAATGATTTTATTTTTGCAAACGCATATCTTGCTTTAGAAATATTTGTTTCAGCAAGGTTTGAAAAACCTGCATTTCCCCAACCAGACAAAAATACACAAGCAGCTAAAGCATTCAAAGATGCGTTTGTACAAATATTAGACGTGGCTTTTTCTCTTCTGATGTGTTGTTCTCTTGACTGCAGCGTTAACACAAAACCTCTTTTGCCATCTCTATCTGTAGTTTGACCTACAATCCTTCCTGGCATTTTCCATTCTAAAGATTTTTTTACAGCCATAAAACCAATGGTAGCTCCACCCACACTCATCGAAGAACCCAGCGCTTGTCCTTCTCCAACAACTATGTCTGCGTTATATTCTCCGGGAGCCTTAAAAACACCCAAAGACAAAGGATTTATAATAACGATAAATAGAGAATTTTTGCTCTTTATTGCCAAAGACAACGCGTCCATATACTCAACAATACCAAAATAGTTCGGCGATTGTATTACAACCGCGGCAGTATTGTAATCAGTAAGAGAATCCACAGTATTTTTGTCCAATCGTCCATTGTCTGACAAAGAAATTATTTCTATTTTCGCTTTAGAATTTTCAAGATAGGTTTTTACAGTTTGAATATATTCTGGATGCACTCCGGAAGAAATTAATATTTTATTTTTGTCACCTACTCTTAAAGCAAGCAAAACTGCCTCTGCAGCTGCTGTAGCACCGTCATAAAGAGAAGCGTTTGAAACATCCAATCCAGTCAACGCACATATCAAGCTTTGATACTCAAAAACAGCCTGCAAAGTACCTTGACTCGCTTCAGCCTGATAAGGTGTATATGCCGTCCAAAATTCTGACCTTCCGATAATTTCACCAACTAAAGAAGGAATAAAATGATCGTAAACGCCAGCTCCTCTAAAAGAAATTAACTTTTTATTTTTAGAAGCTATATTTAAGAAATAATTTAAAAGTTCTTGTTCGGTCTTTCCACCCGAAATGTTTAAATCTTTAACTTTCAAATGACTGGGAATAATTTTGAACAATTCATCAATATTACCAATTCCTATGCTTTCAAACATTTGTTTTTTATCTTTTTGATTTTGCGGTGTATAGTCCATATTATATTATCCTGTTTATACTAATTTTTTATAATCATTAGCTTTCAATAAATCGTCTAATTCTTTTTTATTGAAGAACTCTATTACAAACAAATATCCTTCTTCATAAGGGGAATTATTTACAAGCTCGGGACTTCCTAAAACATTATTATTTATCTCAACAATTTTTCCACTTACTGGTGCATATATATCAAATGCAGATTTTACAGACTCCACAACTGCTGCAGGTTGTTCTTTCTTTACACCTGTACCTATTTCAGGAAGCTCTACATGTACTATATCTGTAATTTCATGTTGGGCAAAATCTGTAATGCCAACCTTTATTTTATTCTCTTCAATTTTCACCCACTCGTGGGTTTTTGTATACAATAAATCTTGTGGAATATTCATCCATACCCTCTTTTTTTGATTTATAAATAATACTTTATGCTGATTTTTGGAATATTTTCTACATTCGTTCCAACAGAATTTGTTCCTCCGCCTCCTATACTAAAAGAAAGACCTGCCTGAGTAGAGAGAGATAAATTGTCCAGCACAAACCATTCAACACCGAACCCTCCTGTAATAATACCGAATGTTTTTTTTCTTCTATATAAAGCCAAACTTACACTAGAAAAAACATTTAACTTTTTATAAGATTTTATTACATATAAAAATTCTCCTCCCACAATATATCTGTTCTTATCTGCATAATTGTCATCTATTCTAAACCCTAAAAAACCTTCAATACCGACAAGATCAGTCAACCAGTATCTTGCAGAAAGTACAGGCAAGTGTAGCACAGAAGAATTAAAACCAATTCCAATTTTTTTAGCAAGTTGTCTTTCAGAAACTACATTTATTTGAACCGCAATAGCAGAAGATATTAATACACTAACACATAACAACGTTAATATTACCTTTTTCATTTGATTTATCTCCTAATTATTTTATCTCATTAATTCTTTTTTGAGCTTTTTCAGCTTCTTGTGTTGCCGGGAAACTAATCAATACTTCATTAAACGTCTTTACAGCTTCGTCTTTGAAACCTGCCCCAAGATAATACTCAGCTAAATTTAAATAAATATCTCTTATTAAGAAGTGGTCAGGATATTTGTCTATAAATTTTTTTGATACAGTTATAGCGTTGAAATAATCTTTCTTAGAGTCATAAATATAAATAATTCTTACTAAAGCCAAAGGTTTTATAGTTTCTGGCTTAGCTTTACTTTCAGTTTCTTTTAGGATATTTAAAGCCTCATCATAAAACTGAAGTTCCATGAGCATGTCGGCTCTAAATAATTTTGCTTGATATGCTGCAGGGGTTTTTGGATACTTTGCTATAACTTCATCCAGCATTGCTATGCCTAATTGCTGATTTCTGTTGGCAAAAGCGGAATAGGCTTTTGCCAAGTCTAGTGAAGATGAATTATTAATTTTATAAACTTTTAAACAATAAATAAAAATTACAACAATTACAAGCAAAACTACGAAAATTATAATTGCTAAAACTTTTATGGCTGATCTGGCAATAATATCAGGAATTTTTTTTAAAAAATTGCTTTGCATTCTTACAATCTCCTTTATTAACTAATTCCAAAGAATTCTTTTGCATATCGTCAAAAAAATCTACATAAAGACCCGCGTCAGATAGAACTTTTGCTACAAGTCTTTTTGTTAAAAGATTTTCAGGTTCATGAGTGTCAGTATTAATAACAAGTTTTGCTTTATTTTTTAAAGCAATTTGAGCAACTTCTTTGTTTGTAATACCATGTTTTGATTTTGTAGTAATCTCTATTTTTACATCATTTTTTGCTGCAAGCAGAGCAACCTCATCAGATAAATGGCCTGGATGTGCTAGTATGTCTATCTTTGCCTCAACAGCAGCCAGATTTGTCCCTTCAGGAACTACTTCTTCAATAGTTTCCCCATGAACTAGAACAACTTTTGCTCCAAGCGCTTTGCACTCACAAGAAACCTCTCTAATGAGACGAGGAGGAACATATGTAAGTTCAGCACCCGGTAAAACAAATATACCATAGTTTTCAGTCAAAATCTTAGCTAATTTCGCAATTCTAGAGATAACAAAATCCATATTTGAGTGGTCAACATGATCTGTAATAGCTATGGCTGTATATCCATACCTTTTAGCTCTATAAACAAGTTCAGATGGACTTAAAACCCCGTCTGAAAATAGTGTATGTGTATGTAAATCTATCATAGTTTATTCCCTCGATAAAATTGTAACAAAAACTTTGAATACAATCAACGAAATGTAAAAACTCTCAAAAACAGCAAACACTATCTACAACAGAATTTGATATGTTTTATTCTATCAATACAATTTTGATTTATATTAAAGTAATTACTAAATTACAGCTTAAAACCTAAGCACATCGTTTTTATATCCCCTAAAAGAAAAAATAAATTTTTTGATGTAATGTTTTAAATTGGAAATAGTTTTATGTTTTAGGAAGAAAATTGCTGCAGCAAAAGTCACAAAATCACCAGAAAAAAAACTTCATTTTGTCTCATCGAGACTAACAATAAATCAAAGAGAATCCTTTGCTCGTAAATTTTTATCAAAAAAAATAGATCATATCGCGCACTCTTAATAAACTATTTAATTAATGCAAGAATCTACCTAACCACGTCTTTTTTTACAAATCTCTTTGAAGAATCTTCAGCAATTCTTGCAGCTTTTCCTGAAAGATTTCTCAAGTAGTATAATTTTGCTCTGCGGACTTTCCCATGTCTTACAATTTCAACCTTATCTATACGAGGAGAGTTGATAGGAAAAATTCTCTCTACGCCTATACCAAATGAAATTTTTCTAACTGTAAAAGTTTTTGAAAAACCGCTGCCTTTTATGCGAATAACAACCCCTTCAAAAATCTGAATTCTTTCATTTCCGCCTTCAACTATTTTAAAGTATACCTTCACCTGATCACCTGGCTTAAAAGATACACCTAAATCTCTCTTTTGTAATGATTGAACATACTCTAATAATGACATTTTCTACTCCTATAAATAACAACAACGCGAAAACAAAAAAAAACACCGCATTTTAATATATCTTCAACTTATTTTATTTTTAGCAAATCAGGACGTCTTTCTTCTGTACGTTTATAAGATTCTTTTTGACGCCAAGACTCAATTTTCTTATGATCTCCTGACAAAAGGACATCTGGTACTTTATGACCCTTAAACACAGCGGGTCTTGTATAATGGGGATAATCTAGAAGCCCATTGTAAAAAGAATCATTAGTTACTGAAGATTTTTCTTTAACAACACCTGGAAGCATTCTGGCCATACTATCAATTAAAACCATCGCAGGAATCTCTCCTCCGGTAAGAATATAATCTCCTATGGATATTTCTTCGTCAACATAACACATAACACGCTCATCAATCCCTTCATAGTGACCGCATACAAGAATCAAATGTTTAAACTTTAAAAGATTTTTTAAAATTTCATTGTTTAACGTTTTTCCCTGTGGCGACATATAAATTACACATGATTTGGCATATGGACTTTTATAAAAACCACTCTTTCTCTTAACGCTTATATTCTTTATAGCATCATAAAAAGGTTGGAGTTTCATAACCATGCCCACGCCGCCACCAAAAGGTCTGTCATCAACTTTTTTATGCCTACTCTTAGAAAAAAGCCTTACATCTACCACAGTAATATCAAGAATCTTTTTTTTAGATGCCTTTCCTATCAAACTTTCTGTCAGCACTCCCTGAAACATCAATGGAAATATTGTAAGAACATCAATCTTCATACACATAGTAACCACTATACTCAAGAGCGTCGTCAGCTGATTTTACTTTACCATAAATTTTATCGTGTTCTTTAGGTAGAACTACAAAAATTTTTTTCCTTGCAGAATTAACTTCTTTTACCACACTCTTTAACGCGGGTATCAAAACTTCCTCATTGTAATACTTTACAACCCAAACATCGTTGCTACCTGTTAATATAACATCCGAGAGAACACCTATAAGGTTTCCACGTTGATTAAATACCTCAAAACCTAATATATCTGAGACCTTCCATTTTAAATCATTATTTTTATAATCCATCATTCACTCTACTACTTCTACCGTTGCCCTTTTATCAAGTTTTGCAGAAGCAGAATTCACAATAACTCTTATTGCCTTAATTATTCTTCCTTCCTTGCCAATAACCTTTCCTCTGTCTCTATCGGCTACTTTTAACTCTAAAACTGTCGTTTTTTCACCTGCAATTTCTTTGACTTCAGTCTGATCCGGATTATCAACCAAAGCCTTCGCAATCAAAAGCACTAGCTCCTTCATTGAATCCGCCTCCTCCATTAATTATTTGATTAAGAGATAGACATTATTTATTCTCAGACGCTTGACTCTTTTTTTATCAATACCGCTACAGTCTCGGAAACTTTTGCACCCACACCTAACCAATAATTGACTCTGTCCATATTGATATTAAGCTTATTGTCTAAGGCCATAGGATCATACTGCCCTAAAATTTCGATAGACTGCCCATCTCTTTTTGATTTCTGATCAATTACAACAAGTCTATAATATGGTTTTTTTGGCTTACCTATTCTTTGCAAACGTAGTCGAACTGCCATCTCTGTAACCTCCCCCCCCCATAGTACCTAATGCAGCAACCCATCTAAAGGTCAACACCTACATCCCAATCTACGATCACGGAAATTATATATAAATCAGTTAATAATTGTCAACTAATCTTTTACTTGTAGAGGAGATGTGTATTCTATACGGCAACATTTACAGCAATAGAAAGATACATACATAAATTATTACCAATCTCATTCCCATGTAGGACTTCACCATTTATGTTGATAATTACATAAGCCTTTGGCCACCTTTTTCCATTTCCAAGTAGAAACAGAAAGCGGTGAGATTCGTATTCTTTGCCACCAACTTGACTACACATGCACATATTATCCGTTGTGCTTTACGAAAACACAATCTATAACACACTTTCTTTGTTACATCTCATCCTTTTTATTCCCCACCCACTTTTTTAAAGTTTTTACATACAAAAAAACAGTTTTATCAATAAACAAAACAGGCTAAACTTCTTTACTATTTCAAAAAAATAAAACAAAATGTTTGTCTTGCTACAGAACGGAGGGGGAGAGATTCGAACTCTCGATACAGACTTTTATCCGTATACCGGTTTAGCAAACCAGCGCACTAAGCCAACTATGCGACCCCTCCATTTTTAGTTTTATCTTTATTGGTTTTATTTGATGTACCGTTTATCTTTTAGTATAAACATAGCTGCAATTCACAACTTTTAAAATTTAACTATTTAACCAAATCACTTGCTACAATGTTCACGAAGCTAATCATCTCTCGGTTAAGTATTATACAAAAAATTCTTGTCTTGTGTGCAATGCGTCAGATTATTTATTTTCAGATTTGTTAACAAAACTTACACAGATTTATGACGTCTTTTTGGCTTTTTCTTAAGCCTATATTAAATCATCCCAGTATATGTTTAAGATTTTACATTCATATCTATTAGTTGATATAATCTCATTTTGAAATTATGAAATGTCATTTTATGGGAGATACGATGAAACTAATAAACGGCAAAGAAATATCAAACGGCTTAAGATTAGAAATTAAAGATCAGGTTAAAAAAATCAAACAAGAAACAGGAAATCTTCCAGGCATTGCAACAATTTTAGTGGGAAAAAATCCTGCAAGTCAAATATATATAAAATCAAAAATTAAGGCTTGCCAAGAAGTGGGGATTCAATCTTTCCACCACAATCTTGGTGAAAATTCTTCAAAAGAAAATATTATCTCTTTAATAAACAAACTAAACAAAAACTCCGCGGTTGATGGAATTTTGCTTCAGTTACCACTTCCAAATAATAAATATACTCAAGACTGCATAAACGCAATAAATCCTTTAAAAGATATAGATGGCCTACATCCTCTTAATGCAGGTCTTTTGAATTTGTCAAAAAACTGGGATGAAATTATCAAAAAAAATATTTTAGTTTCTTGCACCCCATTAGGAATCATATATCTTCTTCACAAATCAAACATATCAATTGAAAGAAAAACAGCAATTGTCATTGGAAGATCTAACTTAGTTGGCAAACCTGTTTCAATGTTATTGCTTGCAAATAACGCAACGGTAATAATTGCTCACTCCAAAACTAAAAACTTAAAAAAAATATGCAAAAATGCTGACATTGTTATTGCAGCAATAGGGAACTCTAAATTTTTAAACAAGAATTTTATAAAAGACGGAGCAACAATCATTGACGTAGGCATCAATAGAACTCCCGACGGACTATGCGGTGATGTTGACTTCAATTCTGTTAAAAACATGAATGTAACTATAACTCCTGTACCTGGTGGTGTAGGGCCAATGACAATAACAATGCTACTTGAAAATACGCTTAAAGCATTTAAAAATAGATGCTAATGACACAATAACAATGCTACTTGAAAATACGCTTAAAGCATTTAAAAATAGATATTATCTCTTATATTCTTTCAAATTCAAATTAGATGTTTATGAATAATTAAAATTTTACTTTTTTGGAGATAAAATGAACTTTGCTTTTTTGACAACATTTCTTTTTCCAATACTAGCAGGATTGATGTATTTTGTCATGGCTGTTGAAGTGAAACGTACAAGCAAATTTCGTTCAATAATGTTTGGCGATATAGGTTTTAAAAAAATTGAAGGGGCTTTTATAATGTTTGGGATTTATTTTATAACGAGACCTTTCCAAAATATTTTAGGTCCTCATCCTATGCCTCTAATAGTAAATTGTCTCCGACAATTTTTTCTGATGACTGTAATAGCCCCATCTATTCTCGTAGCTATTTTTCATTGGGTACCAACACCAAATGGAGCTCCTCGCTCGTCAAAATTTGCCTCTTATACAGTAGGAACATTAATGGGAATAATTTTTATTTTGTTAAATACTTTAGCAGTAACTGGATCTAAAATTTTGTCAATATGTGGCCCTATAACACTATACGATCCTATATGGTTTAAGTCAGTGAATCCTCCGATACAACTTATACTTATACACTTGATATGCCAATTTGTTTCTCCAGTTGGATTCTTGCTTCTCGCAGCAACATATGTAAGACACAGACGACATAATTATCAACTTGCAAATGTTTACAATCTGATACCAACAAAGTGGAGATATCTTGAAACAAGTCTTATTATTTTTGCAAGCTCGTTTATTATTGCTGGATTAACTACACTTTTTGGCGATTATTACACATACATATGGATTATTTACTTTGTAGGAGCTCTTGTGTCGGGTTTTTTTGAAATAAAAAGCATAAAACTTCCACCACGAAATAGTCCAAAAGACTTGAAGTAAATTTTATTTTTTATTAGAATGTCACCAGCTTTAAACTTTTTCCGCATTTAATGTGCGCGGGGAAATAAAAACAAGGGATAACTTCCCAAAAGGAGAGCCGAGAATGGCTTGTGGATGCGTGAAGAAAAAAGCTGTAACTAAGAAAAAGACGGTGAAGAAAAAAGCTGTAACTAAGAAAAAGAAAAAATAAGTTTATTTAATTAAAAAACACTAAACCGCTTCCATTTAATGAAGCGGTTTAGTGTTTTTGTGACTAAAACTTTCTCAATATTTAACATTGTTAATTTTGCGCAATTTCGGATTTTCTTTTTTTTTCTTTTTACTCAAAAGAGGAATCAGGTTTAAAATTAAGGAGCATTATTATTATCTGTTTTTTTTTATTATATTAAAACCCGTGTATTTGCGAAGAACATCTGGTATTACGACAGAACCGTCTTCTTTCTGATAGTATTCAAGAATTGCAGCAAAAGTTCTGCCAACTGCAACACCAGAACCGTTTAATGTGTGTACAAATTTCTTTTTTTTGTCTTTATATTTCACTTTTGTGTTCATTCTTCTTGCCTGAAAATCTTTAAAGTTTGAACATGAAGAAATTTCCTTGTACACACCATCTCCAGCGAGCCATACTTCCAAATCATAAGTTTTTGATGATGAAAAACCTATATCGCCACTAGATAAAAGAGAAACTCTATAAGGAAGACCCAGCAACTCCAAAACATGTCCAGCATCTAAAACAAGCGCCTCAAATTCCTCATCAGAATTTTCCGGCTTTACAAACTTTACAAGCTCTACTTTATTAAACTGATGATTTCTTATAAGTCCTTTTGTGTCTTTTCCGTAAGCACCTGCTTCCCTTCTAAAGCAAGCGGAATAAGAAACAAATTTTCGAGGAAGGCTATCTTCATCTAAAAGTTCGTCCCTATAAATATTTGTAACTGGAATTTCTGCAGTTGATATTAAATATAACTCATCATTAGCGCATTTAAAAGTTTCCTCGGAAAATCTAGGAAGTTGACCTGTGCCAAACATAGATTCCCTATTTACAAGATACGGAGTCATTATTTCTTTATATCCTTTTTCTTTATGCGTATCTAAAAAGAAGGAAATAACCGCCCTTTCCAAAACACATCCTTCATTTTTCAAAACAACAAATCTTGATCCTGAAATTTTAGAAGCCGTCACAAAATCAATAATTCCAAGCTTTTCTCCTATTTCCCAATGGTATTTTGATTTGAAAAAAGTTTTTTTAGGTTCACCACCGATATATCTAATAATTTTATTATCTCTTTCGTCTTTTCCGACAGGAACGCTTGAGTCAGGAATATTTGGAAGTTCTAGTAAAAAATCTTTTATATGATTTTTCAAAAACAAAAGATGTTTTTCATGTTCTTGAATTAAATCTCTTATTTCATTCATTTCTTCAAGCACTTCAGGTAGAGGTTCTTTTCCTTCTCTCTTAAGCTTGCCGACTTCTTCAGAAACTTTATTTCTTTTTAATCTTAACCTTTCATTTTCGTTTATAATAAACTTTCTTTCATCATCCCACTTTAAAAGTTCAGTAAAATCTATTTCTTTGTTCCTAGTTAATATAGCTCGTTTTACAGCTTCAGGGTTTTCTCTAATAACTTTGATATCTAACATTTTTTCTCCATATAACTTAATTGGAATGTCTCAGTTCAACAGAATTTTTTATGCCAATAGTCGCTTCTGCATCATTTATAAAGTTATCTGAACAATCGACAAAATACGCAGTTTCTATTGAAAAGTTTTCGTGCAAAGCATTTTCTAAGTCAATATAAACTTTTGCTTTGCCTTTATTAGAACTAAAAAAATTTTTTAAATTTTCGCTTAAAACATCATTGTACATTGCTGTTGAAAGTCTTATATGAACTTCACCAGAATTTTGTGGAGATTTCTTTTTTACCTCATCTATAGTTATAATATCTTCAACTATTATTTCAGACTGCCCATGTGCACTCATCAGCCGACCTTTTACTACGATAATATTATTTTGCGTTAAATAAGCTTCAAATCTTTCAAAAACTTTAGGGAACAGAACTGCGTCTATACTACCATACAAGTCTTCTATTTTAATTCTTGCATACTGCTCTTTTTTAGCTTTTGATATAAATTTTTTAATTGAAACTATCATACCTACAACACGTATAATCTTAATTATTTTAAGGTCAACATTTTCTTTAGGCTCCGGGAGTTTATCTAATCTATAATTAGAATAAGCTATTATTTCTCCCTCCATTAAAGCAAGAGGATGCCCTGAAAGATAAAACCCCAAAACTTCTTTTTCGTATTCCAAAGCTTTAAAAATATCCAAAGATTTCACTTTTTGCAATGACGACACACCAATCATAGTTTCGATGTTGTCAAATAAAAAACCCTGAGTTGATTCTTTCTCTCTCTTTATTTTTGCAGCTTTATCAACCGACAAATCTATGCTTTGCAGCAAACTTGATCTTGTTTCAAGTTTTTCAGAACCAAAAGAATCAAAAGCTCCAGCTTTTGCAAGGCATTCAAAAGCTTTTTTATTAGTAGATTTTAAATCTATTCTCTGTAAAAAATCATCCCAATCTTTAAATTTGACCTTTTTACCATTAACCAACCTTGCCTGTTCTATAGACTGTGTTAGACCCTCTCCTATGTTTTTAATAGCAAGAAGTCCAAAACGTATATCTGGACCATCTATTTTGAATTGTCCATAAGAGTGTTGAATATCAGGTGGTAGTACTTTAATGCCAAACAATGCTGCATCATTTAAATACATTGCAAGTTTACTTTCTTCATTATCTTTTACGGCCGAGCGGCCGATTTCGCTGTTAAGCAAGGCTGTTAAATACTCCAGAGGATAATTTGCTTTTAAATACGCAGTTCTGTAAGACATCACACCGTAAGCTGCAGAATGTGACTTGTTAAATCCGTATCCTGCAAAAGCTACGATATTATTAAAAACTTTTTCAGAAATTTTTTTATCTATGCCTTTTGCTTTGGCACCATTTATAAACTTTTCTCTTTGTTTCTCAATAACCTCAGGATTTTTTTTACTCATCGCTTTGCGAAGGCTATCTGCTTCCCCTGGCGTAAAACCAGCCATAGCAACAGACATCTTCATAACTTGCTCCTGATATAAAATAACGCCATAAGTATTTTTTAATATAGGTTCTTGCAATGAATGGGCGTAAATAATCGGCGTTTTACCATGTTTTCTATTTACAAAATCGTCCAACATTCCCGAACCCATAGGACCTGGTCTGTGCAAAGCTATCAAAGCAACGATATCGTCAATATTGTTAGGTTTTAGCTTTCTTATCAATTCTCTCATACCTTTACTTTCAAGCTGAAACACTCCCATAGTTTTTGCTTCATTGAGAAGTTTATAAGATTGCTCATCATCTAAGGGCATGTTGTCTAAATCAAAATTAGATTTTTTCTTGCGGATAAATTTTACACACTCATCAATAATAGTAAGTGTCCTAAGTCCTAAAAAATCAACCTTTAAAAGACCAAGCCGAGGCAATACTACTCCATCATACTGAGTAGTGATAATATTTTTTGAACCTTTTGAAAGCGGCGAATAATTAGTTATTTCTTCATTGGCTATAACCATACCGGCAGCATGTACTCCCGTATGCCTTTTAAGACCTTCTAGTTTTTGCGAAGTCTCTATAAGGTTTGCAATGCGCTCATCAGCTTTTACAAGTTTTATAAGATCTGCAGAAGATTCCAAAGCTTCGGCAATACTTACGTTTTGTGGAACAAGTTTAGCTATATTGTTTGACTCCGTCGGTGTAAATCCCATAACTCTTGCGACATCTTTTATAACAAGTCTGGACTGCATTGATCCAAACGTTATAATCTGCGCACATTTTTCTTTGCCATATTTGTGACGAACATATTCTATAACCTGCTCTCTACCTGAATCTGCAAAATCTATATCCAAATCTGGCATTGAACGTCTATCTGGATTTAAAAATCTTTCAAACAACAAATCATATTTTAAAGGACAAATATCAGTAATACCTAACGTGTAAGCAACCATTGAACCTGCACCTGAACCTCTTCCCGGACCTACGGGAATCCCATTATCTTTCGCATATTTTATGAAGTCTGAAACTATTAAAAAGTATGATGCAAAACCCATTTCGTTAATAACGGAAAGCTCGTGTTTTAATCTGTCTTCTTGTTCAGAACCAACGTTTCTGTATCTTTTTATAAGACCCTGACTGCACAAACTTTCTAAATATTCTGAGTCAGACTTGTATTTCAATGGTACAGGAAACTGCGGTAAAAGCAGATTATCCATATCTATTTCAACATTACATTTTTCGGCAATTTCCAAAGTAGTTTTTAAAGATCGAGGAATATGCTCAAATGTCTTTGCCATATCCTCAGCACTACGATAATAAAACAGGTCTGAGTCAAACTTTAATCTTTTAGAATCGTTTAACATCCTACCTGTACCTATGCAAAGCAAAATATCATGAGTTTTAGCATCTGATTTTCTTAAGAAATGACAATCATTTGTAGCAACGAGCGGAATTGCTATTTTTTTTGAAAGTTCAAGAAGATTAGGTATTATTTTTTTTTGCTCTTTAAGCCCATTATCCATAATTTCTAAATAGAAATTATCTTTTTCAAAAATATCTCTATACTCTAACGCTGCTTTTTTTGCTTTATCAAAATTTCCTTTAAGCAAAAAAGCAGCAATTTCTCCCGCCAAACATCCTGAAAGAGCAATGATCCCCTTATTATATTTTCTCAGCACTTCCTTATCTACACGAGGCTTATAATAAAAACCTTCGGTAAAACCAATGCTTACTATACGCATAAGATTCTGATAACCTTCAAAATCTTTGGCAAGTAGCGTTAAATGGTTGTAATTTCTACCATTTTCGACATTTTTATCTATATTTTTATCAAAACGAGATTTCAGAGCTACGTATACCTCACAGCCAAGTATAGGTTTTATACCACTCTGTTTTGCAGCCCAATAAAATTCTATAGCCCCATACATGTTGCCGTGATCAGTAATAGCAAGAGCCGACATTTTATATTCTTTAGCAATTAAATCAAAAAGTTCACCTGGTTTTCCTTTATCGTTACTCAATCTACACGCGCCATCAAGAAGAGAATACTCGGTATGGTTGTGCAAATGCACAAATTCTGCAGCCATAACAAACACCTGTTTTTTAAGATTTTATAACTTAAGATATCCATTATATCATTTTGTGTTATTATTACCATTTATCATTAAAAACTCCATAACACCACTTAACTTTTTTGACATATCTATTATAACGAGGATATTACTTTATATCTAAACTTATAAACCTAAGCACATCGTTTTTATGTCCCCTAAAAGAAAAAAGAAATTTCTAGATACTTAGCTATATTATAAAAATATATCAACAAATATCTACAACTAATTATTTCTTTATATAAATCCATCTTTTCCAGAAATACTAGAATAACATATATACTTATATGTATTCATCAGTTAGAACTATTTTTAAAGAATTTTAATATAGCTCAAATCAAAGAACTATATCAAAAGCTCATTTTTTAAACTAATTAGAAGTACCGCCAAAATCCCAAAGATTTTGTAATATAGCCTATTATGAAGTCAAATATTAACAAAATAGGTTCAGACGCAAGAATATTTATACAAGAAAAAACTTATAAACGAATACTACCTTATAGCAAATCCATGATTTTCTATATGTCGCATAAATTAACGCTTGAAATAAGCAAAAGTTATTAAAACAAGAGTTTTCTATAATTTTCAATATGAAAAGAAAGTAAAACATAAATCAAAAAAATAACTTTCAGCTGTTTTAACAACTCGGTAACATGTCATTTGTTATTGTTTTGATTTTTTCTTATCAGATATTCTTTTTCTTGATAAGACAAACAAAACTATGCTAGCATCTTCTGTAAAAATTTAAAACTGCTGCATCGGAAATAAATTAATAGGACTTTAAAATGATTGTAAAAATATTTTCAAGCCTTATCAACCATGATTTTCACACTGTCATAGCGATTGGAATTTACATTGCATTGGCTTTTGGAACAAGTGCACACATACTGCTACACAAAAATGATGTTAGAAGCGCAACAGGTTGGATAGCATTAGTTTTTTTATCGCCATTTATTGGAACTATCCTTTATATTTTTCTTGGAATCAACAGAGTAAAAAGAAAAGGTAGCCGCTTAAGAAAAAAAATAAACTTGCTAGAAAAATATTCTTATGAAATAATAAATAATATTTTTGAAAACTTGCCTATAAACTACAAACAATTCATAACATTTGGACATAACATATATCCTCAAGCGTTTGCTTTTAGCAACTCTGTTGAACCTTTGCAAAACGGCATTGAGGCTTATCCTAAAATGTTAAAAGCTATAAAAAGCGCAAAGAAAGAGGTTTTAATTTCAAGCTATATATTTGATTACGATAGTGAAACAATTAAATTCATTGATGCTTTTAAAACTGCCGTTAAAAATGGGGCTTCTGTAAAAGTTTTAGTAGATGGTATTGGAACTTTAAAATTTTTCCACCGTTCCATAGAGAAAAGGTTATCCAAGATACATGGTGTTGAATGCGGAGTATTTTTGCCACCACATATTCCTATATCTATACCTTTTGTAAACCTACGAAACCATAGAAAAATAATGATAATTGACGGAAAGACTGCATTTTTTGGAGGCATGAACCTTTCAAAAAAAAATGTTTTTACGCACAATTTAAAAGATGGAATCTTAGATATAACATTCGAAGTTAAAGGTTCAGTTATAGAACAAATGGTAGAAATTTTTGAAGATGACTGGGAATTTGCCGTAGGTATAAAATTTCAATCTTTTGCAAGGACCGTTAATCAGACCAAAGAAGGAACAATTCCAGTAAGAATTATTCCTGACGGTCCTGACAATAAACATGGAATAATAGAGCTTATAATTACAGGGGCGATAAATGCTGCTGTAAGAAAAATTCTTATAGTAACTCCGTATTTCCTTCCAGAAAATAATATTTTAACTGCAATTGAAATGGCAGCAATGAAAGATATTGATATAGAAATAATAATACCGGAAAAAAGCGATCATAAAATTTTAAATTATGCTGTTGAGTCAAATTTTTTGCGATTGATAGAAAGCGGGGTAAAAATATATCGTACACCTTGTCCTTTTGATCACAGCAAGATTTTTATAGTTGACAACGAATGGATATTTGTAGGTTCAGCAAATTGGGACGAGAGAAGTTTTAGACTTAACTTTGAATCTAACATGGAAATATTCAGCAAAAGCTTGGCAAAAAGACTCACCGAGATTGCAGAAGAAAAGAAGAAAAACGCCAAACTTACAACTGCTTATGAATGTAAGCATTTGCCATTTTTAAAACGTGTTAGAAATAATGCCTACAGATTGTTGACGCCTTACAGTTAAATTATTTCAAATTTAGCTTTTACGCACATTATCTAGTAGTTTCACAAAATTTGCAATAAGACGTTTGACTATATAAATAAACCTCTCAAATCCAAATTTAAAAATCTATTAAATTTTCTGTTTTAGATTTAAAAGCTCGCTTATAGTAACAATCTCATACCCATCCATTCTAATTTCATCTATAAAATCTCCAAGAAAAGACAAAATTTTATCATTTTTAGGCAGGTCGTGCATCAAAAAAATTGCCCCGTTCCTAATAGCTTGTTTATATTTTATATGCATTTCTTGAGCTAATATGTTTTTCCAATCCATACCAAAACTCCAATTTATGACATAATACCCTTGTTTTTGAGCAACTTCCAGCCCTTCAGGTTTTGAATATCCGTATGGAAATCTCATCAAATATGTGTCAACACCCAACTTGTCTTTTATTACATTTTTTGCTTTTAATATTTCTTTTTCCATCTTGCTTATTTTATCAGCGACTTTGTAAGAATAAAAATTGACATGTTTATATGTGTGGCTACCTATTTCATGATTGTCAGCAATAACTTTTTTTGCTGTTTCTGTATCATTTTCTACTCTAACACCAAGCATAAAAAACGTAGCTTTGACATTTTTTTCTTTTAGAATTTCTAAAACTCTTTTTGTAGCTTTTCCCGGACCATCATCAAAAGTCAACGCTACTTTCTTTACTTCGGGACAACCTCTTGTATATAAAATCTTTGCATTAGAATAACATACAAACAAACAAATTACAGTAAAAACAATATTAATTTTTTTTATTTTGCCCATATTATTACGCTTGAAATTGCTGTTAAAACTCCAGCGTTAATTATCTGCATCCAAAAATTATCGTTCAATTTCCAAGAAATTGCCTCAATTAAAGTAGCGATAATAGCACCTATTAAAGCAAACTGTATATTGAAAAGAAACAAACCAATTATAAAACATACAGCAAAACAAGCAAAGCTTCCTTCTAGGCTTTTGCTAGTAAAAATTTTATGCCTGCCTATCGTTCTGCCTACTAATGCCGCTGCTACATCTCCAAGTGCAAAGTACAAAAGACTTGCAAATACCATACTTTTATTAGAAAATGACACTATTGCTATAAATGCACCTGATAAAGTCCAAATTACACCACTTATTTTCTCGGCTTCCTCAGGTCTATAAAAACCCTTAAAATTGTTCTTAAAAAAAATATTAACCTTAGGAAAATTAAATCTTATGTATTCCAGCAAAATAACACTAGCCATTGCTACTGCAAGGCCTAAGACAACAATATTCTTAGGCAAATGCCAATATCCAAAAACATAAAATAGCGATAATAAATGAAAAAATTTCCTTTTTATTTCGTCTTTTGGAATACAAACCATATTTCTTTTACCCCATTGTACATAAATTTATAAATATTAACTACGTTGTAGCATGTTTGGAAAAAAATATTTTTGATGCTTACCGCATCTTTAAAAACAAGAGCAATAAGCAATGCAAACACTACTATATTAACAGCCAAAATTACAACATAAGAAAAAAATGTTCCGTAAACCTTTAAATCCGGCTGCCCTATAGAAAGGATATAAACTATCAAAGCAATATGAAAAGATACAGAAAAACCTACTAAAAAAAAATAATACCCATACAGTTGTTTTATATCTATAAACCAACCTAAACAAAGACAAACTGCTATGATGCCAAGAGTGTATATGGGGAAAAAATATGGAGCAAGTGTTATCCATATATTACCTTTTGTTAAAACAATGCTTCCCGAACTTTTGCCAACATTGAATTTTTTTATTTTTGCCCCGCTTAAAATACCTGCTATCGCATGAGAAATTTCATGACCAAATATGTAGGTTTTTATAGGCTTATAAAGAACTACTTGAAAAGCTATATAACTAAGAACTCCTACCCAAAAAGGAATGTACTTACCATCTAATGAGACAGAAAAAAACAAGAAACTCTTAACAACACCATACCCCGCTGCAAAAACTGCAGGAACTGCAAGAAAAGCGATAGTATTTCTTAAAAATCTCATTGTCCACCTTTAAAATTCATTTCAGGATAACAAATTAAACTTAGCCATCATCTAAAAACAAATTATATAAAGACAAAATTGAAAGTTTTATTTTATTTTCATATCTGTGAAAGATTTAACTACAAATATCACAGCAACTACAAAAAACATTATCGCTAGAGTAGCATTCAATTGTCCTCTTGATGTAAGAGCTAGAGCGAGCTCTAACGCCAAAAGCCCGAAAAGCGTTGTAAACTTGATTATAGGATTTATTGCAACTGAAGAAGTATCCTTGAATGGATCTCCGACAGTATCGCCCACAACACTAGCTTTGTGAAGTTCTGTACCTTTTTCGTGTAAGTCAACTTCAACATATTTTTTTGCATTATCCCAGGCTCCACCAGCATTTGCCATAAATATCGCTTGGAAAAGACCAAATAAAGCTATGGAAATAAGGTAGCCAATAAAAAAATAGGGCTCAATAAATGCAAATGCAAGAGTTGTAAAAAAAATCACCATAAACAAGTTTATCATACCTTTTTGAGCATATATTGTGCATATCTCAACAACTTTTTTAGAATCTTCAGCTGAAGCTTTTTGAGAATTTCCGCCAAGTTTAATATTTTCTTTTATAAACTCAACAGCTTTGTAAGCTCCGCTAGTTACAGCATGGTTTGAAGCTCCAGTAAACCAATAAATTACTGATCCTCCTGCTATCAATCCAAGTAAGAAAGGAGCATGCAGCAATGAAAGATTTATTAGTCCTGTTGTGAGACCATCTGTAAGCATAACTATTGTAGAAAAAATCATAGTAGTGGCTCCAACTACAGCCGTTCCTATAAGAACAGGCTTTGCGGTAGCTTTAAATGTGTTTCCAGCACCGTCATTTTGTTCAAGCAACAATTTTGACTTATCAAAAACAGGCTTAACTCCAAAATCCTTCTCTATTTCTTCATCTATATTAGGAATATTTTCAATTAAGGACAATTCATAAACTGACTGAGCATTATCAGTAACAGGTCCGTAAGAGTCTATAGCGATTGTTACAGGTCCCATACCTAAGAATCCAAAAGCCACGAGCCCAAAGGCAAACACTGCAGGAGCAATCATAATTTCTCCAAGACCTAAGGAGCCTATTACATAAGCCAATCCCATGAGAACTATAATTGCAACACCCATCCAGTATGCACTAAAATTCCCAGCTGTAAGACCTGAAAGAATATTAAGGGAAGTTCCTCCATGTCTTGAGGAATTAACAACATTCTGAACAAAAGCCCCTTTTACCGAAGTAAATACTTTTACAATTTCAGGTATAACTGCACCAGCTATTGTTCCACAGCTTATAACAAGCGAAAGTTTCCACCAGAGAGTTACGTCCTCCCCTAAATCCCCTATAACAAACTTTGAAACAACAAAAGTCAAAGTTATTGAAACTATTGAAGTTACCCATACAAGAGAAGTTAGAGGCGTCTCAAAATTCATTTTATCGACAAGAGCAAACTTAATTTTTGATATTACAGAGTTTATCCAATAAGAAACCGCACTTGAAATAAGCATTGTTAAACGTATTACAAAAATCCAAACCAAAAGTTTAACTTGTAAAACAGAATCACTTATAGCCAAAATTATAAACGTTACCAAAGCTACGCCAGTAACACCATAAGTTTCAAAACCATCAGCGGTAGGCCCTACAGAATCGCCAGCGTTGTCACCTACACAATCAGCTATAACCCCTGGGTTTCTTGCATCATCTTCTTTAATGTTAAACACAATTTTCATTAAGTCAGAACCAATATCTGCAATTTTTGTGAATATTCCGCCCGCTATTCTAAGAACTGAAGCTCCTAGAGACTCTCCTATTGCAAAACCTATAAAACAAGCACCAGCAAAATTTGAAGGAATAAACAAAAGAATCACAAGCATTATCAAAAGCTCAATGCTTATAAGAAGCATTCCAATGCTCATACCCGCACGAAGAGGAATTGCGTATAAAGGATACGGCTTTCCTTTTAAACTTGCAAAAGCAGTTCTTGAATTTGCGAAAGTGTTGATTCTCATACCAAACCACGCAACGACATAGCTTCCAAGAATTCCTATAATGCTACATAAAATAATTGTCACCACTTTTACTGTAGTAAAATGCTCTAGCCAACCAAAATACACAACCATAATAAGAGCAAGAAGCAGTTCAAGAACAATTATAAACTTACCTTGTGTTACAAGATAAGTTTTACAAGTTTCATATATAAGTTCAGAAATGTCTTTCATTGAACTGTGTACTGGAAGTTTTTTTATGCTTAAAAAATGACAAACACCAAACATCAAACCAAAGAAACACACTACAAAACCAAACATCAAAAGTGACTTGCCGTTTATTGCATTTCCAAAAAAGCTGACCAAGGACAAATCAGGAACTACCAAGCTTGCTTCACTTGCCAATGTATCACTTACACATACCATAAGTACAATGATAAATAGTGCAACAATTTTCTTAAACAACGCTCTGTTTAACATACACAAATCCCCTGTTCTGTTTTATTACAAACCCATATCTTTGATATTTTTTTCCGTTTCCATATAACTTCTGTATTTTTGTGTCTTTATTATATCACTATCATGTTCGTTATATTAAAATCTTTATTTTTTTTGCAACCGCACATAAAATAACCTGTGAAAAAATTGCCCAGTTCTTCTTCAAAATTTTCTTTATCTCTGTTCTAACGACTTGTTTAACTTCTTCGGCCTTATAAAGAAACGTTTTACAAAACTCTTATGAAATTGTACCATTTCTTTTCTCAATTGCTCAATACACACAAGCTTATACCTCCCCCATTAACATCTATCAATAAAACCTATAGCGTACTGCTTTTCCTTTACATGGATGGTTTGCTTAATTAACTCAATTGTATCTAAATCAATATTGCTTTATCTTGGAACTTTAGATTTTATTGTAAGACGTTGCTAAGAAGTTTATTTTATCAATTGCAGATTTTATAATACCACCATATGCTTTTATAATCTCATCTAGATGTATTTTGAATGCGTTTTTTATTATCATAATTAATGCCACACCCACACCTAACACACATACCATGGTAATTTTGAAACTCTTTTGCATTTTCGTGTACCATAATTAGTCAAAACGTACTTACATTCTCCTAAAAAATTCAAACCTTTGTCACTGCATATGTATTTTTTGCAGATAATCTCACTATTAACAAATTTAACAACTTCTGTAAGAGTTTCGAATGAAAAAAACGCTTATAGCCACAACAATTTTCTATCTTAAGATTATCTATATTTTCAACTTCAAAGTGTACTGGCACAAAATAACTAAAACTGTGTTACTAGAAAAAACACGGTGGTCACGCAAAAATCCAACGTGGCTTACTTACCATACTTTTTTTGCATTTTCATAGTGCCTCCAAAAATTTAATTAATTATATACATATATATTTTTTTGGCATAAAAGCATGTAGAAAAAAGATTTTATAACTTATTTAGTTCTATTTCAGTCTGTTTTTTATCTTTCATATTTTTTATCAAGACTTTACCATTTTCAAATTCTGTTTTGGCAAAAACTATCACCTTAGATACATGTATTTTATTGGCAAATTTAAGCTGATTTGTTAAACTTTTGCCATTTATTGGTCCAAAAACAGATATATCTTTGTTGCCATTAATTCCATCTCTTGTTATCTTTACGGCAAAAGCAAATGCTTCACTAAAAAATTCTTGATCAGCAATAGCCACAAAAATTTTTTCAGGACTTTTTAGATTCTTAAAAAAACCGACACTTTGAGCTGCAAGCAAAACTCGTTCAGCTCCAACAGCAAATCCTACAGCAGGTGTGTTTTGACCTCCAATTTCCTTAATAAGATTATCGTATCTGCCACCAGCTGCAATAGCATCTTGTGAACCTACTGCATCTGAACGAACTTCAAAAACGGTTCTTGTATAATAATCCAATCCCCTTACTAATTTACCATTTACCGTAAAATTACAACTTGCTTTTTTTAATAAAAACTGAACCATATAAAAATTATCTTTACAATCGTGACAAAGATAGTCCAACATCTTAGGAAGATCGGTAAGCTTACAAGAATCAATTTTACAATCAAGAAGTCTTAAAGGATTCTTTTCAAGTCTTCTTAAGCATTCTTCGCACAAATCTTCAACAGAACTAAAATATTCAACTAAAGCTTCCCTAAAAAAAGGTCTGCATTTTCCGCAGCCCAACGAATTTATATGAATATTTATTTTATCTATATCCAAAGAAGAAAGAACTTCTCGGGCTAAAATTATAATTTCCGCATCAGCTGCAGGGGAAGAGCTTGCATAAATTTCGGCGCCTATTTGCCTAAACTGCCTATATCTACCAGCTTGAGGTCTCTCGTAGCGAAACATCTCGCCTAAATAAAAAAATTTACACGCAGGACTTGAAATATCCATTCTATGTTCAACAAAAGCTCTTGCAAGAGAAGTTGTACCCTCTGGACGAAGAGCAAATTTTCTTTTCTTCTTATCTTCAAAAACATACATTTCTTTTTCAACAATATCTGTAGCTTGTCCTATTGATCTTGCAAAAAGAGCAGCCTCTTCAAACATCGGAGTCCTGACTTCCTCAAACCCATGTCTTATAAAAATCTCTTTTGCTTTTTGTTCCAACAAATTTAGTCCTAGTGCTGTTTCCCCGAAAATATCGTGTGTTCCTCGTGGAGCCTTATAATTCATCTCTTTATGTCCTTTATCTCTTGTATTTCTTCCTTCAACTGTATCTTTTTACTATTCATGTCCATTTCTATTACACCCACTGAAATAATAAACTGAAATGCTTGCTCAACACTGTGATTGGTATATATAATATCTTCTTCTTTTACTAAAAATAAAAAACCTGTGGTAGGATTTGGGGTTGTAGGCATAAATACACAAATGCGTTTTTCATTATTAACCTTTTGTTCACCTGTTAAAAAAGCAACAGAATAAACGTCTTTTGTAGGATAAGGGACAAAAACAATTTGTTTAAAACTTTTTTTACTGTCTTTGCCAAATATAAAATTTACAAACTGTTTTGCTGCAGAGTGAACTGTCCCAAAGATGGGAAGTTTTTCTATAAGTTTTTCAATTGAAATTAAAGTTTTCTTGCCAAAAGCCCTGTCTGCAATAAACCCAAGAATTATTATACTTATCAAAGATAAGCAAAAACTTGAAACCTTACCAACTATTTGTATCCAATAGTTGTCAACTAAAAAATATCTTATAACAGGTAAAGTAAAACCACTTACCCATTTAAAAAGTATCTCTATTACAAAATACATTAGCCATAATGGAATTATAACTATTAACCCCATTATCATATATTTTTTAATTGAAACACTTAATTTTTCTTTGGCGTTATTTTCTTCTATTCCCACAAATAAAAATCTTCCCCGCTTTTAAAAGTTTATTAAGTTTTGTCTGCGAATCTGATTCCGCATACAGCCTAACAACAGGTTCTGTTCCTGAGAGTCTAAAACCTATCCAGCTATTCTCGTCCAAAATAAATTTATGTCCATCAATTGTTACATTTTTTTGAATTTTCATCCCGGCCATGCTTTTTGGAATTTTCGTCTTTAAAGTTTCTCTAAAAGTATCAATTTGTTCAGCCTGAAGATAAAAGTCAAGTCTTGACGTAAAAACCTCGTTTGTCAACTTCTTAATGTCTTTGAGCAAGTCTTTTAAAGACTTCTTGTTCATTGCTACGGCTTCCGCCACTAGAAGGCACGCCAAAATACCGTCTTTCTCAGGAGCGTGTCCCCTCATTGTAAAACCTCCGGATTCTTCCCCGCCAATTATAAATTTATCAGAATTGTTTACCATAACGTCACCTATATATTTAAAGCCCACCGGTGTTTCTTTCACTTCTATACCTATTTTTGCAGCTAGTTTGTCTATAAGGTGTGTAGTCATAACACTTCTTGCAACAATTCCTGTCCAACCTCTAGTTCTATTTAAATGATATAGCAAGACAGTAATAACTTGATTTGGAGTTATAAAAGTTCCGTCAGAATCTATAACACCAAACCTGTCAGCATCACCATCGGTAGAAAAGCCCAACTTATAAGATTCTTTTTTTACCAAACCTCTAAGCTCAAAGAGGTTTTTTTCTGAAGGTTCCGGAGCCCCACCATTAAACATAGTATCTCTGTTCTTATTTATAATAACATTGCACATTCCAGCGCTGTCAAGTAATACATCTAGGTAGCCTACCGCTGTACCGTGTAATACATCTACAGCTACTTTGATTTTTGACTTTTTTAAAGCTTTAAAATTTACAAGTTCTTTTATCTTTTTTATATAAGCATTCTGAGGATCATACAACTCTATAAATTTATTTTTTACTCCCTCGTCAAAAGACATAGATTTTACATTTTTCAACTGAATTAAAGAGCAATAGTTTTCTATTTTTTGCGTTGTTTCGGGAAGAGCATGACCTCCTCGGTCTAGAAAACATTTTAATCCATTATATTTGTAAGGATTATGGCTTGCCGTAAAACTGATTCCACCTGCAAGTTTGGAGTGTATTATGTCATAAGCTATTACGGGTGTTGGAGTATTCCTTTTACAAAACAATGCTTTTATACCATTCCCTGCTAAAATTTCCACTGCGAATTTTGCAAAATCTTCAGACATGAATCTGGTGTCATATCCTACAATTACAGAAATTTTAGTACCTTGTTCTTTTAACAAATTGACTATTGCTTGAGTTACAACAGCCACATTAGCATAAGTAAAATCATCAGCAATTATGCCTCTCCAGCCTGAAGTACCAAATTTAATCATAATTTTTCCTTAGTCAAAATCTAACATAAAGCAAGTTGCAATTTTTTACTCTCGTTATGCTATCAAAAATTAGAACTACAGTCTATAATCATATTTTTACATCAACTGTTATTAAGCTACATAATTATTTTGCCACTCTTTTATTTTCGACAAATACTTTCCAATAAATTATAAAGTAACACTTTTCACATAAGAAGCAGGCATTATAAAAAAATCGTCAATTGCTTCCACTTATATATGGTTTATGCCTCTCATCAAACTGCTTTTCTTTCCTAACATCTTCCAACGCTTGAGGGCATATAACCTGATCTTTTTATCTCAAGGGTAAGGGTACGGGAAATTGATTTATATAAACTTCAAGCACTAGAGTTTCTTCGCATGCTTTTTACCCGTTATTGTTAGAGATTTCCATTTCTTATCAGCTTTAATATTTCATCTTTTCATGTTTTGTACCGCAGTTCCGCTTCTGAAATTTATAACCTTTCTTTTTACATTTACACCAAACTCTTGACTATTTTCATCTATAACAGAAAATACATTTATAGAAACACTATTACAACTCTTTTATTCTGTTTTTATTCATCACAAGACAAACACAACAACACTGCCCCATATTAACATAACTGTGTCATTTAAACAATTTTCTTCAACATTCGCATATCAATCAAAAAAATCTGCCTTGGCTTTTCAGCAATCGTCACAATGTTAGGGACTATTTAAAGAATATCCAAATTCTTCGCACAACTTATATTTTAAAGCATTGGCAAACATGTTTAACGAAATTATATTTATCCACATAGTCCAAAATAAAACGGGAATATTATCAAAGTTGAAAAAATAAGCTACTCTATTACGGTCTTCTGTTAAAACTTTTATAACCTCTTGAGAAAACCTCAAAAATCTTCCTCAAAACAGTTGTTTTATTGCTTTTTTTTAATTTAGAGGATAAATATCTTTTCACGACTTTTATTTTTTACTATCAATTTCAACTTTAACTTTGCTATCTTATAATATATCGCGCAACGAACAATTTATGTTCATCATAATTGCCAATATCTTTCAGTGTCACGCAATATCAACACTTGTGATAATGTATATCCATAAAGTTACCTCTCTAAGAAAAAGAAAAGTAAGTCTCTGTAAACTCTCTATAAAACAAAGTAAGGATTTACTTTTATTATGGAGCCAGCGGGAATTGAACCCGCATCTTATCGTTGCGAACGATATATTCTCCCATTTAACTATGGCCCCGCATATCAAGAGAGAATTGTTTAAAAATATTATGTAAGAAATTTAATACTTTGTATATATTAGTTTAGTTTTCTCAAATACTGCTCAATTTATACAAACCGCTACCAAAATTATTTACTAAAAACAGCGAGCAAATAAATACGGAAGAAAAAATTAGAATAATTAACATTCATTTGTGTCAAAACAGACACAAACTGTGTTTATTTTGATGAAAGCTTTTTGTGAAATTCGTTGCAGCAGGCATAATCTTAACACATTGCTCGCAACTAGAAGATTGCTTGAACTTATCATATTTGAAACTAAAATGCTCTATAATGCTTCACATGAAAAGAAGCACGAAGCACTAACAGTTTCCAAAACTCATAAACCGTGTTTAAACTCAACAAACTTTCTCACTGAAGTTTACGATTTTTCATATTTACTATGCCAACTTCAAATATTACTGCTCTTTTGTTTGTGCGTTATATAAAAAATAAAACATAAAGTAAACACTTATTGAAATCTTAATTTCATTACTGCTTCTGCTTATATTTTTATTAAGAAAAACACTTTTTTGGTCTGATTAACTATAGTCTGTCAAGAATACAACGGCTAAACACTTAATGTTGGATTTAATTTTTTTAATCTTTCAAGATTGCTTTTTTTTAAAGCGATTACAGTTTTTATAAAATCTACACCTTAAGAATCTTGTCTTCTATTTTCTCGTCTAATCTTAACATGGACAAGGTACCTGCCATTTTTTAATGTTATGGTTTCTTCTCGCTCTTCTAAATTCTCAAAAACTATAATCTACGCTGGAAATTCAATATTTATAATGTGCCATCTTATTTCAAACGTAAGAAATTACACAGATAAAATATCACAAAAGAGTCCTTATTCATATTTATTGACAAATACCGTAAATTATAATTTGTTTACTCAAAAGCATAACAATAGATAAAGAATTAAAACGCTTATTAGTGTATAGTATTAATAGTAAAAATATTTTACAATCTACACTAAAAGAGATATTTTTAGTTTGGCATAGATTAATCTCAATATATTACTGCAAAACAAGAGATTGAAATTATGTTCCGATCAACACTTTAGGCTAACATTCTTTTCCTTGTGTCATTTATGTTTTTAACGATCTAAAAAAACTTATAGGTTTCATGCAAACAATGGACGAATAATACCAAAATTTAAAATACAAAAATAGACACACATAAACAAAACTGATATAATCCGAGACCGTATGTTTCATTTGCTTCATTGCTATGAAAGGCTAAAAAAGTTATCAAAAATACCTTAACCGATGAAGGAATATAGCTTCTTGAATATAATGTCTGCATGACCAGAGAACTCAGTGAATTTGATTTTAAAACCAAAATGCAACTTCCTTTAAGATTCTTCTGGAATAGCTGGATATGGATTAGGTTCTTGTTTTAGCGCTGGAGGTAAAAAATGAAAGAAGACATTTTAAACATTGCAGGAATTAGTCTTAAAAGCAGATTATTTATCGGTACTGGAAAATTTCCAAATAACAATTTAATTCCAGATATTCTAAAAGCTTCCGGTGCACAAATAATAACCGTTGCCGTAAGAAGATTTGATTTTGAAAATCCTCTTGAAAATATTTTAAATTTCATCCCTAAAAACATTTATATAATGCCAAACACTTCCGGTGCCAGAAATGCTGAGGAGGCCATTACTATTGCAAGAATTGCAAAAACAGCATGCCAGACAAGTTTAATAAAAATAGAAATAATAAACGACAACAAATACTTGTTGCCCGATAATTATCAAACAGCAAAAGCATGCGAAACGCTTTCAAAAGAAGGTTTTAATGTTTTTGCATATATGAATGCAGATTTATATGCTGCAAGAGATATGCAAAATGCAGGAGCAAAAGCCATAATGCCTCTAGGAGCACCAATAGGCACTAACCGTGGACTTAGAACAAAAGAAATGGTGCGTATTTTAATTGAAGAAATGAACACACCTATAATAATTGACGCTGGAATTGGCAAAGCATCTGAAGCTTGCAAATGTATGGAAATAGGCTGCGCTGCCATAATGGTAAACACAGCTATATCATCAAGCTCTAACGCCGTCCTAATGTCCGAAGCATTTAAAAACGCAGTTATATCAGGCAGAAAAGCTTATCTTGCAAAACACGGTACAGTTTCGACCATTGCAAGAGCATCATCACCATTAACTGGATTTTTAAGGAACTAAGAGGTTTTATATGAGCTTCTATGATGAAATACAAAAATATAAAAATTTTGACTTTAAAGCTTTTACAGATAAGGTTTTAGACAATGAAATATTAAATATTATTAACAAGAAAAATTTATCCGAGCAAGACTTTCTTGCTTTGCTTTCTCCAAAAGCACTAAATTATATTGAAAAAATTGCCTGTAAAGCAAATGAAATTGCAGTAAATAATTTTGGCAAGACTATACTGTTATACGCTCCTTTGTACATTTCAAATTTTTGCATCAACAATTGTTTATATTGCGGGTTTTCCACCAATAATAATATTAAAAGAGAAATGTTAAGTTTCGAAAAAATAAAAGAAAACTGTAGAATAATTGCCAATTACGGTATACGCCACATTTTACTTGTTTGTGGTGAAAACAGAATAAAAACATCTTTGGAGTATCTCAAAAAATCTGTAAAAATTTTAGAAAAATATTTTGATTCCATTGATTTGGAAGTTTACCCTGTTGAAGAAAATGAATATAGAGAGCTTTTTGATGCTGGGGTTGATGGGCTTACAATATATCAAGAAACTTATGACGAAAATCTTTATAAAATATTACATACAAAGGGTACAAAAGTTGATTACAGATATCGCATTGAAACATGCGAAAGAGCCGGAAAAGCAAATTATAGAAACCTCAGTGTTGGAGCGTTGCTTGGATTAAAAGACTTTATAAGCGAAGTTTTTTTTGCCGGAATACATGCTCAATATTTAAGAAAGGAATTTTCACATGCTGAAATTGGAATATCTTTCCCAAGACTGCGTCCAGCAAAAGGCGGATTTCAGTCAAAAACAACTGTAACCGACATACAGCTGGTACAAGCCATATGCGCTGTGAGACTTTTTATAAACAGAATAAATATTACAGTTTCTACGCGCGAAAGTTCTAAATTAAGAAGCAGCATCATTCCTCTTGGAATTACTAAAATGTCTGCAGGATCAAGCACGGAAGTTGGTGGATACGTAAAAAGAATTGCCAAAAATGAAATTTTATCAAAAGGGCAATTTACAATAAATGACGTTGCAAGCGTTGCAAGCGTTAAAAATATGATTTACAAGGCAGGATATCAACCTGTGATGAAGGATATGTTTTAAATGAAAAAACAAATACCAAAAGGATTGTATGCTATTACCGCAGAAAATTTTTCAAACGGACGGGACAATATAACAGTTGTTAAAGAAATGCTTGATGCAGGTATAAAAATATTGCAATACCGCGATAAATATAAAACAAAACTAGAAAAATTTAAACAGTGTGAAATAATACGCAAATTAACTTTAGATTACAATGTATTTTTTGTGATAAATGATGATATAGATATAGCTCTTGCGGTTGAAAGCGATGGACTACATTTGGGACAAGACGATATTCCCATTTCCTGTACAAGAAAAAGTGTTGGCAACAATATGATTATCGGGGTTTCAACACATTCACCCGCTCAAGCGCTCACCGCTCAAGAACATGGCGCAGACTATATCGGAGTAGGACCTATATTTAAAACTTTTACAAAAGATAATATTTGCGCACCCGTTGGTTTTGAGTATCTCAAATATTGCATAAAAACTATTAAAGTTCATAAAGTAGCCATCGGTGGTATAAAACTTTCTAATATAGACCAAATCTGCAAATTTCACCCAGATAGTATTTGTATGGTAACTGAAATTACTACTTCATCAAACATTAAAGATATAGTCAGACAAGCTTTAGAGGCTATCAATGATAACAATTAAGTTAAACGGAAAAAATAAAAATGTAAAAAAAAACCTTTCTCTTCTTAAGCTGCTAGAAGATAAAAAAATTGTTCCTGACACAGTTGTCGTAGCGTTAAATATGAATGTCGTAAATCAAACTAAACTAGACAAAACTTTTCTTTCAAATGGAGATAGTGTTGAAGTTTTAAGATTTGTGGCTGGAGGGTAGATTTTCGTTGTATATAAGGTTTTAATTTATGCAAAACTTTTATGAAAGACACAAAGATCATATATTGCTTAAAGAGATAGGTGTTTCTGGACAAAAACGCATAAAATCTTCAAGCGTTCTTGTTGTTGGTGTGGGAGGACTTGGCTCACCACTAGCGTTATACCTTGCTGCCGCAGGAGTAGGAACTATAGGCATTATTGATTTTGATACTGTTGATGTTTCAAACCTGCAAAGACAAATTCTTTACAATGATGGTGATGTAAATAAGAGTAAAATTGAAATTGCCAAAGAACGTATAAAAAAATTAAATCCTAAAATAAAAGTTAACACTTATAACGAAAAACTTACAAGTGTAAATGTTTTAGATATATTTAGAAATTACAACATTGTTGCAGATGCTGCTGACAATTTTCAGACACGCTATCTTGTAAATGATGCTTGTGCTCTCAGTGGTATTTCTGATGTTTGGGCATCAGTGTATAAGTTTGAAGGACAGGTAAGCATTTTTGAAGCAAAGAAAGGGGCATGTTACCGCTGTTTCCATCCTTTTGCACCAAAACCTGGAAGCGTTCCTTCGTGCGGTGAAGGTGGCGTGATTGGTGCTATAACAGGAATAATAGGCTCCATACAAGCTTGTGAAGTCCTAAAAATTATAACCGGTGCTGGCACACCATTAGTTGGACGTCTGTTATATTTTGACGCACTTCATATGCTTACAAAAGAGTTTAAAATCAAAAAAGATAAAAACTGTTCTCTATGTGGCACAAATTCGTCAACAAAAGAACTTCAAAACTACGATGAATTTTGTCAAATTAATAAGGTTGCTGAAAACGAAATAACTCCTGATAAATTAAAAATAAAGCTTAAAAATAAAAAAAATATAAAAATAATTACTATATGTGAGGAAAACGAAAAACGAGACTCAATTTTTCCGAATTCTTTACCTGTAACTTTAAATAATATTGTGTTTTTAAAAAACAAATTGAATACAAACTTAGAAACTATTTTTGTTTGTAAGTACGGATATAAAAGCATTTACGCTATACAGTTGCTAAAAGAATCAGGATATAAGGGAAAAATGTATAGCCTTAAGGGTGGAACCAATAAATATCAGTTTTTATAGACAGATCTATATTATTTTTATTTGGTTTAAAACTACAGAGTTGTTTTTCAAATATCTTGTTTTTAACACCAAAAAATTCAAAGATAAACTAAGTTTTTAGATAAGTTTCTATGTATAATTTTAATTTATTTCATTTTTTTGATAGATCTAAAAATCTTCACTTGCTTTTATATTATAGAGGACATCATTTCAAAAAATGAGGTTTATATTTGTCTTTGTAATTATGGACGCATAAAGCAATTTAAATTACTTATTTTTTTCGTAATTTGATCGTAAAAACTTTTTACCCGCTTGGCAAGACAGGTTATTTTTTGAAAATTCTATCAAAAGTTTATCACCATAATGAGTTTTAATTTTTTCATCTTATTCTTTTTGTACAATAATTCTTGCCCTACTTCCGCTTCCAACAGAACTCTAGCACTTGTATGAAAATCTTCAAAATTGCTCTCTAACATCTAACATCAATTCTCTGATTTTAATAACAGTGTCGAAATGTAAGTTTATATTCACCACTATTTGCTTCAGCGTTTACAGCTTTACGTTGTTTTAAAATTGTTATTTAGTATCTCCTATAAATATGCATCCTATAAAAAATAGGTTCTCATGCCACAAAACAACATTCCAATAGTTATTTAAAAACTAGCAATATCAAAATCTTTGCCAATAAAGAATATTATATATAAATTTCTTTTACATCAAAAATCGCAACATAGCAATAGCCATTAGCTTTTAAATACCCAAAGTTCTACTAAAAACTGAATTACTTTATTTTCTTGTTATATTTATCTATACGATAACGAGTAGTTTTACAAATAATCCAAAATTAATATACTATTTTCAATTTAAATCTATATCTGTACTTTAAACTTTTCTATAGTATAAATCTTAATAAATACTTCATGGCTTATACAACACACGCTACGCGGTGAATTTATCTTAATATTTTTCCCCCAACGCCTATTCATAATGCAATATCTTTCTTAACCATATTATAAAATCACTTGTAATTTTTTAAATCTACTTCCATTGTTTCACACAAACCTACTGTTATGATTAAATCGTAATCTAAATAAGTTATCCTTTTTATTTTTAAGTATTAATGTTGTGGAAATTCCTATGCGAGGAACGTGTTTATTGTCACATGAAAAACGCATGATATGTGAATACCGTCACTCATTTACTGCACCAAAATAGTGATAAGTAAAATAACTTGTTTATACAGTTTAACAAAGCAAGTAATTTTTAATTTATAAGCTAAAACGTGTAACTAATATCTTTTAAAATACAAATTCCAATCCCGTTAGTAAAATGTGTCACATCCAAAACAGTATATACAACCCTTAATATACATTATGTAATAAGCCATAGCATTCTCGTTTTCTTAATTTTTGATATTGTTATTAACTTTATGCTAGAATATAGGTGTGAAAGTGTGCAAGTTTCCTGCAAAAAACAAAGAACATGCCTATAAGTCTTTTACAGTTAAGCAGAACAATCTTCAGGCTGAGATGTTTGCGTTGGTTCCGTTTAATAAGCGCATAGTTTTTGCTCCTCATTGTATGAGAAATGTTTCTGTTTGCACTGCCGTTGACAATGGTGGGTATTACGTTTGTGCAGAATGTGGTGGATGTAAAATAAATGCCATAAGTAAACTTGTAAAACAATTGAACTATAAAGCCCTGTATGTTGCTAAGGGTGGAAGAACTATAGAAAAAATAATAGAGAAAAAAAAACCTGAGGCAATTGTTGGAATTGCTTGCTTTTTTGAAGGAGACCAAGCTTTTAGGGTGTTAAAAGACATGTGTATAGCTTTACAGTTTGTATCTCTCACAAAAGACGGTTGTACAGCTACAGATACAGATTTAATAAAAGTAGAAAAAATATTAAAGCAGACTAACTAAACTGCTTGTAGAAGAATGCAACATACTATCGCTGTATGACTCTTGTTTTTTCATCCTGTCTGCTTCATAAACAATTAAATTTTTTCAATAAAATTTACCAAAGATAAACATATAACAAAAAAAAGTAAATTTTTAGATACTGAAAACAATGTAAAACGGTATAAATTAACTTATTTGCTGCAATTTTAGAGTTTTCTCCCATTCTTATGTGAATAATATATAAAACAGCGGCTTTGTTAAACACTTGTTACTTTAAGACAAAAAAATTACCTTAAAAAAAAATTAAACCATGGAGCTTTGCTCAGAAAGGAATCGTAAAAAATGACAACATTAAAATTTACAGAATTAAATTTATCTAGCGAGATAATTAAAGCCGTTTCAGATTTGGGCTTTGAAGAAACCACCCCCATTCAATGTCTTGCCATTCCTAAAGTAATGGCGGGGCTAGACATAATAGGGCAAGCACAAACAGGCACTGGAAAAACAGCCGCCTTTGGTATTCCTGTTTTGGAAAAAATTGACATAAAAAATAAAAATGTTCAAGCAATAGTACTATGCCCAACCAGAGAACTCGCAATACAAGTCGCAAAAGAATTGAAACTTTTATCAAAATACAAAACAGGTATTAATATAGTACCTGTTTACGGTGGGCAGCCTATACAAAGACAAATGATGGCTCTTTTTAAAGGAGCACAAATTGTTATAGGAACACCTGGAAGAGTTATAGATCATTTAGAACGTAAAACTTTAAAACTTACATCAACGTTTATAGTTGTTTTGGACGAAGCAGATGAAATGCTTGATATGGGATTTAGAGATGACATTGAATTGATATTAAAAAGTATGCCTCAAAAAAGACAAACCGTCTTTTTCTCAGCCACTATACCTAAAGAATTTATATTTTTGACAAAAAAATATCAGAAAAACCCTGAGACAATAAAGGTTGTAAGCGAAAAATTAACTGTTCCTTTAATTGAACAATATTGTTTTGACTTAAAGGAACACCAAAAACTTGAGGCTCTTACAAGATGTCTGGACATGTATAATCCAAAGCTTTCTATTGTTTTCTGCAACACAAAAAGAAAGGTTGACGATGTTGCTTCTTTTTTGCAGACAAGAGGATATTCCACAGATGCACTCCATGGAGATATGAGCCAAGCTCAAAGAGATAGGGTTATGTCTAAATTTAGAAACGGATCTATAGAGATACTTACAGCTACGGATGTTGCCGCAAGAGGAATAGATGTTGATAATATAGATATAGTGTTTAACTTTGATATACCCAAAGACAACGAGGACTATGTTCACAGAATAGGAAGAACAGGAAGAGCTGGTAGAGCGGGAAGAGCTTACAGCTTTATTTCTGGGAAAGATGTTTACAAGTTGAGAGATATTCAAAAATACACAAAAGTAACTATTAAGAGAGCAAAAATTCCTTCGCTTGTTGATATTGAGAACACAAAAACGGCAATTATGCTTAATAAAGTAAAAGAAATTTTAAAAGAAAAAGATTTAGAAAAATACTCACAAATGATAGAATCTTTAATCTCTGATGAAACAACTTTTTTGGATGTGGCGGCGGCGCTTTTGAAAATGACGTTTGTTTCTGAAAAAAAAGACCAAGAAAAACAACAATCAGATATATTTGCAAACACGGTTGATCATTACGCAAATACAGGTGCAAGAGAATGTGGAATGGTGAGACTTTTTATAAATATAGGGAAAAAAGATAATGTGCAAGCCAGGGATTTTGTCAGCACCATAGCAGGCGAAACAGAGATTGACGGAAACATGGTAGGCAACATTAAAATTTTAGAAACCTTTTCTTTTGTTGAAGTGCCAAGCAAACATGTCGATACAGTAATTAACGCTTTGCATTTAAATAATATAAAAGGTAAAAGAATTTCTGTAAAGCTTGCAAAAACAAAAAAACCATCCGGTTTTAAAAATGACAGACGTTCTAGTTACAGAAAATACGCGACGTTTATAAAGTAAGTATCTTTTTCTTACAACAATATATAGCGCAAAACAGTTTGATAACTACTTGATAATATAACAAGAGAACAGCTATGCCAATATTTGAATTTATTTACACTAAATGTAAAAAAATTTTAAGAAACTGGTGTTTCTTTTAATGGCAAAACAATCAAATGCCCCAAACGTGGCAATAAATGTGAAAAAAACAACTTTTCAAACTTTGCGATAGTATAGTTTTTGGGACTATTTTTCCAGTGAACCGTTCTTGTTAAAATTTGTGTCTCCAAACAGGCACCAAACACAAGTGTAGATACTGTGGAAGCCGTTGTCCGTTAGTTAGTATGCTGTGTTGTTATTTGTGTGAAAAAAACAACTTTAACAATGGAAGCTATGTACAAACCCTACTTGGTTTTTTTGTTGATTTTTTTTCTTTAGATTTTATTTTGAACTATTAATTTGGAGTTTTCAGCGTGACTCTTTTTCTAGTTTTAATACTAACCCTTATTTCTGTATTTATTTATACAATGCGCGACGCAAGCGGACTTAAGCATAATCAAGATAAATACTTTATTGTTATATCCATTTTACTATATTTTGCAGCTTTGGCTATTTCGTTATGTTCGGTTATAGCAATAGTCTTGCTTATGGGATATGAAATTTCTAAAGGAAAAAATTTTAAAACATTATCATTAAGAGTGCTCCCCTATGTAATTATTACGATAGTTTCAATATTTTTATTTATATGAATATCTGAAAAATGACACTATTCAGTCTTGTTCAACCATAGCTGATAAATCTGCAATTGGTTCTGCTTGAAACAAAATATTTCAGGTTAGCCACACAACTGATAAGCAGGTAAAATACAACTATATTGTTGACAAAGTTTTAAATTTTTTATACAATGTTAGCAAAGATATCTCTTTATACTACTAAGAGTGGAGGGTTTGCTCATAGGTCCTTTAAAACGACAAAAAAAGAACTATAAGAAGAGCTAGAGCTGTTTTGCGATTTAATAACAAGCAAAAACGCAAGTTCAATCAAAGTTGTGTTAAATAATATTTCTAGAGCATTTTCTTCAAAAGTTGAAACCATCAAGGATAATATTACAAATTTGATAGCTTTTATGTGAGTTGATTTAGATCACCAGAAGAGATATTTGTGTCTCTGTCTAAAAAAAGAAAAACCCACAAGGTTTGATTTTTACGTACAAGACACCATAGAAACCTTTTTGAACACTATCCTCAGCAGGAACATGACTGTTGTTACATAGCTTGCAGATAGTATATAACTATAGATACCATTGAAGGAACCATAGATTGCAAAGGAATTATCTATTACAATAATAAACACTTGTGGTGAGCATCAAGGAAAAACAACCATAAAGCTATGCACAAAGCAGGACGTTTTGTTTTGGATTTTTTTAATCTTCTTTTAATTCTTTCAAATTAGATAAAAATAATGCAAAAATAGTGTGTTTCTTAAAAAATCAGAAATATGTATGCCAGCAATTGCTGTTTTAATAAACCTGACTTATTTTAATTTATTTTAACAGAATAAGCTAATTGGATATTTTTTTCATATGTCATCAGAATTTTAGCAAAAACTAAAATGAAATTTTTAATCTATTAGATAAAATTGCAAAAACAACCGGTGCAAACGAAACACAAAACGATTATTTAACGATAAATTTCCACTACCGTACCAAACTAACTATTAGGCACCTTAGATGCTTTAACAAAAACAAAAGGGTCTTAAAACTGAAAATGCTCAAGACTTTTTAATAAAATTTTGGGAACAAGTGTGCTACAAACAAGACGTTTTAGATATAATTTTCTAAAACCTTTGCATAGGAAAACAATAAAACATCTTTCTTAAAAAGAAATATTTTTTTAAATTTTATATAAATTTCAAGAAATCTTGCGTACTGTATTATAGTTTTAATAGCACATTGTTTAGCTCATACAAATTATTAGAAAAAATTTATAAAATTTGCTTGTGTGTTAGGTTTGAGCGTCGTGTGAGTTTGGGTTTTATCGAAAACAAAGCACTTCATGTAAACAGTAGAGATAGAGCGCGATAGGTAGGTTATAGTACTGGCTCGTGTTATAAACACCTAAATCAGTGCCGTGTGTATTTTTTGTCCAAAACAAATAGTTTTAATGTCACATAAATAGTTGGTTATGTAGCGTGTTGTTTTTTTATCACAAAAGCCAAAAAAACAACGCCGCATATAAGATATTATTATATTTTATATTACTACACACCGAAGATGGATGGAAGTTGTGCGTTTATGTACAAAGAGATGGATATATATTGATAAGGAACATATATACTAGGGTAATTTGAAATCTCTGTATAACAAAATATTTATTATAAAAGAATTTGATTTAAAATGACTGTTGAAAAACATAAAAATATGAAACAAACATGGTTTTGAATAATCGCTGTACTTTTCGGTCTCTAAACATAAAAGTGATAATAAATATAGAATGGTTTAATTATAGTGCAAAACAATGTATAAATAACTTCATTTTTTTATCTTGTGATAAGCGTTTCAAGCATATGGTTTGATATTTAATACTCTTAACAATTTACAATCTCACGGTATGATTAATGTGGCAAAAATATGGACAAATTTTTTTAATTGATAATAATATATCAGCTAAAATTGTAAAAGCAACTGATTTGGATTTAATGGACAATATTTTGGAAATTGGTCCTGGTAGGGGTATTTTAACAAAGCTTATGGTGTCTAGTGTTAATTTTTTGACTGCTATTGAGATAGATAAAACATTATTTCAACAATTAAGTGACTATTTCTTTCTTAACAAAATTACAAATATTGAGTTGATAAATCAAGATTTTTTAAGATATAATATTCCTGATATTAAACGTAAATTTGTCTCTAATCTTCCTTATAGTGTCGGCACGGCTATTATTCAAAAGATTTTGCCTTTGCGAAATTGGACTACAGCTGTATTTATGCTTCAAAAAGAAGTTGTAGAACGTTTAGTCGCGAAACCTGGAAATAAATGTTATGGATACATTTCAGCATTTACCTCATACTATGCTGATACAGAAGTACTTTTTGACGTTTCGCCAAAATGTTTTAACCCTGTACCAAAAGTTACATCTTCCGTTATAAGATTTAAAAATAAAAAGGCCAATGTACCAGAACCTGCTCTTTTTGAGTTTGTAAAACACACTTTTAGCATGCGAAGAAAGACAATTTTGAATTGTGTTAGTTCTTTTTGCGATATACCCAAAGATATGGTTTCGGATATTTTGAAAAGTTGTGGATTAAATGCATTTTTAAGACCAGACAGTCTGTCTATTCTTGACTTCTTAAACTTGACAAAGGAGATCAAAAATTATAGAATTTATCGTGCGGGTTTTTGATTTTTTTGTTTTCAAAAAAACGCTGATTTTTTTACTTGTTAATTACATTATCCACAATTGTGGATAACTTGGGGATAAAATGAGTTTTTCGGTTTCAGATTTATGGCAAAAAGTTACGGATAACATTAAAGCATCTGTTACACCAGAAACATATAACTTGTGGATTTCTCCGCTTAAACCTCTATCTTTTGAAAACAATACATTTATTTTAGAGGTTCCAAACGTTTATTTTTCTCAATGGATAGAAAACAATCAATTAAAAAATATTGAAAACATTCTATCAGATTCCTGTGGACAACAAATGATTTTACAGCTAAAACCACAACAAGATATATCGTCAATAATAGAAAAAACCGAAAATATTCCTGTTCACATAGATGCTTCAATTCAGGCTCTGCAAAGAGATCAAATAAACCCTAAGTATATATTCACAGGGTTTGTTATAGGTGCATCTAACAGATTTGCGCATGGCTGCGCTGAAGCAGCAGCAAAAAATCCAGGCAAACAGTTCAATCCTCTTTTCCTTTACAGCGGTGTAGGGTTAGGCAAAACACATCTACTTCACGCCATAGGAAACCATGTCAAACAAACTTTGCCAAATTTTAGAGCACTTTATGTAACGTGTGAAAAGTTTGTTACTGAATTTATTGAGTCAATTAGATTTGACAAGATATCATCATTTAAAAACAAATACAGAAGTCTGGATTGTTTGTTGATTGACGATATTCAGTTTTTGATGGGAAAAGAAAGTTCTCAGGAAGAATTTTTCCACATGTTTAATAATTTGTTCAACGCAAAAAAACAGCTTGTTATATCTTCCGATCGCCCCCCAAAAGAGCTTGAGGGTGTTGAAGACAGGCTTATTTCAAGGTTTGAGTGGGGCATTATAGCTGATATTCAACAACCTGACCTAGAAACAAGAATTGCTATTTTACGTAAAAAGGCCGAAGAAGAAAAAATTTATGTACCAGACGATGTCGTTCTGTATATAGCCACCCAGGTTAAATCTAACATAAGACAACTGGAGGGGTCCCTTTTAAGAATAGCAGCATTTTCCTTGTTCACAGAAACACCATTGACTGTTGATTCTGTACAAAAAATGCTTAGAGATATTATAAAGACAGATAAATCTACCCATATAACAATAGAGAGTATTCAGAGGGTTGTCGCTAGTGAATTCAGTATTGATTTAAGAGATATGAAATCTAAACGCAGAACAGACGTCATAGCTTTTCCAAGACAAATAGCCATGTATCTTGCCAGAACGCTTAGTGATGAGTTTTCCACAAATACTATTGGCAAAGCTTTTGGTGGTAGAGATCATTCAACGGTCATGCATGCCTGTAACAAAATTAAAGAAAAAACAGACTCAGATCCTTATTTTAACGCTAAAATTAACCAAATAATTAAAAAAATTCGTAATTCTAGTTAAAGCTATTTCGTCTAAACGGTTTATATATAATTATTTCTTGTTGGTAAGTAAAATAGTGTGTATAACTTTTCAAAAAATTGTATAATCATATTATCCGATAACCTTGTGGATAACTATAACGAGTTATCCACAAGGTTATCGTTGAATCGTTCATTTAGTTTTGATTGGAAATTATGGTTTTTTTTTGATACTTACAACTTATCAACAATATACAGAATATTATTACAATTAAATATATTTCGCTTAAAACATGGAGAAGATAATGAGGGTAATTTGTGGAAAAGAAGAGCTTAGCAAAGGAATGCAAACGGTATATTTTGCAGCATCATCTAAAAGCATACTTCCAATTCTTTTAAATTTTCTACTTGAGACTGAAGACGGAAAAATAAAACTTTCTTCTACAGACCTAGAAATAATTGTCAAATGTTACATTAAGGGAGAAATTTTAGAAGAGGGTAGTATCACAATACCAACTAAAAAATTTTCTGATATTATAAAAGAGTTATCGTTAGAAAATGAAATAAACATAAGATCAAATGAAACTAATAATCAAATAAATATAACTTCAGGAAAATCTAAGTTTAATCTTATGGGTATACCAAAAAACGAATACCCTGCAACACTAGATTTTCCAAACGAAAACAACTTCACTATTAAAAGAGAAATATTTGTATCAATTCTCAAAAAAACCATCTTTGCTGTTTCTAAAGACTCTCAAAGATACGTTTTGAATGGTGTTTGTTTTGTCTTGGAACAGGATATTTTAAAAATAATAGCTACCGATGGTAGGAGACTTGCTTATACAACCACAAATGAAATAAAAGGCATTAAATTACAAACAAAAATAAAAGCAATAGTGCCAACAAAAGCAATAATACATATATTAAAACTTCTTTCTTCTGATATAAAGACCGAAAATATAAAAATAGGCATAACCAGAAATCAAATAGCTTTAGAAATGGAAGATATAACCATTATTTCTACGCTTATAGAGGGTATTTTCCCAAGCTACGAACAAGTAATACCCAAAACTTCTGAAATAAGTGTCAGATTAAACGTAAAAGATACCCTGTCTGCTGTGAAACAGGTAGCCCTTTTGGTTGTAGACAAAATATCACTAGACAGACCACCCGCGGTGAAATTCCACTTTAATTCCAATGTTTTAAAAATTTCAGCCTCTACGGCTGGTGTAGGGTCTGGAGAGGTTGAGGTGGAGGTAGATTACAAAGCTGAACCAGTAGAAATAAGTTTTAATCCTAATTTTATAAAAGAGGTGTTACAAAATATTGATGAAGAATCAATAATATTTGGGTTTAAAAACTCTCTTAATCCAGCTACTATAATACCCGAGAAAGATAAAAACTACATTTGTGTAGTAATGCCAATGAGGGCGTGAATATGCCCTGGACTAAAGCGAGTGAAATAATAGAACTTTTAAAGAAGAGGTTTGGTTTAAGGGAAGAGTTTTTTACTATTGAAAGGGTTTGGGGAAAAGAGGTTGGTATGGAGGGTGTAGAGATAATAGGCTACAAAAACGGGACTATTTTTACAAAAACTCAAAACTCTGCTGCTGTTAGTGAACTTACGCTTCGTAAAAAAGAAATTATAAAAAAAATAAACCAGTATATTGGTACGCAAAAGATAAAAAATATTAAAGTAAAAATAGAAGCATAATTGCTTTAATATTGTGTGTTTTTAAACAATTAAACAAATGAAAATTTTAAAAAGAGAGGTTGTTATGGTAAAACAAGAAGCTAAAAAAGACAGTTATGATGCTTCTAATATTCAAATCCTTGAAGGTTTAGAGGCGGTTCGTAAAAGACCTGCCATGTATATTGGTTCTACCGGAAGCCAAGGCCTTCATCATTTAGTTTACGAGGTGGTAGATAACTCAATAGATGAGGTTTTGGCTGGGTTTTGTAAAAATATTGATATTACAATACATCCCGATAACTCAATAACCGTTTTAGATGATGGGCGCGGCATTCCAACCGACTCTTATCCAGATCCGAAATATAAAAGTGTATCTGCGTTGGAAATTGTTCTCACAAAACTACACGCTGGTGGAAAGTTTGATAAGAATTCTTATAAAGTTTCTGGAGGTTTGCATGGCGTTGGTGTATCGTGTGTAAATGCTTTGAGCGATGTCTTGGAGGTTGAGGTTTATCGCAATGGTAAGGTTTATAAGCAGAGCTATTCAAAAGGGAAACCTCTGAGCTCAGTTAAGGAACTTGGAGTCACAGATCAAAGAGGAACCAGGATTACGTTTCATCCAGATGCTGAGATTTTTTCTGTAACGACGTACTCTTTTGATATTTTGGCAAATAGGCTTAGGGAGTTGGCGTTTTTAAATGCTGGTGTTCGTGTTAGAATTGCTGATGAAAGAAACGAAAAAGAGCATATTTTTGATTATGAGGGTGGGATAAAAACTTTTGTACAGTACTTAAACACAAACAAGAATGTTATAAACAAAGAGCCTATTTATTTTGAAAAAGAAAAAGAAGGTGTTGGGGTAGAAATTGCAATGCAATATAATGATTCTTATAATGAGCAAATTTTTACTTTCGCCAACAACATTAACACAACAGAAGGTGGAACGCACTTATCAGGTTTTCGCTCCGCATTGACAAGGTCTGTAAATGAATATATTAAAAAAAACGAAATATCTAAAATAAAAGATTTAAAACTTTCTGGAGAAGATGTTCGTGAAGGTCTGACTGCGATTATTTCAACAAAAGTGCCAAACCCGCAGTTTGAGGGGCAGACAAAAACAAAACTTGGGAACTCTGAAGTTGAAGGCATAGTTCAGTCTATAGTGAGTGATGCTCTAACAACTTTTTTGGAGGAAAACCCGGGTGTTGCAAATCAGATTTTGGAAAAAGCCATTAATGCATCGGAAGCTAGAGAAGCTGCAAGAAAAGCGAGAGAGCTTACAAGAAGAAGGGGGGCACTAGATTCTGCGTCACTTCCCGGCAAACTTGCCGATTGTTCCGAAAAAGACCCCCAAAAAACCGAGCTTTTTATAGTTGAAGGAGACTCTGCTGGCGGTTCTGCAAAGCAGGGTAGAGATAGATCTTTCCAGGCAATTCTTCCACTAAGGGGTAAAATTCTAAACGTAGAGAAATCTCGTCTTACAAAAGTTTTGGCAAACGAAGAAATAAGAATGTTAATTACAGCAATTGGGGCAGGGATAGGAAAAGACGATCGTGGTTTTAATATAGACAAAACTCGCTATCATAAAATTATTATCATGACCGATGCTGATGTTGACGGTGCACATATAAGAACATTGTTGTTGACATTTTTTTACAGACAAATGCCGCAGCTTTTGGAAAACGGTTATGTTTATATTGCCCAACCTCCGCTTTATAAAGTGAGAAAAAACAAGAAAGAAATGTATTTAGATTCTGAAGAAGAATTAGATAAATTTTTGTTCTTATCAGCAGTTGACGGATTATCTTTATCGTTGTTGCGGGACGGTGAAGAAATAAAAGAAATAAATGGCAGGATTTTACATAAAATAATAACAAGTATAAGCGAGCTGAATATTCTTTTAAAAAAGATATACAAGAAAGGTGTTATTTGGAAAGACTATCTTAAATTTAAAGAAGATGGAAAACTTCCTCTTTGTAGGGCTGTTGTGGAGGGTAACGTTAAGTATATTTACTCTGATAAAGAGTGGAAAAAACTTAAAGACCAACAGCTTGTAAAACACAGAGATCTTCTTGCTTCTCAAGAGGACAGACTCACAAAAGCAACAGAAAATTTTCAATTAGACGATACGGTGCTGGAATATAAGGACCTGTGGGAGTTTTCTAGCATAGATAGGCTTGCAAAACAACTTGAAGAAGAAGGATTACATTTAGAACATTACGGAAAATCACACACAAAACCTGTTTATAGACTTCAAGATACACAAAAGAAAATGCAAGGAGATGTTTATTGTGACCTTCATTCTACAGCAGAACTTGTTGAAACTGTTAGAGAAATTGGCAATAAGGGAGTAACCATACAAAGATATAAAGGCCTTGGAGAAATGAATCCTGATCAACTTTGGAAAACCACAATGGATGCTAAAAATAGGAAACTTCTCCAGGTTAAACTAGAAGATGTCATAGAAACAGACAGAATATTTACAACCTTGATGGGCGATCAGGTAGAACCAAGAAGAGCTTTTATTCAAATGCATGCTTTGGACGTGATAAATTTGGATATTTAAATGATTTGTGTAATAACTATCAATGAGTAGAAAATTTTATTTTGGTTGTAGGTGTATACTCAATTTAAAATAATTTGCTTTTTATTGAATGTGGTGTGGAAAGTTTTGGAAGATTTTGATATTCTTTTGTTCAAAAATATCTAAAACAGTGTTTATTTTGATGAATGTTGAGACAAACAGATATAATAAATAGGTGTATTGTGTCTATGTTAAGACCGTGTGGGGGGGGATAATTAATTATAAGTTTATACATATAAATATTGAAGCGGGAAAATTATATTTACACAATAATGACATGAAGAAGAGTTTTGTGATGCTACAAAATCACACCTTATGAAATTTAATATACCCTTAAAAACTTATTGCGAATTCTAACTACACTTCTGTCTGGTTAGTGTTTTAATAGAGAGAGCTACTAAAAACACTAAATAGGTTAATAAAAATATAAGCGATAAAAGGTGTGGAGACAGCCATGCTTTTTGTATTTCAAGCACTTCCAATGGCCTATATTGGATATAGTTAAAATAAATAATTTTTAAAGTAATTGACGAATATTTTTTCTAACGGTGTAGAGTGGTGTTGTTTTTTTATGAACATGAGTATTATAAAACAATTTCCAAAAAATTTTTTGAATAACGTTTATAGTTGTTCAGATAGTAGATAAATACGATTTGAACCTTATTGTTACAATGTGTTTACAAAGCATAACCTTTGGTTTAAAAAAAGGTAAAGAAGATAAAGAAAAGGCCTATTGACATAGGAATTGTTTTTTTGAAAATACGGTTTTAAATTTAACTAAACTTGTAAGAGGTTGGGAATGTCAAAAGAAAAAGAAACAAAAAAAGAGCTGGTGGCAGTGGCAAGTATTGTGCCTCGTGATATTGAAGATGAAATGAGAACTTCCTATATAGATTATGCCATGAGCGTAATTGTTGGGAGGGCTTTGCCAGATGTTCGTGACGGCCTAAAACCTGTTCATAGAAGAATACTTTATGCTATGAAGGAAATGGGGTTAAAACATAATACAGCTTATAAAAAATCTGCCAGAGTAGTTGGAGATGTTTTAGGCAAATATCATCCTCATGGCGATTCTGCTGTTTATGGCGCTGTAGTAAGAATGGCGCAGGATTTTTCTCTAAGATATCCCATGATTGACGGACAGGGAAATTTTGGAAGCGTAGATGGTGATTCTGCTGCTGCTATGCGTTATACTGAAGTAAGAATGGACGCAATTACTGAAGAGATGCTTGCGGATTTGGATAAAAATACAGTTGATTTTATATCTAATTACGACGGTTCTTTAAAAGAACCCCTAATACTTCCTTCAAAAATTCCTAGCCTTTTGATTAATGGATCAGCAGGTATTGCTGTAGGTATGGCTACTGCTATTCCCGCTCACAACATAGGTGAAATCAGCGATGCTTTAATCGCTTTAATAGATGATGAGGATTTGCCTGTTTCTGAGCTTGCTAAACATATTAAAGGTCCTGATTTCCCTACAGGTGCCATAATTTTAGGCAAAAGCGGAATAAGAAATTATATGGAAAAAGGCAGAGGTTCTGTAAAAATAAGAGCTAAGGTTGAAACAGAAGAATCCAAAAGTGGAAGAGAGACTATAATAGTAAGCGAAATTCCATACCAAGTAAACAAATCAAATCTTATAACCTCAATAGCTGATTTGATAAAAGACAAAAAGATTGATGGCATTTTTGACTTACGCGATGAATCTGATCGTGACGGTATAAGAATTGTTATAGAGTTAAAGAGAGACACAAACGCTCAAATTGTTTTGAATCAACTTTATAAACACACGCAGATGCAGTCATCTTTTGGTGTTATAATGCTTGCACTTGTAAACAATAGACCAAAAATAATGAACATAAAAGAAATTTTAGTTCATCATATTGAACATAGAAAGATTGTTATAACCAGAAGAACAAGGTTTGATTTGCGAAAATTTGAAACCAGGGCACATATATTGGAAGGCTTAAAAAAAGCCATAGACAACACAGACACTATTATTAAAATTATAAAAGAATCGCTTAATGAAGATATAGCCCGTGTGAATCTTATGAACAAGTTTCGCTTAACAAAGGTTCAATCTGAAGCTATATTGGAAATGAAGATTCGTCAGCTTACCGGATTAAAAAGAAGGGAAGTAGATGAGGAATATTTGGAAACTATAAAGCTTATAGAAAAACTTCATTCTATTTTAGCGGACCCAAAAAAAATTCTTTTGACAATAAAAGACGAAATCGTTGAAATAAAGAAAAACTATGGTGACAAGAGAAGGACACAAATACAAGCAGCAGATGCCGATTTTAATATTGAAGATTTAATTCAACAAGAAGAAGTAGTTGTGACAATGTCCCATGTAGGTTACATTAAACGCATACCTCTTGATACGTATAAAGCTCAACACAGAGGGGGGCGCGGAATAATTGCAATGAACATGAAAGAAGAAGATTTTGTTAAAAATTTATTTATTACCAGCTCGCATGCCTATATGCTCTTTTTTACAACCAAGGGAAGATTATACTGGATGAGAGTTTATGAGATTCCCGAAGGAGTAAGAACATCTAAAGGAAAAGCCATAGCAAATCTCTTGCAGCTACAAAGCACAGAGGAAAAAATTACAGCTGCTATTCCTATAAGGTCGCTTAGTTCTAAAGACATTAAAGATGAATATTTGTTAATGTGTACTAGAAATGGTACGATTAAAAAAATTGCATTGGATGAGTTCACAAACCCAAGAAGGTATGGTATAATAGCTATTAAGCTTAAAGACGGCGACGTCTTAATTGAAGTAAAAACTATAGAGAAAAACCCCGAAGTTATAATCGCAACCAAAAAGGGCATAGCAATAAGGTTTAAAGAAAGTGACGTACGTGCGATAGGTCGCAATGGAATGGGCGTAAATGGAATTTCTCTTGAGAAAGATGATGAGGTTATAGGTATGGAAGTTCTTTCTTCAGACGACGCTTTCTTGTCAGTTTCAGAAAATGGCTATGGTAAGAGAACGGAGGTAGGTAAATATCGTTTGCAAAAGAGAGCAGGACGTGGTGTTATTAATATGCAGGCTACAGACAGAAATGGAAGTGTTGTGGGTATTAAAAAAGCAAATGACGGTGAAGTTATGATTATGACTCAAAACGGTATAACTATAAGATTAAGAGTAAACGGCATTTCTGTAATAGGAAGAAACACTAAGGGGGTAAGATTAGTAAGACTTAGTAATAGTGACAAGGTTGCGACCATCGCAAGTGTTGTAAAAGATGAATAGAGTGAAGCGATTTAAGGATGGACGTAGAGAAAAAACTAAAAGTTAAATAAAGCTATAAAAAAACAGCGGAAAACAAAACAAAAATTTGTTTTTCTATCAGAGATAAAATAACCCTCAAGGTTAGTTAAAGACTAAGTTTTTAACAATTTTGTACGTTATGCAAGCTATAAATATTTAACTATACTGCCCGACGGTTGGGGTGAGCCACAAATTTTTGATTGTTGCTCCAGCAACCAAAGATGAATCAAAAAATAAAATATACCCACCAGCCAAAATCATTGCACAAATGGCGACTATCTTTATAATTGAAAAAAGAAACTCTATTTCGCCGTAAGCCTTTACCGTGCACATGTTAATTATGGTTATAACTATAAAAAAAAATAAAGCCGTTCCCCATGTAGGGACACTGGGAAACCAATACTGGGCATATGCAGCAACTGCGGTAAGCTCTGCAATGCTTATAAGGATATACAAAACCGAATGGTTCCATCCAGCTAAAAATCCTGGAAAA
>JAISWG010000004.1 GCA_031271205.1 Endomicrobium sp.
TTCTATTGAAAAACTGACCAAACAACAAAGAAAGTTTTACTTAAAAAAAGCTTTTATAAATTCATAAAGTTACATATATTAGCTTATTATGCATCAAATTTAACTTAGGAGTATTTATACTCATAAAAAGATTAAAACAAAATAGAGCAAAATATTTTCATTGGTAAAGTTGATCATTAATAAATAAAATAAAAAGAGAAACAGAAGAGCACAAAAAAATATATTAGCGGCAGAGAAAAACATAAAGAGAGTGGCCAGAGATAACAAAAAGAAGATATTGGAGTTAAAAGTATATAAGGGGGGGGTGATAGATAATGGAACTATAAAAGCAATGAAATGAAAAAAAGATATATACAAAAGATGTGCGAGAAACTTAAGTTAGAAGTTAAGTATCAATTTTTAAGAAAGTTAGAAGATTCCAGTTTTTTAAAAGAATATATAGGTTTTATAATAAAATGTACTAGGAAAATGGGAAATTTTTGACATTGTGTGTAATAGGTTGCAGAATAAATGAATATGATAATTATGACAGTTGAGAAGAAGTTGGAAAAGATCATTGACAAGTATACAAAATGTTTGTTAAAATAGATGTCGTATGTGTAATAAATTAATACATAAGTTGTAATTTATAATTAAACACGCTAGAGAGGATAAAATGATTGAGTTTAGAAAAAACGATTTGTATATTGAAAATGTAAAACTTTCTGATATAGCTAAAGAATATGGAACAAGCATATACGTATATTCAAAGCAACGCATAGTAAACAATTTTGAAAATTACAAAAAAGCTATGTCTTTAAAAGACGGGCTTATTTGTTTTGCTTGCAAGACAAATTCTAGCGGAGCTATTTTGAAGATTCTTGCAGATCTTGGAGCAGGGGCAGATACTACGTCGGGTGGTGAGATTTATAGATGTTTAAAAGTAGGTTTTAATCCATCAAAGATAGTTTACGCTGGTGTTGGAAAATCTGCTGAAGAAATAGAGTATGCTTTAAAAAGTAAGATTTTTATGTTTAATGTTGAGTCTTTTGAAGAGCTTGATGTTATAGATAAAATAGCTGGCAACTTGAAGATAAAAGCAAATATTGCTTTTAGGATAAATCCTCACGTAAATCCAGACACACATTCTTATATAGTGACTGGTAAGAAAGGTACTAAGTTTGGTATACCTTATGAAGATGCTGTGAAGGCGTATTTAACTGCAAAGAGAAAAAAAAATATAAGTGTTGTAGGTATACATTTTCATATAGGTTCGCAAATTCTTGAGGTTAAGCCGTTTGTTGTTGCTGCTAAAAAAATAAAGAAGATAGTTGATGAAGTTGAAAGAAATGGTATGCAGATTTCGTATATAGACTGTGGTGGCGGTCTCGGTATTAAATATGAGAAACATGAAAAGGTTCCTTCTCCAAAATGTCTTATGTCTGAAATTTTTTCTGTTTTTGATAAAAATAAAAAGTTTATATTTGAGCCTGGTCGTTCAATAATCGGAAATGCGGGACATCTCTTGGCAAAAGTTTTGTATAGAAAAATGTCCGGTGGAAAAAACTTTCTTATAACTGACGCAGGAATGAATGATTTAATAAGACCAACTTTGTACGATGCTTATCATGAAATAGTTCCTGTCAAAAAAACTAATGTTAAAAAAGTTGGAAGTAACGTAGTTGGCCCCATATGTGAAAGTGGAGATTTTATAGGCAAAGATAGAATGCTTCCAACAATTGGACAAGATAAATATTTATTAGTGACTTGTACAGGTGCTTACGGTGCTGCTATGGCTTCGGAATATAATTCTAGACCTTTGCTTGCCGAAGTATTAGTTGACGGCAAACAGGCAAAGCTTATAAGAAAAAGAGCAAGCTATGAGGATTTGATGCTCAATGAAATTTTATAAATTAAGAGAGATGTTATGGAGATAAAGTTTTCAAAACTAACTGCTGCAGGTAATGACTTTATATTGATAGATAATAGAGAAAGTATAATTTATGAAAAAGATTGCCAAAATCTTGCGAGAAAATTGTGTGATAGAAGATATTCAATAGGCGGTGACGGATTGATTTTGTTGGAAAAGAGTTATTGTAAAGATTTTAAAATGAAGTTTTTCAATTCTGATGGTTCCCATGCTTCGATGTGTGGAAACGGTGGGAGATCGATTGCCAAGTTTGCTTATGATTTAGGCATTGTAGATTCACAGATGGTTTTTGAGACTGATGCAGGAGTTGTAAACGCCAAGATTTTGTCAGGTGATAGAGTTAAACTTGATTTGTACGAGCCGAAAGATTTGAAAAGAAATATAAAAGTTAAGCTAAGCGATAGAGAGTTTGATGTTGATTTTATAAATACAGGTGTTCCTCATGTAGTAATATTTATTGACGATATTAAGAAAATTGATATTTTTAGATATGGAAGGGAAATAAGGTATCATAAAGTGTTTGCTCCATCTGGAGCGAATGTAAACTTTGTGCAAGTTGAAAAAGATAATACTATTTTTGTGCGCACCTATGAGAGAGGTGTTGAAAACGAAACGTTAGCATGCGGAACGGGTATAACTGCTTCAGGAATTATTTCGGTACTAAAGGGATTTGTAAAGTCTCCAGTAGATGTTATTGCGATAGGTGGTGACAAATTGTCAGTTTCTATGATTGTTGACAATGATAAAATAAGCAGTGTAGTTCTTGAAGGTCCGTCTGTTATTTCTTTTAAGGGTATAGTAAAAGTTTAAGCTTTCCTTTATATACGCAAAGTAATGGAGGTTTTATGTTTTCGGGGGTTTACACAGCTTTAATGACACCTTTTAAAGAAGGAAAAGTTGATTTTGGCACTTTAGGTAAACTGATTGAGAATCAATATAAAGCCGGAGTGAACGGTATTGTTCCATGCGGGACGACAGGTGAATCTCCTAATTTGTCACATGAAGAGCATGAACAGATTATAGAGTTTTGTGTCAAGCAGGTAAAAGGCAGAATGAAGATTCTCGCTGGAACAGGATCCAACTCTACAGCTGAAGCCATACAGTTTACTCAATTTGCGAAAAAAGCTGGTTGTGATGGAGTTTTGATAGTTGCTCCGTATTACAATAAACCTACTCAGAAGGGTTTATATTTGCATTTTAAGAAAATTGCGGATTTGGTTAATATTCCTATTGTTCTTTACAATATTATGAGTAGGACTTCTGTAAATATAGAACCTACAACCGTAGCCAATCTTTGCAAAGACTGTAAAAATATCATCGGTGTAAAGGAAGCTTCTGGGTCTTTGTCTCAAATGAGTGCATTAAAAGCTTTAGTTCCAAATATTGAGCTTCTTTCAGGAGATGATGCTCTTACTCTTCCTGTTCTTTCAATAGGTGGTATAGGAGTAGTTTCAGTTTTATCTAATCTTTTTCCATTTGAAATATTGTCTCTTATAAGGGCCTTTGAAAAAGGAAATATTAAAGAAGCTAAAAAGATGCATTATAGTCTTTTGCCTTTGGTTAATGCTTTGTTTATGGAGACAAATCCAATACCTCTGAAAACTGCCGGGTCTTTGCTTGGTATTTGCAGCTCAGAAATAAGACTTCCAATGTGTGAAATGGAAGAATCTAACAAGTTAAAATTGAAAAAAGTTTTAGAAGATTTTAAATTATTAAAATAATTTGGTGGTTTAGAGGAGAGGTGGGTTATATGAAGTTAGCAATTTGCGGAGCTTCTGGAAGAATGGGGCAGTCCATAATTGTCATGGCTAAAGAGGATTTTGAGATTCAAATATCAGGAGCTTTGGAATTTGAAGGCAGTAAAGCTATAGGTACAGGAAGTCCTATAATATCCTCTGTAGCTGATTTGGAAAAAATTTTAAAAAATACTGATGTATTAATAGATTTTACAAATCCTGAAAGTACTTTAAAAAATTTGGATTTGGCTGTAAAACAAAAAGTACCTGTGGTTATAGGTACTACTGGTTTTTCTGAAGAACAAAAAACGAAAATATATGAAGCTTCAAAGGTTATTCCTATAGTTTTTTCGCCAAATATGTCAGTAGGCGTGAATGTTTTGTTTAAACTTGTTGAAGAGTTAGTTAAAAAAATTCCAGATTATGATGTAGAAATAGTTGAGTTGCATCATAATAAAAAAAAGGATTCTCCTTCAGGAACAGCCGCAAAGCTTGCTGAAGTGGTAGCGTCTTCAATAGGTAAAGATATTAAAGACGTAGGTGTCTATGGCAGACATTCGACTAACTCTGCAAGAAAAAAGGATGAAATAGGCGTTCTTTCTGTAAGAGCGGGAGATATTGTTGGCGATCATACTGTTTATTTTGTAGGACCTGGTGAAAGAATAGAATTGACACACAGAGCGCATTCTAGAGATGCTTTTGCTGCAGGAGCAGTTAGGGCTGCAAAGTGGGTTGTTGATAAAAAGCTTGGACTATACGATATGTCTGCTGTGCTATTATTAAAATAAAAAATCATTTTATTTATTAAATTTTATAGAGAGACACCTTGTACGCTTTGTTGTATATAATGTTACAGGATAAATTTGGTTGTTATAACTTTAAAATACAAATTGGAGAATTAAAAAAATGAAAATTTGTTACAACGAAAAATTAAAAAGAATACCTCCTTATCTTTTTATTGAAATAGACAGAAAGAAAAAAGAGGCAATAAATAGAGGTGCAGATATAATATCTTTAGGAGTTGGTGATCCGGACATGCCTACTCCTGAGCATATAATAAAATCTATGCAGAATGCGGTTGCAAAACCTTTTAATCACCAATACCCATTTGGAGCAGGTTTGCTTTCTTATAGGAAAGCTGTTGTAGATTGGTATAAAAAAAGATTTAACGTTTACTTGAATAATGATGAAGTTTGTGCTCTTATTGGTTCGAAAGAAGGTATAGGTCATATTCATTTAGGATTTATAAATCCAGGAGATATTGTTTTAATTCCAGAACCTGGTTATCCAGTATATAATACTGGAACAATTTTTACTGATGGTGTTCCATACTTCATGCCCTTACTTGAAAAAAACGGTTTTTTGCCTGATTTAGATTCTATACCTCAGGATGTTGTCAAAAAAGCAAAACTGATTTTTATAAATTATCCTAATAATCCTACAGCTGCTGTTGCTCCAAAAGAATTTTATGTAAAGCTTATAGAGTTTGCCAAAAAAAATAATATAATTGTAGTTGCAGATGCTGCGTATTCTGAAATATACTATGACGAAAAAGATAAGCCTTCAAGTTTCCTTGAGTTTCCAGGAGCTAAAGAAGTGGGTGTGGAATTTCACTCGCTTTCTAAAACATATAATATGACAGGTTGGCGTATAGGGTGGGTGTGTGGAAATAAAAACGTTGTTGCAGGTATTGCTAAAGTTAAGGATAATTATGATTCTGGAGTTTTTCAAGCTATTCAGGAAGCTGCTATTACAGCGTTATCGTCTTCGCAGGAATGTGTTGAGAATGCCAGAAAAATATATAAAGAACGCAGAGATGTTTTGGTTGAAGGTTTAAAAAAAATTGGTTGGGAAGTAAGTTTTCCAAAAGCTTCGTTTTATGTTTGGACTAAAGTTCCAAAAGGATATACTTCTTCCAAAACAGTCTCAAAACTTCTTGATGATGCATTTATTGTTTGTACTCCTGGCAACGGTATGGGGAAAAGTGGTGAAGGTTATGTGAGATTTGCTTTAACTGTTAGCGTTTCAAGAGTTAAAGAGGCTTTGGAACGTATAAGTAAAATTAATTGGTAAGATTTATGTGCAACTGTCTTATAATAAATTTCATGTTTTTGTGGGAAAAATAAAATGATGTAATTGAAAGAAATAATTGTGTCGTTTGTGATATCTTTCTGTTGCTTATTGGTTCTGCATTTGTATTGCTGTTTGTAAGTAGTTTGATGAAAAGCCTCTTTTTTTCTATTTCTTTGTTTTGTTGCGTATTATCTTTTAACAGGTAAATTATGTTCTTGAGACCGATTTTTGAGTGTAGTCTCATCAGTTACCACTGTTTGTACTTTCTTGTTTTTCAAAACACAATAATTACTAGAGAAATATTTCTGTGTTTGTTAGATATAGAGATTTGGTGTTTTGTTTCTCGTTATTGATTTTTGTCAGATGTCTGCTTGTTTTGAAAAGGACAAGTCTTTCTTTATTAAAATAATATTACTTATAATATGTGGATCTAAGAGTCCTATTGTTATTAAGTGTTAATTTTATACACTGTATAAGTTTTTCTTGTAAATGCTCTTTTGCTCTATTTTGGATATTTTTTTTGCATTGCTTCTTGTATGTTTGTGTCTCTTTTTTCCTATTCTACATCTGTTATTTCTCGTTGTTTTGTGTAGGGTTCAAAATAACGTTTGTAGGTAATATTTTTTGTTTTTTCTCTGCTGGTTCTCGCGGTTAAATATTGTGAGATCTTAAGTCATTGAAATCTTAAGTTTTTGTGTGTTTTCTCGTTGTTCGCAATTCTGATTATATGATGTCATTTTAGCGTTGCTGTTAATTTTTTAAATTGTTCTAATCTAGTCTCTTAGTCTTTTCTATTAAGCTTTTTAGCGTTTTATTGTTCTATTTTTATAATGTGTTTATAGTGTTCTGTAGTTGGTGCTTATTGTCCACTAATTTTTTCTATGTCTTAGCTTTGTGTTTTAATTTATTATGAGTGTTTATATTACTTGTTCATTTCTTTGTTTTCTCTTTTTTTTATGCTACTTTTTGCCACCTCTTCTACATATAGCGCATAAGCACATAGTTATGTTTACTTATTGTTCATTACTTTGTGTATTTGTATATCTGCATATGTATTTTTCTGTTCATTCTGCGATGTTATTATGTAGTAAATGATTTATTTCTTTTTTTGTATAGAGAAGGAGGGGGGAGTATGAATCCTCTTTTCATCTTTTCTTTCTTTCATGAAACTCTGAGAGTGATCATTGTATTTTTTGTGCACTCTGTTGACAAAAAAACACTAGAATAATACAGTAGTTTCATAATTTTTTTCTTTCTTTATAAGTATTATCTAATTTTGAATTTATAATAATACAAAATTTAATTTGTTAGAATTTTATGAATTATAACTGGTTCACGAATTTTCAAAAAATCAAATTCTATAAAAAATGCTAAAATATTGAACGTGTGTAATATTTGGATAAATTATGGGAAATAAAATAATTATTTTTGACAGAGTTACGTCAGACTTACTTGAAGCGATGCCGTGTCAGTATGTAGGAAAAAACAAAATGTTTGCATAGAGGCTGCTGAAGAATTTACTTGTTTTTGTCTTTGGAACAGGTCTTTCTGATTTTGCATACATCATTATCAAAATTATGTGCCTGAGATAAAAATACTGCGGAGCTTAAGTTTTTAAAAAATGTATTTTGCAGAGTTATAGAATGGTTAGTATGCTTTATGAAAGCGTGGTAAACAAGCATATTTAGAGATCTGGTTAAAGTTATTGAGCCTAAAGAGATATCTGTGTGTTATGTAGATATAGAAATTTGGTATAAAAAGCTGGAGGAGGGGTAACAACTGTAAGTGCCAATTTTTAAAAAAATAAACTTCTTTGAGGAAATAATGTTTCGTAAAAACCAAAATATACATTTTGTTGGTATAGGTGGTTCGGGAATGTCAGGGATTGCTGAAGTTTTGATAAATTTGGGCCATAAAGTTTCAGGTTCAGATTTAAAGAAAACATATATTACCGAACATTTAAAATTAATTGGTGCAATAATTTTTATAGGACATAAAGCGGCTAATATAAAAGATTCGGATGTTGTGGTAACATCAACTGCTATAAGTAAAAATAATCCTGAGGTTGTTGAGGCATTAAAGAAAACGATACCCGTTATTTCGCGTATAGAAATGCTTGCCGAGCTTGCAAGGTTAAAATACGCCGTAACTATAGCAGGAACACATGGAAAAACTACTACAACTTCTCTTACTTCTCTTATTTTGGATGAGGGAGGTTTTGATCCAACCATAGTCATAGGTGGAAGGCTTAAAAATCTTAAAACCAGCGCAAGACTTGGTAAGGGGGATTTTATAGTTGCAGAAGCTGATGAATCTGATGGATCATTTTTAAAACTTTCGCCAGTCATTACTGTTATAACAAACATAGATAATGACCATTTGGATTATTATAATAATATGGAAAATCTTAAAAATGCATTTATAAAACACATAAACTCAGTGCCTTTTTATGGAGCTGCTGTGATTTGTTCGGACAATGAGATTATAAGAGAATTAACACCAAAAATTACGAGAAAATATGTTACTTATGGATTTACTGGAAAACCTGACATAAAAGCATCTAATATTAAAATACAGGAAAAATGTACAAGTTTCAGTGTAATATATAAAAATAAAAAAATTGGAGACGTTTATATAAAAATTCCAGGAAGACATAATATTTTAAACTCGCTTGGGGCTATAGGAGTAGGATTGTTGGTTAATATACCTTTTAGCTTGATAGCCAAAGCAATCAATAAATTTAACGGTGTTGGCAGACGATTAGAGATAAAGGGCGAAAAAAATGGAATTATGGTGATAGATGATTATGGACACCATCCGACAGAAGTTGCGACTACTATAAAATCTGTGAAAGATTTTTGGCCCAAGCGCAGGCTTGTTGTTTTGTTTCAGCCTCATAGATATACGAGAACTCAAAATTTGTTTAAAGAATTTGGTAAAAGTTTCTCAGGTGCAGATATCGTGAGGGTGTTAGATATTTATCCTGCAGGAGAGAAACATATAAAAGGTGTAAGTTCTGATTTAATACTTGAAAGTCTGAAGAAAAATAAAATCAATGCTGAGCATTTCTCGGATTTGAAAACGCTTTTGTCAATATTATCTGAAGGCGATATAGTTTTAACTTTAGGCGCTGGAGATGTATGGAAAAAATCTGAAGAATTGCTGAAGATTATTTAGGGACTTTGATAAGAAATGGACAAAAGTGTTTTATCTAAATTGGCATCTTTGGGCTGTAGCATTTTTGAGGAAGAGTCTCTTTCAAAACACTGCTCTTTTAGAATAGGCGGTCCTGCGGATTATTTTATTGAGATTCCCAACGAAGAAGCGTTATCTTTGTTTATAAAAATCATGGGCAATGATAGTTTTTATGTTTTAGGTGTAGGGACAAATGTTTTGTTTTCTGATAATGGCTATAGGGGAATTGTCATTTCTTTGACTGGTAAACTAAAAGAAATTATTGTTAGTGGAGAGGAAATTTTTTGTGGCAGCGGAGCATTGCTTTCAGATGTTTTAAATACGGCTCTTAAAAATAATTTAATAGGATTAGAGTTTGTTTCTGGTATTCCAGGTTCTGTAGGAGGTGCTGTTTACGGCAATGCTGGATTAAGGGACAAATGGATAGACTCTGTGATAAAGGAAGTAGGTGTTTATATTGGTTCTAAAAAAGTATGGCTGAAAAGAAAACAAATTGATTTTTCCTATAGGAAAAGTAGTCTTGAAAATAGCATCATTTCAGATGTATGTTTTTCCTTGAAAAAGACTACAAAAAATGATAGTTTAGCAGTGGTGTTTAAAAGTGTGCAGAGACGTCTAAAAACTCAGCCTTTAAATTTTCCCAATGCGGGAAGTATTTTTAAAAATCCTAAAGGTTTCAGCGTTGGAAAACTTATTGATGAAGTTGGACTTAAAGGTGTTTGCGTTGGCGGAGCTCAAATTTCAGAAATTCACGGAAATTTTATAGTAAATATAGAAAGAGCGTTGGCAAAGGATGTTTTGGCTTTAATCAGTTTGATAGAAGAAAAAATATATAAACAGTTTAACATAAAACTTGAAACGGAAATAAAGATAATAAAATGAATACTGATGACATTTTAGCAAAATTAAAAAATAAAAAAATAGGCGTTTTGTACGGTGGACTATCCAGCGAAAGAGAAATTTCTATTAAGTCTGGCAAAGTTGTTTTAGGTGTTTTAAAAAGATTGAAATTAAAAGCAGTTGGTATAGATGTAACCAGAGATGTTGCGGAAAAAATAAAAAAAACAAATATTGACATAGCTTATGTAATTCTGCATGGGCCATTGGGCGAAGATGGAACTATTCAAGGAATGCTTGAGATTATGGGTATTCCCTATACATGTAGTGGAGTTTTTGCAAGTGCACTTTCAATGGATAAAGACATCTCAAAGAAATTTTTTAGATGCAATGGAATTCCTACTCCTGACTGGACTGTTATAAGTCAGTTTGAACCATTTGCAGAAATAAAAAAATATCCCGTTGTTGTAAAGCCAATTTCTCAAGGATCTGCTCTAGGTTTGACAATAGTAAAAAATGTTTCTCAGTTCGCTATTGCCGCTAAAGAGGCTTTTAAGCACGACAATGAAATAATGGTAGAAAATTTTGTTTCTGGGAAAGAAATTACAGTTGGAGTTTTAGATGGAAAGGCCTTGCCTGTTATAGAGATAGTTCCTAACGGAGAGTTTTATGACTTTAAGTCTAAATATCAAAAAGGCGGTTCTAGACATATTATTCCTGCAAGAATAAGTAGCATGACTTATTCAAATGCTCAAAACTACGCAGAAAAAATTTTTAAAATTTTTAAATGTAAAACGTTATGTCGTGTTGATATGATTGTTGATAATAGTAGTAAAATTTGGGTTCTTGAAAATAATACTATTCCTGGTATGACCGCGACATCACTTTTGCCCGACGCAAGTAAAGCCATAGGTTATGATTTTAATAACTTGGTTCTAAAAATTGTAGAGAGTGCTTTATATGGTAGCAAAAAAAGGGAACCGCTACGCTTATAAAGCGGTGCATGTAAACAACATTTACTTCAGAAATAAAAAAATAAGAAAAATTTTTAAAATTTTTTTGTATTTGGTGTTTTTTGGAGGGATTGCCTACGGTTTGTATTTTGGCATAAATGAACTGCTTAACATAGCTTATAAATCCGATAAAATTGTTATAAAGGACATAAATATAGTTGGAGCTAAAAATATTACAAAGGCTGAAATAAAGGAGCTTCTTCCTTTTAAAATTGGCGATAATCTTTTAAAAGTGAAATTATCTGAGGCTGAGGCTGAGATAAAAAAATTAAAACAGGAGCTGAAAAATATTGTTATTAATAGGCGTTGGCAAAAAATTAAAATTAAACTTTATGAAAGGACACCTGAAGCTTTTATAGTTCAAAACGGTGAGATTCGTGGAATAGATTTCGATGATAAGCCATTTCCTCTCCGCGGTTTTATGAGCGAGATGAAAATTCCTAAAATTGTTTATAAGAGCGATGAAGAGAGGAAACGGCTTTTGGATTTTATAAAGAGATTTAAATTTATTTGCGATGGATTTTTAGATAATATTTTGGAAATGAGAATAAATAATACAGACGATATTATTTTTGTTACTGCAGATAGTATGACGATTATTTGGGGGGAAGAAATGCCTGAACATTTGTCCAATAAATTTAAAAAATTTAGAAAAGTTTATGGTGATGCAATCTCTAGATTTAAACAAATAGAGTATTTAAATATGAATCTTTATTCTTCTGGCAGAATTATTGTAAAACCTGTAACTGGAATATTAGCGAAATAAATTTAACTTAATACATATAAATTAATTATTTGTTGGCAGAGGATTAAAAATGCCTAAAAAAAATCTTGTGGCAGGTCTTGATATTGGCAGTAATCAAATTTGTTGTGTTGCTGGCACTTGTGATGAGGAGACAAGAATTTCAAAAATTCTTAGTGCGGTTTCAATGCCGTGTGATGGAATTAAAGCGGGTGCTGTTATTAACATACAGGAAGTGGCTCTTGTAACAGGTAAAGCTTTTGAAGAAATTGAGAAAATTGCTGGTGGCCAGATAGGAAAAGTTATTGTTGCTTTGAGAGGCAATTTTATCCAATCTAGAAATTCCAAAGGTGTATCAAACATCAACTATTCCAATAGGGAAGTTATGGAAGAAACCGTAGAGAATGCTTTGGAAAGTGCAAAAAAACAGATAAAAATGGAGCCGGATCAAGAAATATTGCAGATAGTTCCGCGTGAATATATACTAAACCAGCAAAGAGGGATCCAAAATCCTATTGGAATGGAAGGAACTTATATAGAAGTTGATGTACATGCTTTTATAGCCTCAAGCAGTAATATAGGAAACATAAACAAAGCGATGGCATGTGTAGGTGTAAATTGTGACGATATGATTTATGGATATTTGGCTACCAGCGATATTCTGATTACTAAAGAAGAAAAAGAATTGAGTTGTCTTGTTATTGATTTTGGTGGTCTTACCATAGGACTTGTTCATTATGTTGATGGAATAATAAGACATACAGATGAAATTTTTGATGGTTCTGATTATATAACAAGAGATATAGGTCATAGATTAAGGGCTGCTTACTCTGTTTCAAAAGAAATTAAGGAAAAATATGGCGCAGCATTTGTTTATACTGATTTTATTAATGAAGAGTTTGAATATAGAGCTGTAGATGGTAGAAATATAAAAAAATGTAATAGGCATGATCTTGTAAATACTATAATAACACCTCGAGTAGATAGAATTTTATACGAAATAAAAGAATTAACGAGAAAAAATAATTATGGGGATGAATTTCTTTCTGGTGGAATAATTCTTGCAGGTGGTGGCAGCAGTCTTCCAGGTCTTGCTGAGGCCTTTGAAAAAGCGTTTAATTGTTCGGCCAGAACCGGAAGTCTAAGCTTAGACAAGGTTGTAGGTCGCGATGAAATATTATTAAATCCGTCTTATGCTACAGCGATAGGAGCTGTAGTTTCAAGTCTTTCAAATTTAAGGTTTTATTTAAAAAAGAAATCTTCAAAGATTGGAGTAGTGTCTAAAATATCAAAATGGTTTGAGGAGATTTTTTAAATGAATATAAAGCTAGTATTGCCTTCAAAGGATGCGAATACGGGACAGCCTGCTGTAATAAAGGTAATGGGTGTTGGTGGAGGTGGTTGTAATGCCATTAATAGAATGATTGCTGCTAATGTCGGCAATGTGGAATTTGTTGCTATAAATACTGATGCACAAGCTTTGCTCAAATCATCTGCTCCGGATATTTTGCAGATAGGCGAAAAAATAACAAAAGGTCTTGGTGTAGGTGGAAATCCTGAAGTTGGTAAGCAAGCGGCGGAAGAAAGTATTGAAGAAATAAAGGGAAGACTTGTCGGTACAGATATGATTTTTGTAACTGCAGGTATGGGAGGCGGAACAGGGACAGGAGCTGCTCCGATAATTGCAAAACTTGCAAAAGAAGTTGGGATATTAACCGTCGGTGTTGTTACAAAACCTTTTGAACACGAAGGTAAAATAAGAATGCAGCAAGCCGAAGATGGAATAAAGAACCTTAAAGAATATACAGATGCTTTAATAGTCATTCCAAACGAAAGAGTTTTTAATGTTATAAATGAGAGGGTGGCTCTCGATGCTTTTTATTATATTATAGATGATGTCTTAAGACAGAGCATTCAGGCCATAACGGACGTTATAACAGTTACTGGCGAGATTAACAGGGATTTTGCAGATGTAAAAAATATCTTGTTAAGTTCAGGAACTGCTTTAATTGGTATAGGTGAAAGTTCTGGATCTGATTTTAAAGAGGCTGTTAAAAAAGCTGTAACAAGCCCCCTTTTAGATAATTACGATATTTCAAAAGCAACTAAAGCACTAGTAAATATAACTACAAATTCAAATATTGCCGCAATAAAACTTCAAGAGATATTTAACGATATTAAAAATTATGGTATTAACGGTCATGTTTTTTTTGGACAGACTATAGATAACAGACTTGATGACAAAATTAAAATTACAATTATTGCTACAGGATTTCAACTTGAAGATTATAAAAAAGATCCAAAAGAAATACAATCTGACTTCTTTTCACAACAGATTTCTTCTAACTCCGAAAATATTGAGCCGTCAAAACCAGCGTACACATATTGGAAGCCAAAATTTTTAAAATAATCTATAATAAGTATAAACTGTCAGAAAAATATTGACTAATGATATGGGAAAAAATCGAACTACAAAAATGAATTTCATATTTTCTGCAAATTTTCATTACAAACATTTTACAACCACTAAATTAGCTGGGAATATGAAAAATAGGACCGAGAGGGATTCTTTCTTTCGATCAGTTGATTTAAACTCCGGAAATTTAGTTCTTGCTAACCAGGTTCATGGGAATGCTATAAAAATTGTTAAACGTTGCGACAAGAATACTTTTATTGATAGTTGCGATGGTTTAATAACAAATGATAGAAATTTATTGTTGGGTATTTTTACCGCTGATTGTATTCCTATTCTTGTTTCTTGTAGTGATGGTGAAGTTAAGGCTGCGATACATGTTGGTTGGAAAGGACTTTATCTGGGAATAATTGAGAACGCAATAGGAATATTAATAAATGATTTTTGTATAAGTTCTAAAAGCTTAAAAGTTTATATAGGTCCTCATATTCGTTCTTGTTGCTACAGAACCGGATCCGAAATGGAAAACAAGTTTAATATTAAACTTGTAAACGGTAAATTAGATTTATCTGCGATACTTTGTACTAAGTTAGAAAGCTACGGTGTTAACGAAATTTTTGATGTTAATCAATGTACTTGTCACAATGAACAGTTATTTTTCTCTTATAGGCGTGACTGCTGTACTGATAGGCTTCTTTCTGTAATATAAAATCATAATTTTTACCTTATATTTATTAGTTTAGTATAATACTTGTCGTTAACGTTGTGCATTTTATTCGGAGAGGTTAAGTATATTTTTAAAATTGATGGAAATCAGAGAATTTAATATATAAAGTTAACAGAGAAACAGCAAAACTTTATCTTAGTTTTATATCACTTTTCATTTCCTGCAAAATGAAGTTTTAAAAACCATATTTATAAAAATATTTTTGGTAAGAATTTCTATATATACATATATGTAGAAATAATAGTAAGCGCTTTCAGAGAAATTTGAAACTGCGGTAAAAAGTGTTGTTTAATGTTATTGAGTGACGACACTCTCGCACATCAAACTGCAATGATATTTTATTTAGTAGATATTCTTTTTGGAGTTCTATCAGAAATTTATAAGAGTAGTACGAATTTTTGTGTAGTTCTAGTAGAAAATTCTAACTATGATCTGTTTTAAATGTAACACTTTTAGACATTTTTTGTTGAAACTGATATTAAAATATGTACTATATGATGAGCTTAAAAATATTATTCTGACGCAGAACAACACAGTATTTTTATTACATATAAGATTTCAATAGAGTCTAACGGTAAAGGTAAAACAGTTTTAATAGTTAAAAAAGTTGTAGTTTTATATAAAATATACTTAAAATTTTTGAAAAAATAATGCAAATTTGACAAAAATTGAATTGTAACTGATTAAGAAAAAATTTGAATATATGTTTTTGTTGATTTTAAATGGTATTTTAATACTAAAATATAATTAAGGGATAAAAAAGTTTGGACAGATACCCCCATGGGAGCATAGCATGAATATACAAAGTATTATTAGAAAAACTTGTGATGGGTTTAAGCCTTATGTTTCAGGCAAATCTATAAATGAGATAAAAAGAAAATACAACCTTAAGGCAGTTATAAAACTTGCGTCAAATGAAAATTCTTTAGGAGCTTCAAAAAAAGCCATTAAAGTGTTAAGAGATAATTTTGATAAGGTGTTTTTTTATCCTGATTCAAGTTCTTTTAACTTGAAACAATCTTTATCTAAGCGATATCAGTTGCCAGTAGGAAATATTTTTACTGCGGCTGGCGGAGATGAGATAATAGAGCTTATAGCAAAGTTGTTTTTTAACCCTGAAGACGAGGTTGTAATTTCAAAATATTCATTTTTAAGATATGCAATGGCTGTACAGCTTATGGGATCTAAATCTGTAGTAGTTTCGATGAGCGAAGACTTTAAATATGATTTGCAAGCCTTGGCAAAAGCTTGTGGTAAAAATACAAAAGCGGTTTTTGTAACAAATCCCAACAATCCTACGGGAACGTATAATACAAAAAAAGAATTTTCTATATTCTTGAAAGATTTGCCTTTAAACAAGTTTGGTATTAAGCCTATAGTAATTCTTGATGAAGCTTATTTTGAATATGCGTCTTTAGAAAAAGATTATCCCGACGGGCTTGACTATTTGAAAGATAACATAAACTTAGTAGTTTTTAGGACTTTTTCAAAAATTTATGGACTTGCAGGTTTAAGAGTAGCGTATGGTTTTGCCAACGAGGATATAGTAGATTATATTGAAAGAACAAGACCTCCTTTCAATGTTAATCTCTTAGCGCAAATTGCTGCTTCTGCGGCAATAACAGATAAAGATCATGTGATGCATAGCCAAAAGCTTGTAGCTAAAGAAAGGCAGTATTTATATGAAGAATTTGAAAAAATTGGTGTAAAATATGTTAAATCAGTAGCAAACTTTATTCTTTTTAATTCATTTCTATTTATGGGGAAAGATATTTTTTCTAAACTTTTAAAAGAAGGTGTGATAATAAGAGATATGGACGAATATGAACTTCCAAATTGGGTAAGAGTTACAATAGGTCTTCACAAAGAAAATAAATTGTTTATAGAAAAATTAAAAAAATTTTTGAAGTCCTAAAAATTGAATTTTGTAATAATAACAATAAAATCTGTCGCAAAACTGAAAGATATTGCTATTTTTGCAGAAAAGATTATAAATGGTTAGAGTGCAACATAATAATACAAGCCTCATATATCAAAAGATAATGACATTACAATTACAGAATAAACATTATTCCGAGTGGGAAAAAGGCTGTTGATTTAACACATTAAGTTCTGTTCCTAAATTGGTGAGTATAGAGAGTTTTTTTTGGTGGTTGATCACATATTTTCAGATAATTAATAGATAAATGATTTGCATGAAAAATATGTTAATTCTGAAAATACAGTCATGAAGAATCGTGTTACATTTTTTCAGGTACCAAGTCTAAATGAGGCTATAGCGAACTGGTTTAATGGTTTTTATGGAAGTGATATATGCAGAATTGGGGAAAATATTGAAGAAATTGTTGACAGTGTAAAAATTACTAATACTGATCATAAAAAATTTTGTTATAAGTGGAGGTTTGTTTTTTTTGGATTATCAATATTTTCTGTGTAAAAGTTAGTTTTATACGAGAGTAATGGTAATTTAAACAAAAGTTTTGATCATAAATATTTTGCCAATATTATGAAAATTGTAAATATAAATGAGACTAATTACAAGAGATTAAGTTAACAATAAAAATGTTGTGATTAAATTCTGCTAGAAACAGTTTTATGATGTTTTTGTGTGTGAGAAACAAGATTCTTTAATAAATAAGAGAATTTTCAATGAATTGTTTTGCAATTGCATATAGAGATTAAGTATTCAAAGCTTAAAGTTGCGAAATAGAGATTTCCAATTGTGTTTAGAATGGTTGATGATTTTTTGTATTTGTTTTTGCTAATAACTCAAACTAAAGGAATAACTAAAATTTTAGAGTTATATAAGGGAGAACACTTAAAGTTAAGGAAACAGACAAACAGCTGTATTTTGTGTAATAGTATCTTTATGAGATTAGCATAGAAGAAGCATATAATATAAAAGATTTAAGCTGCGTAATGTGTTTTTTCTATTTGTGAGGTATTGAAAAGCATATGCAAGTAAAAGAAAAATCTTCTTTCTTATTTTTGCTTGGTAGGCAAATATTTAGAATAATATTTAAACTATTTTATAGATATTGTATAGAAGGATTGCAGAACATACCGAACACTGGAGGAGCGGTAATCGCTCCAAATCATATAAGTTTCTTTGATCCACCTCTTATAGGCGCGGCCATGAAACGTCCGTTGTATTTTATGGCAAAAAAAGAGTTGTTTGACATTCCTATATTTGGTTGGACTATAAAACAGACAAACGCATTTCCTGTTAAGAGGGGAGTTCAAGATATGTTTGCTGTTAGATATGCGTTTTCTCTACTTGAGAGAGGGCGTCTGCTTTTGATGTTTCCTGAAGGCGTTCGCTCTAGAGATGGAAAGTTGGGAAAAGCCAGGGCTGGGGTTGGTATGGTGGCGTGCAATGCTCAAGTTCCTTTAATTCCGGTCAAAATAGAGAATACGAACATGATGATGTTAAAGTTTAAACAGATAAAAATAAAATACGGAAAACCCATATACCCTCCAAAGAATTTTTCAAAAAAAGATTATATAAGCTTGTCGCAAAAAGTTTTGGACGAAATATCAAAAATGTAATGTGGAGAGTTATTAGTGGGTAAAAATATTGAATCAAAAACAGCCGCTAATGCTGGGTTTTGTTTTGGTGTTAAAAGAGCTATAGATTTAGTAGAAAAAACCTTGAATGAAAAATCTGAGGTCTATACTTTAGGGCCAATAATTCATAATCCTCAAGAAGTTAAACGTCTTAAAGAAAAAGGTGTGAAAATTTTAAATGAGATTGACTGTGTTAAAAGTAGTTGTATAATTCTAAGAACTCACGGTATATCTTTAGAATTGCGCAATAGGCTTGAAAAAGATAAAACACTACATATTATAGATGCCACCTGTCCATTTGTTAAGAAAGCTCAAGATATAATCAAAAATTTAAGTTCGCAAAAAACGACTATAGTAATAGTTGGTGAGAATTCTCACCCTGAAGTTGAGGCGCTTGTCTCTTATGGAAGAGATAAATGTGTTGTTATTGAAAATTCTAGAGAAGCACTTGAGTTTAAAGGGATAGGTGAGTTAAATATTGTAAGTCAGACAACACAGACTCCTCAAAATTTCAATGTTATTGTTGAAATTTTAAAGAAACGATTTAAGATTAATATTTATAACACTATATGCAAAGCAACACTTGAAAGACAGGAATCTGCTAAAAAACTCTCCAAGAAAGTTGATTTAATGATAGTTATAGGTGGTAAGAATTCAGGAAACACTACGCGACTTGCCGAGATATGTAAGACCCAAACAAAAACATATCATATTGAAACTATAGATGAATTAGATGATAAATGGTTTAACAATATCAATACTGTAGGTTTAACTGCGGGAGCTTCAACTCCTGATAATATAATAAAAAGTGTGCAAAATAGACTTGGAAAGATTCTCAAAACGGATATTATAAAAAAAGAAGAGCGAAAATAGTGGAAAATATAAAAATTTAGCTAAAATAATTTTTGGAAATAGTGTGAAATGTCTGCGTGACCAATTTGATGAAAAATTCTTGATAAAGCAAGTAAAGAGTTGAATTTGGACAAGAGTTAGGTGTTGATTACTATGATGAAGTAACTGCATATAAATCGTAAAATGCTCTAATGACGCGGTAGTCATGTAACAGTAATAATCTTGAGAGCTATAAAAAGGTTTATTGTTTTGATATGGGTGTACAATAAAAAATGTGCTTCTTATTCTGAAGTTACAGAATATGCTTGATATCCAATAATGTTTTGATATATACCTATCGAATTATTTATTTTAGATATTTATTGTCGTTTTGCCTGTAGTTTTTAACATTTTGTTTGTGTGGGTGAGATTGTTTTTATTTGAAAAGTATTTTCCTCATTTTTGTCTTTTAAAGCGCTTATTGTATATATGCATCTTGGATTCCAAAGTAGCCAACTTCCTATTTTATTATCGTAACAAGCTTGTATTTGCGTTCTTACTTCATTTTTGCCATATTTGTATCCAAGACTAAAATCTTGAAGCCATGGACGTAATTTTTCTTCAGGAATTCTTTTTAAGGCTCCTCTAATAGAGTTATAAACGACTTTATACGGTTCTTTGTTAGGATTTGCTATGCCGTAAGTCCATTTCGCGTAATGCGAAGGATAAACCATGGGACTTACATAATCAACCTGTTCTGTCATTTCTACTATTTTTTGACCTATACCCATATCGTCGGTAGCTGTTGTTGTAAGCCCAAAAACGTCAACAGATATTTTAACTCCTTTCAAACTTAAACGTTTTTTTGCTTCTTTTAAAAAATCTATCAAGGCTCTTGAGGCTTCTATTGCTGAATGAGGCTTGCTATATCTACAATTTTTTGTGTTGCCATCTGAAGGGAATCTTATGTAATCAAATTGAATTTCATCAAAACCTATATCAGCAGCTCTTTCTGCAATTTTTAAATTATAGTCCCAAGCATTTTTATTGTAAGGATCAAGCCATGCTGATCCTTTTCTGTCTGTCCAAATAGTTCCATCAGGATTTTTGACTGCCAAAGAAGGTATTTTCCTGGGAATGGTATTATCTTTGAAAACTACTATTCTTGCTATACCATAAATGCCCTTTTCTTTTAAAAGAAGAATATATTTTTCAAGGTCTGGAATTGCTGCAACATAGGTTTTATTTGCTTCTACTTCTTTTACACCTTTTATATAAACTTGTCCTTCATATTCTTTTATGTCTATAACTGCAGTATTTAATTCCGTAGTAGCAAAAAGATCAGATGTTAATTTTCTGTGTTTCTCTGAGCCGATTATCCAAGCCGAGAGATGTATGCCTCTTATGTATTTTGCTTTTTCAGATTTCGCAAAATCTGATTTAACTGTTATGTTTTGTTTCTCATAAGAATTTTCTAATACAACAGTGGAACTCGAATTTGCATAAACAGACAAAAGAAAAATCAATGACAATATTACAGATAGCAAGAAATTAAATTCATGTATTTTCATAACTAAATAATTATATTGAAATAGATAATCACTGTCAAATAAAAATTTAAATTTGTTTAATAAAATAATGTAAATTTGACAAACTAAAGATTATTTTTAAATAATACACAATAGCATATGAGACATTGAAACGTGAGTAATAATTTGAAGGATATATGAACCTAATTTTAGCTGTTGTGTATTTTTTATGTTTTTTGAGAGGTAGGCATACCCATTAAATTGGCTTGTTTTGAGTTTTGGGTTTGTATCTTTTATATATGGAAACAAAAGAGTTGGCGTTTTTTTGTCAGTTCTTTTTTAGTTTTTTGCAAGATAGAAAAGAATGATAAAGAATTATTTGTTTTTACTTTTATTTTAGTTGTAGTGCATGCACGTTAGTTTGTTTTTAATCTTATTTGCATAGGATTTATTTTTTTGAGTAAAGAAGTATCGGTTATGGATATGTTATATTTCAGTAAGCATGAGATTTGGTATATGTGTGGTATATAGAGGGCTTATGTTGTGTGGTTTTATTAGTAAAGTTTTAAATGTTTTTTTTGGAGAACGTACTAGACAGTTGAGGTTGTATGTTTTTAAAAGCTATGTAAGGAAAAAGGTGAAAAACTAAAACTTGACAATAAAAAAGTACGAGTAACGAATAATTAGGCATAGGAATGAATTAGTATTCTAAGTTTAGAGATAGAATATCTGTAATGTAGAAAGAAGAGTAGACTGGGCATTTTTATCCTTGTTAAAAAAAAGAAAACTTTTGTGAATTAAGAATGGCTGCTTTTTGGACATACCTTGTTCTATGAGTGTATGACTCTGTAGTGATAGAAATGCATGAAAATGCAGTTTTCGAAAGATTGGAGTGGTTTTTGTTGTTGGTTGGCGATTTTGTCATTGGATACAGTACATTAATATTTTAGTGTATAGCTTGTTGAAAAATTGAAAAGGACAAGAAGGTATTGTTTTCTATTGTGTTATTTGTTTTGTGAGCCTTTTTAAAAAACATAGAGAATATAAAATGGAAAATTGATGTTTTTTTTCTTCTAATAGCTAAGTTTTAAAATATTACATGCCCTGATAGCTTAACTGGATAGAGCAGATCCGTCCTAAGGATAAGGTTGGAGGTTCAATTCCTCTTCAGGGCGTATAAATTCGCAGAGTTTGTTTTATTTTTTTTGACAAAATGGTTATTCTATTATTTCAAAACCATATTTTCTCATTACTACATTGTGGCTTTTTGTTTTTTTTGACTCATAGAAAATTATATTTAGTGTGTTTTAAAATTATATTGCTGCCTAGTTAGATATATAAAGAAAAATAATATAATGTGTCACAAGTATCTAAAGTCGTGAAAGAATTTTAAATATACTTATCAAAAAATATGCTACAAAATTAAAAAAACAAAAAGTGGCAAATAAATATGGTATCTTTGTTCTTACAAGTTCTCAAATAAATATGGCAGTGTCAGTTAAATTATATTGAGACTTACTCAGAAACAAGCGTTAAAAATAGAATTGATAGTTTATACATATGTAAGAAGTTACATAACTATAAAACAGCTAAAAAAATAAATCAGTATTATTTTTATAAAGTGATTTAATATTTGGTCATTTTGTAAAATTATAAAAAGAAAGCACGGAGGGCCTCTTGTAGAAATGGTAAAAGAAATAGAAAGCTTTACTAAAAGTGTTAAATTAAATGTTATAGTGAAAACTTGATAGTAATTCAGTGCATTTATATAATGTTGACTATAAAGTATACTATGAATGTCTATTATCTTATAAAAGGTAGTAAAAAAATATGTAAGATGTTGATTTTTATTTGTTAAACATAATAGTTTTAAGGATAATTAAAATCATGACAACCATCAAAAATATGTCTCACAAGATGGAATAAGATACTAAAGAGATATAAGACAAAATAAGACTTTTCCCAGTATTTTTGAAGCGATTTCGGTGTAGTGACACGATTGTTGGCTTATAGTATATATTACATCTTACTTGTTATATATTATCCTGTTTTTAAATAATTTATTTTTTGCGTACGATTATTGATTTGTTGACCTATTTTTCGATCGGGTAATGATAAATAAATATTTGTTGGTATGTTATATATAAAAGTAAGAATATGGCAATGAGCTTTAGAAATTTGAGTCTAGTGATATATAAAAATTCGAGGAGGTGTTTTAAGAACATTTTTGTTTAATACGAAGGATGGATATGAGATTTTTAAGTTGTATCAAAATTTAAAAAGACATAAGAACAATGTGTTAGCTGTGATATGGTAAATAATATTTTGGTAAATATTACGAAATATGAATAGATATAATATAAATAGGACAATATATTTCAAAAATTGGGTTAAAAATTATAACTCTATATTATTTTGTGAATTTAGGCTGCAGTACATGAGAAAGTATATTTTAATAACTTTTTCCAAGATGAGTTTCGCTATTTCAATTTTCGGAGATTGTTTTGCTAATGTATAAGTTGTTAAGTCAGTTCAGTATAGTTGAAAAATATATCAGTAAATAAATACTTAAACTATACTTAACTAATTTCATAAACAACTCTTCTTTAATTTTTAATTGCTTTATTTATAACCAATTTATTTTATAATTGCTTTAATAGTTTGAAAATAATAAAATGCAGTACATAACATTATAATGTATTGCGTTTAATAGGATAATAAAATGATTTACAAAGGTTTGATTGAAAAATACAGAAAGTTTTTGCCAGTAAGTGATACTACTCCTGTTATATCTCTTCATGAGGGAAACACACCGTTTATAAAAACCAGAAGTCTTCCTGTAAAAATAGGTTTTAACGGCGAAATATATTTTAAATTTGAAGGTATGAATCCTACAGGCTCGTTTAAAGACAGAGGAATGACAATGGCTGTTTCAAAGGCTGTTGAGGCGGGAAGCAAAGTAGTTATTTGTGCTTCAACTGGGAATACATCTGCATCAGCAGCAGCTTATGCTGCAAAAGCAGGTATAAAATGCATTGTTTTTATACCTGAAGGGAAGATAGCTTTCGGGAAACTGTCTCAAGCTGTTATGCATAGAGCTGAAGTTTTAGAAATAAACGGCAACTTTGACGATGCATTGAATTTTGCAAAAGAATTAAGTGAAAAATATCCTATAACTTTAGTGAATTCTGTTAATTTATACAGAATTGAGGGGCAAAAGACAGCTGCATATGAAATATGCGAAAGTTTAGGTAAAACTCCTGATTATCAATTTATGCCTGTTGGCAATGCTGGAAATATTGTGGCATATTGGAAAGGATATAAAGATTATAATAAAGCAGAACCTTATAAGTATACTCTCCCAAAAATGATGGGTTTTCAAGCAGCAGGTGCTGCTCCTATAGTTGAAGGGCATCCTATAGCAAAACCTGAGACGATAGCTACTGCTATAAGGATAGGAAATCCTGTTTCTTGGAAGATGGCAGTAGCGGTAAGAGATGAATCAGGCGGCGTTATAGACAAAGTAACTGATGAGGAAATATTAGAAGCGTATAGAATTGTAGCTGCTATAGAAGGTGTTTTTTGCGAGCCTGCTTCAGCATCATCTGTTGCTGGGCTTATAAAATACATTAAGCAGGGATATTTTAAAAATAATAAATTTGAGAAAGTTGTGTGCATACTTACAGGACATGGCTTAAAAGATCCGGATATTGCTGTTTCTAATGCTGTAAAACCCAAAAAAGTTAAAGCAAACATGAGAGATATAATAGATGTTATAGGATTTTAATTTTGTGAAAATAGAACTTATTTGTACGGGAAGCGAACTTCTTACTGGAAAACTTAATACAAATGCAGCTTACATAGGTTCAAGGTTATTTGACATAGGTCTTGAGTTGTATTGCGCTACTGATATAGGTGATAAAGAACAAGATTTGACAGAGTATTTTAATATTGCTTTTGCAAGAAGTAATATAATAATTACAACAGGAGGACTTGGTCCGACTTTTGATGATATAACTGTTGAAACTGCAGCTAATTGTTTGGGTCTTTCGATTTATTCTGACAGAAAGGTTTTAAAGTCTATACAAGAATACTTTGCTAAAAAATCAGTTTTAAAAATATCAAAAATCAATGAAAAACAGGCTAATATAATTAGTGGTGCTAAAGTTTTGAAAAATAATTTAGGTACAGCACCGGGGCAAATGCTGCACTTTGAATTTAAGGGCGATGAAAAAAAGTATCGCAAAACTTTGTTTTTGCTTCCGGGTCCTCCAAGAGAAATGCAGCCGATATTTAAAGAAAATGTTGAGCCGTTTTTAAAAAATTATTCTTCGACTATAAGGAAAAGTGTTTCCCTGCGTGTATTTGGTTTATCAGAATCTGCAGTTGCAGAAACAATAAAACCTGTCATTGATGAGGCTAAATTTGGAAATTCTCAAGTTGCGGAATTTGGCATTTTGGCAGATGATTCTATAGTAGATATAAAATTTGCAGTTTCAGGTTTCGATGAGTTTGTTGTAGATAGTTCAATAAAGGATTTAAATTTAAAATTTGGTGAAGTTTTAAAAGGTAATGTTTTTGGATATAATGATGACACTCTTGCATCTGTGTCGGGAAAACTTCTTATACATAAGAGAAAAACTGTTTCTTTTGCAGAGTCTTGCACCGGAGGAAAAATAGCGTCGACTATTACAGATATTGCAGGCAGTTCTTTTTACTTTAAAAGTTCTGTAGTAACTTATTCCAATGAATCCAAAGTTAAAATTCTTGGCGTAAAAGAAGAAACTTTAAAGAAGTTTGGAGCGGTAAGTAAAGAGACTGCAAAAGAAATGGCTAGATGTGTTTTGAATCTTTCAGGAAGTGATTATGCTTTTTCTGTTACCGGTATTGCAGGACCTGGGGGGGGTTCAAAAGATAAGCCTGTTGGTTTAGTTTACATTGGTTTTGCCGATAATAAAAAAATTGAATGTTTCAAATTTAATTTTGTTGGAACACGAAAAGATATAAGGAACAATGCAGTTAATACGGTTTTAGACTTGCTGAGAAAAAAATGCTGAAGAACAACTTAAAAAAATAAAATAATCTCAAAGTAAATACAATGAAAAATATGGTTTTTTCTTTGTATGTTTTTGTGCAGGCTGTTTTTAGATAGGTTGTTCAATAAGAATTTTTGACTAAGTCTTTAAAATTTTCAGAGATATATTTTTGCGGATTGTATAATTTAGACTGATATAAGTAAAATTGGGCTGGCAAAAGGAACATGTTTGTTAAGAGGAGTATGGCACATTGTGGGTAGCAGACTAAATAACATCTGCTGTCAGAGGCATAATCGGTCTTCAAACTGGTTAAGCACTTTGAAAGACTGCTACGTGAAAATAGTTTTTATAACCGTTAAAGTTTTATAAGTTTGGATATGTTATGGATTGATTTGGTTATGTATACGCATAAATACGCATGAATATTTAAAAATTTATAGAACCATACGGTGAGGTTCTTCTTTGTTTTGTTGAAGAATAATAAATTTTTTGGAATACTACTGTAACTGTACATGAGAATATGTTGATTCGAATTATACTTATAAATTAGCTCAATGAATACTTTTAAAATTAGAGTAGGCGTTGCAACAAATTTTTAATTTTAAAAAGATGTTAAAAAAGATTTTGATAACAAATCAGTTATAAATCATATTTTTATGTTTTGTCAAAATATAAATTTGTCTTGTAATTTAGAATTTTTTGAAACATTTAGATCAATGCCATAGAAAGACGTTGTTGGAAAAATAGGTTTGTATGGGCTTTGAGGCCAGAAATTAGATATATAGTTTTTATTTGAACTTTATAAATTGTAAGCTTGTAGCTGAATTAATGGATGTTGAAAAGTATGTTTTTACATAACAGTTTTATGATTTTCTTTTAATATGTTTCAATATTTTGAAAATGAAAATAAATGATTACAAGGAAATATAGTTGATGTCTAATATAAGGAATTTTTGCATTATAGCTCATATTGATCATGGGAAAAGCACTCTTGCTGACAGACTTCTTGAATATACTAGTACAATTTCAAAAAGAGAAATGAAAGACCAAATACTTGACGATATGGAGCTTGAAAGGGAAAGAGGAATAACAATAAAAGCTAAAGCTGTAAGAATGAACTATACAGATAAGAGTGGTCAAACTTATATTTTAAACTTAATAGACACGCCAGGGCATGTTGATTTTACATACGAAGTTTCAAGGGCATTGGTAGCTTGCGAAGGTGCAATTTTAGTGATAGATGCCACTCAGGGTATTGAAGCTCAAACACTTGCAAATACTATACTTGCCAAGAATGCTAATTTAAAAATTATTCCTGTTATAAATAAAATAGATTTGCCTAATGCTGATATTGACGGTGTGTACGAGCAAATAAAAGAAGGTCTTGGAGTAAATGTTAAGCCGCTTCTTGTGAGTGCTAAGAAAGGCATAGGAATAAATAAAATAGTTGATTCTGTTATTGCAAATATTCCGCCAGCAAAAATTATAAACGATGAGCCTTTATTAGCTTTAATTTTTGATTCTTTTTACGAATCCTACAGAGGTATTATAGTTATAATAAGAGTCTTTGATGGAAAAATATGTAAAGGGATGAAAGTTCGTTTCATGGCTTCTGGAGCTGAACATGAAGTTCTTGAAGTTGGATATATGAAAATAAAGATGATAGAAGCGTTAGAACTTTTTTCAGGTGAAGTGGGGTATGTGGTTGCTGGTATAAAAGATATTAGGGATATAAAAATTGGCGATACTGTAACTGAGAGCTCAAATCCAACAAGACATCCCCACGAAGGATATAAAGAAATAAACCCATTTGTTTTTGCTGGTTTTTATCCAAACAGCGCTTCCGAATACGACAGTTTGAAGACTGCCTTGGAAAAGCTTAAACTTTCAGATGCTTCACTTGTATATTCTCCTGAAACATCTGTGGCTTTGGGATTTGGTTTTAGGTGTGGATTTTTAGGTTTTTTGCATCTGGAAATAATTAAAGAAAGACTTGAAAGGGAGTTTGATTTAAATCTTTTGGTTATGTTGCCAAATGTTGTTTATAAGGTGAAAACAAAAGGTAAATATGTTACTATAGATAATCCTTTTAAATTTCCAAATAATGCTGATATTGAAGAAATTTGGGAGCCGTATGTTGAGGCCACTATTATTTGTCCTGTTGAGCATTTAGGAGCCATATTTGACCTCTGTCAGAAGAGAAGAGGAAAACAGATTTCAATGAAGTACATGAATGTTAAAATAGCTATTTTGAAATATCATATGCCGCTTGCGGAAACAATAGTTGGTTTTTACGATGTGTTAAAATCAGTTTCAAAAGGATACGCTTCTTTTGATTATGAACATATAGAACCTCAGCTTGGAGATTTAGTTAAACTGGAGATTATGATAAATTCAGAAGTCATAGATGCTTTTACATTTATTACGCATAAAGATAAAGCCCAAACTTACGCTCATTATCTTGTTAAAAAATTAAAAGACATTATCCCAAGACATATGTTTGAAATACCTATACAGGCAAAAGTAAATAATAAAATAATTGCCAGGGAAACAATATCGGCTATACGTAAAGATGTCCTTGCAAAATGCTATGGCGGCGATATAACAAGAAAGCGTAAACTACTTGAAAAGCAAAAAGAAGGCAAGCGCAAAATGAGACAATTTGGCAGAGTAGATATTCCGCTAGAGGCTTTTGTGGCTATTCTTAAAATATATGAGTAGTTGTAATAACGTATAACGTGAATATAAAAAAAAGAGGTAAATATTATGGAATTGAAACTTTTTATTGTAGGGTGTATTGTTTTTGCAATAGCAATGACAATGCAGATTTTTAAGAAATGTTTTAAAACTCAAGCCTCTAAAAAATTGTTTCAAAACATTTATTCGTGGGCTGATACTATTTGGACTGCTTTGATAATGGCGTCATTTATTATGTTCTTTTTTGTTCAGGCTTTTAAAATCCCGTCTGGGAGTATGAGAAATACTCTTATTGAGGGAGATCATCTCTTTGTTAACAAGGGTTTTTATGGTTTTAGAATACCGTTTAAATATATCGGAAAGCGTTGTGGTACTTTGAAGAAAATAGAAAGAGGCGATATTGTTGTTTTTCAATGTCCTCCTGAAGCTTTGACGATTGCCGAAAGAGAGCATGGAGTTAAGAAAGATTTCATAAAAAGATGCATTGGTGTTGCTGGTGATAAGGTTGAAATAAGAAATAAAAAACTTTACTTGAACGATGTTTTTGTAAAAGAAGTTTACACAGTTTATAATGACGATTCTATTTTTGAAAGTTTTAAATTGTTTGAAAACGAAAAACATTATCAAAAAGCCTGGGAAAGAGGAAATTTTACATCTATTTCGCCTGTTTTTATAAGAGATAATTTTGGTCCCGTTATTGTTCCTGAAGGCTGTTATATGATGATGGGTGATAACAGAGATTTTTCTTTTGACTCACGTTTCTGGGGACCATTGCCTGATGAGTACGTAAAAGGAAAAGCTTTATTCTTGTACTGGCCTATAACGCGTTGGAAGTTTATATCATGACATGGATTGCATGGCTTACAATTGCGGTTGTTCTTGCAATTTGTGAAATAGCAGCTTCGTCTGTTTTTTTCTTTTGCTTGTGTTTTTCTATTGGTTCGTTTTTTGCTGCAGGAGTGTCTTGTTTTTTTAATTCAAATTGGATTGAAATTATGACTTTCATTATAATTTCAGCTTTATCTTTATGTTTTGTAAGGCCACTTTTTAACAAAATAATGAAAAAGTCAAAAACTATACAATCAAATGTTGATGCTCTTATAGGGAATGAAGCTATTGTTACTGGTAAAATTACTCCTTTCATTCCGGGTTTTGTGAAAGTTTCTGGAGAAATTTGGAGAGCCGAATCTAGTGTTGAAATTTTAGAAAGTGAAACTGTAAAAATTAAAAGGATAAGTGGTACCACTTTGACAGTTGAAAGGTAAAGGAAAATTAATGAAGCATATAAATGCTATATTTTAGAATGGAGGAAACAAAGATGACTATGCTTTTAGGAATTATTGTAGTGTTTGCTGTGATTTTTATATCTAATTCTGTAAAAATAATAAAACAGTACGAAAAAGGACTTGTTGAAACTTTAGGCAAGTACACAGGCACAAAGGATTCTGGAGCAAATATTATAATTCCCATATTTCAAAGAATGCTTAGAGTAGACATGCGAGAACGTGTTATTGATGTTCCTCCGCAAAGCGTTATAACGAAAGACAACGTGTCTGTTGTAGTTGATGCTATAATTTATTTCCAGGTTACAGATCCTGTAAAAGTAGTTTATAATATTGAGAATTTTGCGCTTGCAGCTTTAAAGCTTGCCCAAACAAATCTAAGAAATGTAATAGGTGATATGGAATTAGACAGCACTCTTACGTCAAGAGAAAAGATAAACGCGCAGCTAAGGGTTGTAATGGATGAAGCGACAGACAAATGGGGTGTAAAGGTTACAAGAGTTGAAATACAAAAGATTGATCCTCCTAAAGACATTACAGATGCTATGTCTAAACAAATGAAAGCCGAAAGAGAAAAAAGGGCGAATATTTTAGAAGCTGAAGGCCTAAGACAAGCTGCTATTCTTAAGGCTGAAGGTGCTAAACAAGCTGTTATTCTCGACGCAGAAGCTATAAAAGAGAAACAAGTTTTAGAGGCTATTGGCGAAGCCGAAGCTATAAGAGAAGTTGCTGAAGCAGAGAAATATAAAATTGAAATGGTTTATAAAGCTATACATGAAGGCAAACCTACAAACGATCTTATTGCCATAAAATACCTGGAGGCTTTGGGTAAAGTTGCTGATGGAAGAGCTACAAAGGTATTTTTACCTTTAGAGACTGTAGGGATTGCAGCATCTCTTGGAGGTATGGCGGAATTGTTTAAGGATACGTTAAAGTATGTAAAAACAAAAAATTGAAAGTTTATTATATATTGCTCATTATTGAAAAGTGAACATTTTGGTTTATGCATATGATAGGTTTGTATATACACATTCCGTTTTGTAGACAAAAGTGTTTTTATTGCGACTTTTTCTCAACAAAATATGACGATATTAGTTTAGTAGATAAATATATTGATTCGTTGATAAAACATTCTCAAAAATTTAAAAATAAAAAAATAAATTCAATATATATTGGAGGCGGTACTCCGTCTATTCTGTCTTTTAAACAAATACAAAAACTTCTACTATCTTTAAGCAATACATTCAATTTATCAAAAGTAAAAGAGTTTACTTTTGAGCTTAATCCGGAATCGGCTTTAAAAGAAAAACTGATTATTCTAAAAGAATTTGGCGTCAATAGGCTGAGCATAGGTCTTCAGTCTGTTGAAGATAAATATTTAAAGTATTTAGGGCGCATGCATGATTTAAAAACTTTTTGTACTTGTTATGATAATGTAAAACATGAGGGATTTAATAATGTAAACATAGATTTAATATATGGATTGCCAAATCAAACTGTTGATGATTGGGAAATAGTTTTGAAAAAAACATTGCTATTTAATAGTGAGCATTTATCGTTGTATCCCTTATCAGTAGAAGAAAATACGACCTTTTATAAAAATGGCATTGTTTTAGATGACAAATTACAGCGTGAAATGTATGAAAAAAACGTAGAGATTTTGGAGCATAGCGAATATGTTCATTATGAAGTTTCAAATTGGGCTAAAAAGAACAAAGAAGCTTTGCACAATACAAATTATTGGCGTAATTTGGAATATGTAGGTCTTGGTGCTGGGGCTTGCGGATATTTGGGAGGAAATAGATATAAAAACATAGAAAATATTGAAAAATATATAAATTTTATTGAAAATAACGTAGATTGTACAATAGAAAATGAATATATGGATGAAAAACTTTATACGACTGAAACAATAATGTTAGGACTAAGATTATTGCACGAAGGTTTGTCTATAAAATGTTTTAGTTCCACACAAAATAAGTTCGCTCTGGCAGAATGTTTAAGAGAAAGAATTCTTATACAAGAAGAAGGTAGAGTAAAACTTGCCAAAGAATACGTTTTTATTTTTAATCAAATCGTTACAAGGTTTATGTAGTTTAGTTTTTTTAATAGCTACATCCTAATTTTATCATGCTAATTTAATTTTCTTAAAGGTTAGAATAATTAATATTTATGTAAAAACTTGTTTTCAAATAATATATTAATCAATGAAAGCAAATTTTTATTATTCTGGTTTTAGTATTTATGGAAAAATAAGAGTAGAAACAGATGTAGAAGATAGATATGGATATTTTAATACAATAATATTTTCTGGCACAAGTGGTACTTAATGAGGTAAGCTGTGTAGTATTGAGAAACTAAATAAAAGAAGAAACTAATAAACTTAAACAGTTGAGAGTGTTTAGTATATATATTATAGTTAATAAGTTGGGATATTAATTTTTAATACTGTAAAATGTATTTGATAATGAAAGCAAGTGGCAGGAAAAAGATTGTATTGTTGTATAGAGAGAAATTAACAGCAATATTTTTAATATGAATGAAGTGTTAATATTTAAAGGAAATAAAGCAATTATGATAAAAGTAGTGAATGTTGTTACTACGTGTTTGTGTTTATAAAGGTCTAATAGTAAATAGCGATGTTTATTAATACTAGCGCGTGATAACTAAACGAAGATGTAATAATTATAAATGAGAATGACGCATTAATAAACACAACACAGGAAAAATGGTAATTTACATATGACTTCTGCCTGTAGGAAGAGAAAAAGTTGGTTTTAAATGAAAATTAGTGGAATAAGTATAGAGAAATATAAGCTAGAAGATAATTAATTTGATAGTTATAGGAATTGATAAAGGTGTAATATTTTGTCTAAATGGCAATAATAATAATGTACAAGCAGTTTTTTTTTGGGTGGTTTAGGGAGATAAATTTCTGAAATATTAGAAGTGAAACAAGGAAAGTATAATCAGTATAAAGTTATTACTAATAATAACTATAGCTATTGACATATATAAATCAAGTGCCAAATTTAAAAAAGAGAGTGTATAGCAACCAGGTTGTAGAAAAACTAGGGTTGTGTACTAAACAAGAAAATTTACTTGTATAAAAACAATAGAAAAAAAGTTTATTAAACATGGGAAATAGCTAGAAATAAAAAGCAAAGTTTAGATTTTAGATGTATAGATGAAATTTAATTAAAATACAGTGAGCGTTGTTAAACAATATGGGAAAAATAGATTGATATAGGTAGCGGGCCATTATATAAGATAGGATTGTAGGCACAAACTTTCTAACTGTAACTGTGAATATCAAAATGTCAAGGTGATATGTAGGCGTGAGTTGTAAATTTGTCTTAGAGAAAATTAAAATATAAAACCTGCTAAATACTAAATGTTATAAAGCCAATTAATATTAATAAATTATTAAAAACAGGTTAAAAAAACTTAAAGCTCCAAAAATAGTTATCAAAGAATTAATTAATATGACAAACTATATTTTGTGTAAATTTATATTACTCTTTACTAAAAACATTAAAATAATACTTAAAATTGCAAAAACTTTGTCAAACTATTTCAAATATTTGTATTTGTGTACAATGTGGGCAAATAAGTTATATAATCAAGTGCTAGTTAACATGTAGAAATTCTTAAGTTAAAGGAAGGTATTCATGTATGTTAAAAAGTATTTTGGGTAAAATTTTTGGTTCGCAAAACGAAAGAGATATAAGAGCTGTAAGACCAATAGTAGAAAAAGTAAATTCTTTTGAAACATTTATAAAAAATCTTAGTGATGCTGAATTAAAAGCAAAGACAGCAGAATTTAGAAATTGTCTTTCAAAAGGAAAAACTTTAGATGACATTTTGCCTGAGGCTTTTGCATGTGTAAGAGAAGCATCTGTTAGAACAGTAGGTTTAAGACATTTTGACGTACAAATAATCGGTGGGTATGTTCTTCATACGGGAAAAATTGCTGAAATGAAGACCGGAGAAGGTAAAACTTTAGTTGCTACGCTTGTAGCTTATCTTAATGCTTTGCCTCAGACAGGTGTGCATGTTGTTACAGTAAACGATTATCTTGCTAAAAGAGACAGAGAGTGGATGGGAGCAGTTTACGAAAAACTGGGTCTTACAGTAGGTAACATAGGTCATGACACAGGGAAAGAGGAAAGACGAGTTGCGTACAACTGTGATATAACTTACGTTACAAATAACGAACTTGGGTTTGACTATCTTAGAGACAATATGGTAATTACAAAAGAAGACAGAGTTCTGCGTTCGTTGAATTATGCCATCATAGACGAAGTGGACTCTATTCTTATAGATGAAGCAAGAACCCCTCTTATCATTTCTGGTGCGTCAGAACAATCTACAGATAAGTATTATATTTCAGATAAAATAGTTCCTATGTTAAATGGTAGAAGAATTACTGAAAATGAGGAAATAAAAGCAAAGCATTACAATGTGGATTTATCAAAAGGCTATGACTATCTTGTAGATGAGAAAAATCATTCAGTAGTTTTAACAGAGCAAGGCGTTCAAAAAGCTGAGAAAATTTTGGGTGTGGAGAATATCTACGACGATTTGCAGTCTGAGTGGGTGTATCACATAACGCAAGCCATAAGGGCGCATAGTTTGTGTCACAAAGATGTTGGGTACGTAGTAAAAGATGGGGAGGTTATAATAGTTGATGAATTTACTGGAAGGCTTATGCCTGGCAGAAGATGGTCTGATGGTCTTCATCAGGCAATAGAAGCAAAAGAACATTTAAAAATAGCAGATGAAAATCAAACACTTGCAACAATAACTTTCCAAAACTTTTTTAGAATGTATAAGAAAATAGCAGGTATGACTGGCACAGCTTCAACAGAAACAGAAGAATTTTGGGAGATTTATAAGCTTAAAGTTGTGGAAGTTCCTACGAATAATCCCATGATAAGAAAGGACTATGGTGATGTTATATATAGAACTGAAAAAGAGAAATATGATGCAATAGTAAAAGAAATTGAATACTTGTGGAAAAAAAAACAGCCAGTACTTGTCGGTACAAGATCAATTGAAAAATCTGAAAAAATATCATCAATGCTTAGAAAGAAAGGCATTCCTCACAATGTTTTAAATGCTAAATATCATGAGCAAGAAGCGCAAATTATAGCCAGAGCTGGTGCTAAAGGTGCTGTGACAATAGCTACAAACATGGCAGGAAGAGGAACAGACATTGTTCTTGGAGCAGGAGGGGGAGTGGGATCTACACAAAATAAAGAAATTATAAATCTAGGTGGACTTCACATAATAGGTACGGAAAGACATGAATCTAGAAGAATAGACAATCAGCTAAGAGGACGTTCAGGAAGACAGGGAGATCCAGGTTCTACAAGATTCTATTTGTCTATGGAAGACGAACTTATGCGTTTATTCGGTTCAGAGAGAATGTCTATGATTATGCAGAAACTCGGTCTGAAATACGGTGAGGATATACAGCATCCTTGGATATCTAAAGCTGTGGAAAATGCCCAGAGAAAAGTTGAAGGTATGAACTTTGACATAAGAAAGCAGCTTATAGATTTTGATGATGTTATGAATAAACAAAGAGAGGCTGTTTACAGGCTTAGAAATGAGATATTGGAAGGCGAAGATATTTGTGAGAAGATAAAAGATATGTTGAGAGAATCCGTTGAAGAAAATCTTAACTCTTGGTGCATTGGTAAATATGTTGAAAAATGGGATTTTATAAGTATAGATATGTGGGTGTTTAGGACATTTGGTATCAAATATGGAATACAAAATAAATTTGAGATTAATTTGTTGACCAAAGAGTCTCTTCAAAATGATATTTATGGTAAAATTATTGAACGTTATGAACAGAGAAAGGAAGAGCTTACGCTGGAGTTATTTACTCATATGGAAAGAATGATTTTACTACAAATGATAGATACTTCATGGAAAGATCATTTACATGAGCTTGATCAGCTGAGACACAGTATAGGTTTTAGAGCTTATGCTCAGAAAGATCCAAAAATTGAATATCAAAAAGAATCTTTTGCGTTGTTTGAGTCTATGATGAGAAGAATAAGAGAAAATACCATAGAATACGTATTTAAGGTTCAGGTAAATGCAAGGATGTGTAATATAAATCAAAAGTCTGTTCCAGTAAGTCGTCCAGAGCTTGAAAATAGAATTAATAACAAAAAAACTAAACCTCAGGATTTAAATAATATAGGTAGAAATGATTTTTGCCCCTGTGGTAGTGGCAGAAAATATAAAAAGTGCTGCAGAAGTATAGAAAAGTATTAGATGAGGGTTTCAATCGTTTAAAGATTTAAAAAAGATATTACGTTTGCTAATCTTCGTAATTTGTCTGTCTTGGTGTTAAAACTCTATTGTTATATTTTAGTAATCGCACATAAAAACCAGATGACAAAATGAGAATTTAATATCTATAATAAATATATTGATTTAGCGACTTATAAAAGCTACATGAAGTACGCAAGGGTACTTTTTGGGTATAGTTGTGTTGTTTTGCTCAAAACTGGGAATATTTTTCAAGTAGAATGGCTTGAAGAAACTATATAAATAGCTAAATGTGAAAGAAGAATAGATTTTGTGGATTAAACAATGCAAATCAAATTTAGAAAGATTTATATGCAAGTGTAAAAATATATTTTTGGCTAGAGAGAATATTAAAAGTAAATTAAAAATACTACTTAAGTTTTATAGAGGTTTTTTTTGATGAAAGTTGTAGAAGAATATAAAATTTATTTACAAGCCTTATAAAGATAAATATATTAGTATATATACAGTTAAGCTGGGATAGACGAGAACAAAGATGTTTGTGAGAGAATTTGTAAGATTGTTATTTCGTTTTAATGTAAAAAATTTGTAGCTTAGTAGATTTATAAAGGTTTGAGTATGAGAAAATAAATGTAATCATGGTTGTTTCATTGATGATAAAAGATGACGAAAATCTTAGATGTGATTGTGAGTATGGCAAAAGCAAGAGAAACTGTCAAGACAAGTTTTGTTAAAGCTTCTGATTTTGTGGACATTCACAAAAGGAAACTTCTAAACTAGCATAATAGTTCTCTGAAATGCAGGTATGTATATTTTTTTGGATGTAGATAATATTTCGATGGGTACAAGATTTAAATTGAGTTTTACAAATGAGATTTTGGATAAAATTATTTTTGACTTGTTGTTGGAGACACAAGTAAAAGCATAATAATATAAATAAATTGCGATTGAAAAATGTAAAGTTAAGTATATAAAAAAAAGGGGGGGTGATAGATAATGGAACTATAAAAGCAATGAAATGAAAAAAAGATATATACAAAAGGTGAAGAAAGCGTGATAAATTATACGATGAAGAGCTATATAATATATGATGTGTGTGAAAAGAGAAACTGAATGAGTACGAAAATGAGATAGAATTAAAGTTTTTAAATAAGGTAGAGAGTGTTAAAATATTTAAAGCCACTGTGGA
>JAISWG010000010.1 GCA_031271205.1 Endomicrobium sp.
AAAGAGACGTTTCTTCAGGATATGCTAAAATTTTGGAATCGCTTTTTTTAACCAAAAATTTTAGCTCGACAACACAAATATAATTTTGATCATTATTCTCTGTCATACTTTTCTTAAGAACGCAATTTACCACATTATGAGAAGCAAATTTAAGATATATTTAACAGAATTTAATAATCTCTCAGCTGTTTTTTATATTATATAAATCATACATAAAAATAAAACGTGTCGTTTTATTTCCTACTGCTATTTTATCTTATTCTTAATGTTATATTTATTTTATTTTAACACCTTACTGTAGAAAACAAAAAGCAAGAAAAGGAAAATAATATCGTTAATTACTGTAATCATTTTTTATATTTATCAAAATGGCAACAAAGTTTCATGAATTATTTTTCATTGATGAACAACAGAATGTTTCAAAAAAAACTACAAATGAATTGCTACCTGTGAAATAAATTTATAAAAGCCACAAATTTGGGCAATATCACTGCAAACGCTTACACAAACAATTTCAATAATTCTATAAACATGCAAAAAATCGATCTCTTGTGATCAAAAAAAACTATGTAAAGTTTATATTTTATAATTCAAATGTTACTTTTTTTTTAATTCCAGACTCTCTTCATTGTTTCTTGTAAAATCAACAGTAATTTTATCGCCCTCTTTAAACTCACCAGCAATCAATTTTGAAGAAAGAGGATTTAGTAAATATATCTGTATTGCTCTTTTTAAAGGTCTGACTCCAAACGAGGGATCGTAGCCTTTTGATAAAATAAAATCTTTTGCTTTATCCGTAAGTTCAACATGTATTTTTCTGTTGTCTAAACGTTTTTTAAAAAATTTAAGCTGTATATCAATAATTCTGCTTAACTCTTTCTCGCCTAAATTTTGAAATATTATAGTCTCGTCTATTCTGTTTAAAAATTCAGGTCTAAAATATTTATGCAGCTCCTGCATTACTTTATTTTTCATATCTTTGTAATTTTTATATTCTTGAATATATTGAGAAGCGATATTTGACGTCATTATTATAACAGTATTTTTAAAATCAACAGTTCTTCCTTGACCATCAGTAAGTCTGCCATCGTCAAACAATTGAAGCATAATATTAAATATTTCAAGATTTGCCTTTTCAATTTCGTCAAACAAAACAACACAGTACGGCCTTCTTCTTACAGCTTCAGTAAGCTGACCTCCATTGTCAAAACCAACATATCCAGGAGGGGCACCTATAAGACGAGCAACACTATGTTTTTCCATATATTCAGACATATCTATTCTAGTTATATTTTTTTCGTCATCAAATAAAAATTTGGCTAAAGATTTTGCCAACTCAGTTTTACCAACACCGGTAGGACCTAAAAACAAAAATGAACCTATGGGTTTATTTTGATCAGAAAGCCCCGAACGAGAACGGCGAATAGCATTTGATATTGCAGTTACCGCTTCGTCTTGACCTATGACCCTCTCATGAAGTCTGTCTTCCATTTTAAGAAGCTTCTGCATTTCTCCTTCCATCATACGCATGACTGGAATGCCAGTCCATTTGCTTACAATTTCAGCGATATTCTCTTCGTCAACTTCTTCTTTTAACATTTTTTTTTCATTTTGAAGCTTAAGAAGTTTTTTGTTTTCTTCTTCCAACTGTTTTTGCATATTTGGGATTTTGCCATAGCGAAATTCAGCAACAGCATTTAAATCACCATTTCTTTCAGCTTTCTGCTCCTCAATCTTCATATTTTCAATGTCTTCTTTCAAACGTCTGATTTGCAAAATTGAAAACTTTTCTTTTTCCCAATGAAATTTCATATCAGCTAAATCTTGCCTTAGCTTATCTATTTCCTTTTCCATGTTTGCAAGACGCTCTTTTGATGCAACATCATTTTCTTTTTTTACCGCCTGCTTTTCAATCTCAAGCTGCCTTATCTTGCGCTCTACAGCATCAAGTTCCGTAGGCATAGAATCTATTTCTATTCTGATTTTACTTGCGGACTCATCAACCAAATCTATAGCTTTGTCTGGCAAATATCTATCTGTTATATATCTTGCACTAAGAGTTGCCGCAGCAACCAAAGCCGAATCTTTTATTTTTACCCCATGGTGAACTTCGTATTTTTCCTTAATTCCTCTGAGAATTGCTATCGTATCTTCAACAGACGGTTCACCTATATAAACGGGTTGAAAACGCCTTTCCAAAGCTGCATCTTTTTCAATATATTTCCTATATTCATCTAATGTAGTAGCACCGACAAGCTTAAGCTCACCTCTGGCAAGCATAGGCTTTAATATATTTGCCGCGTCAACAGCTCCTTCAGAAGAGCCTGCTCCAACTATCGTGTGTAGTTCATCTATAAAAAGAATTATCCTGCCTCTCATAACATTAATTTCTTTAAGCACTGCCTTTAGTCTATCCTCAAATTCTCCTCTATATTTAGCCCCTGCAATCAAAGCTCCTAAATCTAAAGCTATAACTTTTTTGTCTTTCAAACTCTCGGGAACATCACACGAAACTACACGTTGAGACAAACCTTCAACTATGGCAGTTTTTCCTACTCCAGGCTCGCCAATTATTACAGGATTATTCTTTGTTCTTCTAGATAATACCTGCACGCATCTACGAATTTCTTCATCTCTACCTATTACTGGATCGAGTTTACCTCGTTTAGCTAAATCAGTTAAATCTTTGCCATATTTCTCTAAAGCTTGGTATTTATCTTCAGGGTTTTGGTCACTTACTCTCTGATCACCCTTTATGCTTATAAGGTTTTTTAGAATAACATCTTTTGTAAGTCCGTATTTTTTAAGTATTTTTGAAGCTGTTTCTGAAGATTCCTCAGCCATCGCAATAAGTATATGCTCCGTAGAAACATAATCATCTTTCAAATTTTTTGCCAATTTTTCGGAATTGTTTAAAATCTTTGTAAGTCCCTGAGAAAGATGTAGATTTCCACCTAAAACTTTTACTTTTTTTTCTATCTCAGAAACCAAATCTTTTGATATATTTAAAAACAGCATATCTTCCTGACCAACAACAGCACTTTTCTTTATAATTGCTCCAACTATACCATCTTGCTGTTTAACTAAAGCATACAAAGTATGCTCGGTAGTAATTTCTTGATTACCATACTCAGACGCTATATTTTGTGCATCCGCCAGCGCCTCTTGGGACTTAATTGTAAATTTAGAAAGATTCATAGGTTTTTCTCCTCTGTTTTAATAGAACCGTAATACAAGAATTCTATAATCTTATCT
>JAISWG010000027.1 GCA_031271205.1 Endomicrobium sp.
TTTATGCCCAGTATAAAAAACCTCATATAAACTTCATAGACAGAATTTCTCTTGGACTATAAATCTAACTGATCAAAAATACAGAGTTGTATTATTCTCTTAAACTTGGCTAATATACCAGAGCTCAACAACAATATAAGCTACCTATTTATACTCTTTATTCCTATTTTAAATTTTAGAAATTAAAATACTTTTACTGCATATACTCTTCTCGTTAATATTAGCTTGTTAACATTAAAAATCATTTATATTGCCCATCTTCCTCTGTTTTTCTCGTTACTATTTTCGAAACTATATAAAAAAATTAATAGATATCTATCAATATAAATTTCCCAGATACGACAATAGAAGAATGCAGTTATTCTTTTTATAGAAAACAAGTTATATTGTCGTAGAGAAATAACGAATACTGTTTTCTATCAAATAAAATATGTTTTTTCACTTGACAATAAAATTTTACATTCTAAAATTTCGACCATATATCCACTTTGCATAAAGTTAATAAGACTGTGATTTATATTGAAATAGACAATTCTGTTGTTGAAATCATAAAAAATAATTTTCTCATTTAGACACGTTTTCAATAATAAAAGTTTGAACATATACAATATAAATACTGATTTTATAAACAAAGCAAATTAAAATATAAGTTAATATTTATAGGTATTATACTCTACCCGATAAATTTTTTTATATTTAAACAGTCGTTATTGTACAAAATATTCTTCGTATTAGTTAAAAATTCTCTAACCATCTCATAATTTTTGGCATTAACGCTTTCAAAAACAAGAGCTATAATATCGGGAAAGCTAAATTCTATAACATCTCTAGACAAAATACCTTATAAACTATACATAAACAAAACGTTTTACAAAAAAATAGTTCGATATAAATTCTTATCAAAAGGCTATCTTGATGACAAAATAAATACTGAAAAAATAAGATTGACTTATGTACGAATTAAATAGAACAACCCACAAGAAAAAATCTTTCAAGTACAAAAAAAATAATCCAAAACCGCATAAATGTTCGTTCTTTTGTACAAATAATCCAACTTTTTGTCGTATTTTGAACATTTTCTTAGATAAATTTACAAAATTTTTTCATATCTTATCATACTTGCGTGTTTGTTATAGGAATATTCTCTTGTCAAAATCTATTTACAAGATAACATCTTTTATATCTTGCTGATACAAATATCGCAAAGCCACATTTAAATTTAGTAAATTTATTTGGACAACACAGTTACAATATGAAAATCATACTCGTTATACATGTCAGTGAAGATAATGTGACAAAAGCATAATAAATCTCTTTCATACTGTATGGTTATCTGTAAATATAGCTGGATTTTCACCACCACAACTTATATAGAATAGAGTTGATTTTATTCAAATACCGACAACACTTTTTGCTATGATAAATTCTTAAGTAAGCAGTAAGACTTGCACTTAAACATAACCAATAGAAAATATACTGGATTTTATCAGCTTAAATTGTTATATATAACACTTCTTTCTTAGAGTCTCTTCCTGAAATGCAGATAAGAAACGGATTGTAAAAATTATAGAATATACTTTTATTTTGATTATAATTTTATAATTAAGTTAAATTATATCGTAAAAAGATCTTGATTAATAGGCTCAGGATTGTATTAAGCTTCAATCACATTTACACACTATACACTTAAAAAAAACTATAACTCATTATAGAAATTTTTACATGGTGAAAAACTATAACAATAGAAATATGCTCCTTGAAAAATATAACTTTCTTTGAAGTTTTAAAACTATACGTGAATAAGAGAGAAACATATAGCAAAGCGGAAAAAACTCTGAATTTGGCAACATTTAATTTAGATAAAAATAACCAAAACAATTTCTAATACTTATGAAAAAGGCAAAAAGAAGAAAAAACTTGTGTATTAAAATGGTCAAAATATAATAAATGTACTTGGTAAAAGAGAAGCTAAAATATATGAAACTATCAATCTTTCTGAGATTGAGAAGCAATTAGCAGCTTTGCAAAAGAATTAAAAATTGAAGTTTAGTTTTTTCAGTCAAATCATAAAGACAAAGTTATAGATAAATTCAAGAACTGTTATAAAAAATTTGTGAATTTATACATGTATAAATCGATTAGCATAATAAACACTTTGCAGCAACAATCTCAATCCGATGATAGAAGTTCATATTTCAAATATTTACACAAGAAGATTTTAGGTATAAATCTTTTTATATTACTACTGTGCTTTTTGGAGTAGACGAATGTTTTTTTTTGCCTTAATAGTGTTTTAGTACAAAATTTTAGAGAGTAACTTTAACAAAACAATGCTTAAAAAAGCACTAATTCATTAATATATTTATTTTAGATAAAGATTTTCTCTTCAACAAATTTAGCTATTATATGTATCAAAAGTATATGACACTCTTGCGTTCTTGCTGTAACTTTAGACGGCGCACAATAGCACAAATCACACATACGCTTCACCTTTCCGCCATCAGAATTTGTCATTCCTATCGTAAATATGTCCAATTTTTTAGCGAATTCCAAAGCATTTATAATATTTTTTGAATTACCGCTTGTTGATATAACTACGAAAATATCTCCTTCTTGAGCAAAAGCTTCCAACTGTCTGCTAAAAGAATAGTCATAGGCAAAATCATTGCCTATTGCAGTCAAAGAAGATACGTTTTCATTTAGAGCAATAGACGCAAGAGCTGCTCTGTTTTTTTCAAAACGAACTACCATTTCCGCAGAAAAATGCAAAGCATCAGAAGCAGATCCACCATTTCCGCATATAATAACCTTTCTATTGTTTTTATAAGTTTCAACAATTTTATTTACGACTTTATAAATATATCCAAGCTGAGCAACTTCAAGCATTTTTTTCTTTGCTTCAATGCTATCGTTTATAAGAGCTTTAATTATTTCTTTGTCATTATTTTCCATTATTCCCATTTTTATTCCCAAATATATACTTTGAAAGAAAGTCTGTACTTACACTTCCTTTGCGAAACTGCTCGCTATTCATAATCTCAATATGCAGAGAAGATGTATTTTTAACATTTTTTATTTCCACTTCTCTCAAAGCCCTCTGCATTCTTGCAATAGATTCGTTTCTATCTACTCCAAAAGATATAACCTTTGCTAGTAAACTATCATAAAATGAAGGAATTGTGTATCCTGAATAAACATGCGTATCAATTCTGATTCCCGGACCTCCAGGCAAATATAATTTACCTATTTCACCAGGTGACGGGATAAAATCTTTATCTGGATCTTCAGCATTTATTCTACACTCTATAGCATGACCTAATATTTTTACTTTTTCAGAAACAACAGAAAGTTTTTCTCCTGCAGCAAGCTTTATTTGTTCTTTTAGAAGATCTATCCCTGTAACCATTTCAGTTATAGGATGCTCAACCTGAATTCTAGTGTTCATTTCTATGAAATAAAAATGACCTTTCTTATCTACTAAAAATTCTACCGTGCCTACGGTAACATATCTAATCGCAGCGGCGGCATTCCTTGCAGCTTTTCCCATTTTTTTTCTGAGAGATTCGCTTATTAAAGTAGAAGGACTCTCTTCAACAAGTTTTTGATGCCTTCTTTGGATTGAACAATCTCTCTCAGGCAAATAAGCGATTTTGCCGTATTTATCCCCAAGAATTTGAAATTCTATATGATGAGGGTCATCAATATATTTTTCCATATACACATCAGGATTATCAAATGCAGCTTTGGCTTCAGTTTGAGCCATTACAACAGCATTTTGAAGAGTTTCCTCAGAATTTACTATTCTCATTCCCTTCCCGCCACCACCCGCTGTGGCTTTAATTATCACAGGATACCCTATCTTTTTTGCTATAGCAAAAATTTTAGGATCATTAGCGCTTATAAGACCGTCGGAGCCTGGAATCACAGGAACGCCTGATTTTCTCATAAGTTCAATAGCAGTTATTTTGTCTCCCATCTTTTCTATAGATTCTTTTGAAGGCCCAATAAATTTTAAACCACAAGCTTCGCAAACTTCGGCAAAATAAGTATTTTCAGATAAAAAACCATACCCCGGATGGATAGCATCTGCTTCTGAAATTTCTGCCGCAGCTATAATGTTTGGTATGTTAAGATAACTATCAGAAGCACTTGCTTCGCCAATACACACAGACTGCTCAGCAAGTTTTACATGCATGCTATCTCTATCAACCTCTGAATGTATGGCAACCGAATTAATCCCAAGCTCTCTGCACGCTCTTATTATTCTACATGCTATTTCACCTCTATTTGCAATTAAAACCTTTTTAAACATCTTATCTCCCGAACGTTTGACAAATTATTTACTCACCGTATCAACTAAAAATAATTTTTGGCCATATTCAATGGCTTGACCATTTGAAACAAAAACTTTTACTATTTTACCATTAACCTTACTTTTTATGTCTTTAATAATCTTCATTGCTTCTATTTGACCAATTTTTTGGTCAACTACAATATTATCACCATCTCTTATAAAACCATTCACAAAGGTACCTACCATTGTTGATTTGATTAGAACTATAGAGCCTCTTTCTTCCACCTTTTTGACTTCAACAGCAATTTTTTTGATAGATGCAATAGGAACTGCAACAGTTTCAACTTCCGATTTTTTAAAATACAAAGATTGATTACCGTTGTGATATTCCATTTCTTCAATGTCGGTATACTTGATTGATTTTAAAAATTCTTTTATTTCCTGTGGATTCATTTTAACCTCTATTACATTTATACCTCATCAAAACAAGAAGTATTAAAATTTTCACTGACAAATACAGATTTAATCATACTCTCTCTGTATACTCTCCAGTTTTTGTATCCACTTTTATTTTGTCACCTTTCTTAATAAAAAGAGGAACGCGAATATCCGCACCTGTTTCAAGTTTTGCTATCTTTGTAAGGTTGGAAATTGAATCGCCTTTAATTCCGGGTTCTGCTTCAGTTATTGTCATTTCTATTATTATCGGAACCTCTATGCCAATAAGCTCATTTTCAAGATATATAGCTTCAATTTCAAGATTTTCTTTAAGATAATTTACTTTATCTCCTAACAATTCTTGAGAAACGCTTACCTGTTCATATGTATTCACATCCATAAAATTAAAATTTACACCTTTTTTGTACAAAAATTGCTTTTTTTGTCTTGTAATGCTTAAAGTTTCAAATTTCTCTCCTGACTTAAAAGTACGTTCAATAATGCCGCCTTTTTTAAGATGTTTCAACTTAACACGCATTACAGCTCCGCCTTTTCCTGGTTTATGATTTTGAAACCAAACAATCTGATAAGGACTGTTATCTACTAAAATATTAAGTCCATTTTTAAAATCCGATGTTGAAATCATCCTTTCTCCCTATTTAATAACATGCTGCTGAAGTCAACACTTCACAACCATCTTCTTTTATAAGTATTGTATCTTCTATTCTAACACCAAACTCTTGCTCAATATATATTCCAGGCTCTACGGTAACAGTCATTCCCGCAACAAAAACACCCTTAACATTTGAGGATAACGAAGGCATTTCATGAATTTCTATTCCAACCCCGTGTCCAGTAGCATGTATAAACTTATTCTTATACCCAGCAGATTCTATGACACTTCTTGCAGTTTTGTCAGCCCAAGAAATAGGCAAACCAGCCTTTATTCCTTTCAATACAGCTTCCTGCGAACACTTAACAACATTCCAAATCTGCTGCTTACGATCATCGTCAATCCTATCTAAAAAATATGTACGCGTCAAGTCTGAACAATAACCGTTGCAGATACAACCTATATCAATCATTACAATATCATTTTGAATTAATTTCTTATCAGAGCTTATGTGATGAGGATTTGCAGAATTTTTTCCAAAAGCTATTATAGGAACAAAACTTTTAGCTACATAATTTTTTGAAAATAACTCAAGAACTTTATAATGTACATCTAATTCACTAATACCCGGTTTAAGCTCTTTTCTGACAGTGTTACAAACCGCTGAAATTATTTTACATGACTTCTTTAAATTATCTATTTCGTTATTTTTTTTTATCATTCTTACACTATCAAGCATGCCTATCTTTTTTTCAATTTCTATACCATTTTGGTTTAATTTTTCGCTTACAACAATAAAATCCAAAGCTGTCATGTATTTTGGATCAACAAACATTTTTTTTGCATTGTTTTTTTTCAAAATTTCTAAAATAGTTTTATGAAAAGGAGTGCCAACATGTATATCTACACCTTTACCAAAAAAGAATTCTCTTACTTGACTTTCTATCATCTTAGAACAAATAGCATAAGTTTTGTCATTAACACACAAAAACCAAAAACCATCAAACTCAGCCCCCGTAAGATAAAAAATTTCTTTTGAATTGGTAAATAGAACACATCTTGCTTTCACAGCATTTATTATTTTATTTATATTTTCTTTCATCACTCTTTTTATCTCCAAATTTTTTCGATATAAAATACTGTTTTTTGTATACATATGTCAACACACGTCATATTGCACATATACTTGACAATTATATAATTATTTTATTAGAATGATAAGGCAATCACTAAAAAGTGGTTGTAATCTTAGTGTCTGCTAATGTGCAGACAAAAAAAAGGAGTTGCAGTAATGGCACAAGGTAAAGTTAAATGGTTTAACGACCAGAAAGGGTACGGGTTTATTTCTAATGATGACGGATCTGGTGATGTTTTTGCACACTATTCAGCTATCCAGTCTGAAGGTTTCAAGTCATTATCGGAAGGCGACAGCGTAGAATTTGAAGTTGTAAATTCTGACAAAGGTCATAAAGCAGCAAACATAAAGAAAATCTAAACTTGTTCTAAAAACCTTTTTAAAACAGGATTGAAAGAAGTATTTCAGTCCTGTTTTTTTTGTTTATTATCTTGGGCCTAAGAAACAAAAACCAGTTCCCAAATTCTGGGAACTGGTTTTTGTATAAAAGAATATTTATTAATATTCTGGCATTGGAGGCATTCCCGCTCCCATCGGCACTTTAGAGGACTTTTCAGGAATATCTGTCACTAACGTTTCTGTCGTCAAAACAAGACCTGTTATTGAAGCAGCGTTTTCCAATGCAGTTCTCGTAACTTTCGCTGGATCTACAATACCAGCTTTTATCATATCAACATATTCATTACTATCAGCATTATACCCAAAAGCAGCATCTTTTGAACTTTTTACTTTATCTACTATTACAGAAGCCTCAAGACCCGCGTTTTCTACTATCATTCTTATAGGTCCTTCAAGAGCCTTAAGAACAATTTCAATACCTATCTTTTCATCTACATCATTGGCTTTAACTTTTTCCAAAACAGCTTGGGCTTTCAAAAGAGCTACTCCGCCACCAGCAACTATACCTTCCTCTACCCCAGCTCTTGTTGCGTTTAAGGCGTCTTCAACTTTAAATTTCTTTGTTTTCATTTCGGCTTCAGTTGCAGCACCAACATTTACCACAGCTACACCACCAACCAATTTTGCAAGTCTTTCCTGAAGTTTTTCTTTATCATATTCAGACTTTGTATCTGCAATCTGCTTGCGAATCTGAGATATTCTTGACTCAATTTCTTTCTTATCGCCAAGACCTGAAACAATTGTTGTATTTTCTTTATCAACAACAACTCTTTTTACCTGACCAAGAAGATCTATTGTGGCACTATCAAGTTTCAAACCTGTTTCTTCAGTAATAACTGTCCCGCCAGTAAGAATTGCTATATCTTGAAGCATTTCTTTTCTTCTATCACCAAATCCTGGAGCTTTTACAGCTATAACTTTGAGTGTCCCACGAATTTTATTAAGCACCAAAGTTGCAAGAGCTTCGCCTTCAATGTCTTCTGCAATTATAATAAACGGCTTTCCAGTCTGGACAATTTTTTCAAGTAAAGGAAGAATTTCCTGCATTGAAGAGATTTTCTTATCTGTAATTATTATGTAAGGATTTTCTAAAATTCCCTGCATTCTTTCCGTATCGGTTACAAAATAAGGAGAACTATAACCTCTGTCAAACTGCATACCTTCAACAACATCAAGAGTTGTTTCGGAAGATTTACCCTCTTCAACTGTTATAACGCCATCTTTGCCTACTTTCTCCATAGCATCTGCTATCAAACTACCTATTTCTTTATCACTTGCAGAAATTGAAGCAATCTGAGCAATTTCTTCTTTATTTTTAACTTGCTTTGCTATCTTCTTAATTTCTTCTATAACTGCTGCGACAGCTTTATCTATACCTCTCTTTATATGATTAGCATTAGCTCCTGCAGTAATATTTTTAAGACCTTCATTTATTAAAGATTGAGCCAAAACTGTAGCTGTTGTTGTTCCATCGCCAGCTACATCGTTTGTCCTAGAAGCAACTTCTTTAACAAGCTGAGCTCCCATATTTTCAAACGGATCCTCAAGGTCTATTTCTTTGGCTATTGTTACTCCATCATTAGTAACAGTTGGAGAACCAAATTTTTTATCTAAAACAACATATCTACCCTTAGGTCCAAGAGTAACTTTAACCGCATTTGCAAGTTTATCTACACCAGTTTTCATAGCCTTGCGAGCATCGTCATTGTAAATTAACTGTTTTGCCATATAATTTCCCCTTTTTCTATATCCATTTATTCAATTATTCCTAAAATATCATCCTGAGACATTATGAGGTACTCTTTGTCATTAAGTTTTACCTCGCTTCCAGAATATTTTCCATACAAAACTTTGTCACCTACTTTTACCTCCAAAGCCATTATCTTTCCATCTTCTGTTTTTTTACCTCTTCCTACAGCTACAACCTCACCCTCCTGGGGTTTTTCTTTAGCGGTATCTGGAATAATAATTCCGCCTTTTTTTACTTCTTTCACTTCTGCGGGCTTAACTAAAATCTTTTCGCCAAGTGGTTTAATCATTTCACTCATTTCACTTCCTCCTTAATATTTTTTTGCGCTTTAAATATTTTATTTTAGCGCTTTAAGCTAATGACTGCTATTATACAACTAAAACTATGTAATGTCAACATTTAAAACAACAGTGCATTATTTCAAAAACAATACCACACTTGATTCAGAAAGTTTAACTTTTTAAAATTAATTACATTTCTGCCATTTCTATAGAGCGTCTCAAATTAAAATTTTTTTTATATAATGCACTGCCAACAACTGCCCCGAAAACACCACATTGTTTAAGCTTAATAACATCACCTTCTGTCTTTATACCTCCCGAAGCTATAACTTTAATGTTTTTTTTCAAAAGCTTTTTTATTCCTTTATAGTCAGGTCCATAAAACATCCCATCCCTGGAAATGTCTGTATATAAAATATTTTGAACACCTATCTCTTCAAGGTTGTCAGCTAACCTAAATGCATCAATAGAAGTCATATCGTTCCAGCCATTAACAGCAACTTTCCCATCTTTTGCATCAACAGCAACAATAATTCTTTCTTTACCGTATTTTTTTATAGATTCTTTTACAATCTTAATATTAGAAACAGCAAGAGTGCCTAGCACTACCTTTGCAGCTCCTAGACTAAAGATTTCAGATATTTTTTCTAAACTTCTTATACCTCCACCTACATGTACAGATATATTTACGACACTGCATATCTGTTTAATAGTTTCTTTGTTTTTACCTTCCCCGCTAAAAGCGCCATCTAAGTCAACAACATGTATGCACTTTGCTCCGCAGGATTCCCATATTTTTGCAGCGTCTACAGGATCATTAGAATAAATAATTTCATGCTTTATCTTTCCCTGTTTTAATCTTACAGAATTACCTTGTCTTATATCTATAGCTGGGATTAAAATCATTTTCCCTCCATTTTTTTTTATTACCCTTAATAGCGTAGCGTTCTTGGAGCTTAATACTTATGTCTTTTAAATTTATGTCTTTATTTTGCATCAAAACAAGAATATGATAGATTAAATCGCATATTTCGTCAATCAAATCATTTTTATTTTCATTTTTTGCAGCAATAATAATTTCTGAAGATTCTTCTCCTATTTTTTTGCAAATTTTATCAATCCCTTCAGCAAGCAAATAATTTGTATAAGAATTTTCAACCGGATTTTTTACCCTATCTAAAATACGATAACAAATAATTTCAATTATATTTTTTTGGAAATTGCAAGCAACTATTTCATTAAAGAAACATGATAATTCTCCTGTATGACACGCAACTCCTGACTGTTCCACCAAAATCAAAAGAGCATCGCCATCACAATCTGAATATATGCCTTTTACTTTTTGAACACATCCTGAAGTTTCTCCTTTGTGCCACAACTTCTTTCTGCTACGCGAATAAAAATATGTTTCGCCTTTTTCAAGCGTAAGGTTATAACTTTCTTTGTTCATATACGCTAACATCAATATTTCTCTTGTTTCATAATCCTGAATAATAGTCGCAATTAAAGGCGTTTTACTAAAATCTATCATTGTTATATCCTCTTCTTGTAGGAATTCTATTTTTAATCATTTCTCGTTTTATATCATATATGGTTGTAGCTTTATAATGCAATATAGATGCTACCAAAGCACCGGAACATTTTGTTTTTTTAAACATATTAACAATATCAAATACGTTTCCGCATCCTCCGCTTGCAATAATGGGCATATTTATGCACCTTGCAACTTTCTTCAATGTTCTAATATCATATCCTATCTTTGTTCCATCTGTATTTATTGATGTAAGCAAAACTTCTCCTACACCTAAAACTTCGCATTTTTTTACCCAATCGGTTAGTTTTATACCAGTATTAAGCCGACCTCCATTTATAAACACATTTTCTCCGTCGGTATCAATAGCAGCAACAACACATTGTGTTCCAAATTCTCTTACCGCTTGCAAAATAATATCTGGATTTTTAACCGCTGCTGAATTTATAGAAATTTTATCTGCACCCAAACGCAAAATACTACGAAAATCATCTATTGAGCATATGCCTCCCCCGATTGTTAATGGTATTCTTAACGCCGTTGATGCTCTTTTTAATATATCACCTGCTATAGCACGGTTCTCGTATGTAGCCGAAATATCCAAAAACACTATTTCATCAGCTCCCTGTTTTTCATATTCTTTTGCAAGAATAACGGGATCTCCTACATCAGTTAGATTTGAAAAATTAACGCCCTTTACAACTTTCCCATCTTTTATATCTAGACATGGAATTATTCTTTTTTTAAGCATTTATATCCCTCTATATTACAATACCATTCCTTCAAAAGTTTAAGTCCATATTTTCCACTTTTTTCAGGATGAAATTGAAATCCAGTTACATTTTTGTATTTGACTATAGCTGGTATTCTAATTCCACCATAGTCTACATAAGAAACTATACATTCAGATACAATGTTTGCCATGTATGAATGAACAAAATATACGTCTTCTCCAGTATTTGATAAACTGTTCCAACCTATATGAGGAAGTCTTGCATTAACAGGTATTTTTATAACTTCACCTTTTATAAACCCCAAACCTTCGGTTTCTTCGCCTTCATAACTTCTTTCAAATAAAATTTGCATACCTAAACATATTCCTAAAATAGGCTTATCAATATTCTTTAAAATATCAAATAAACCCGCTGTCTTTAAATTTTCTATAGCAGCTTTAAAAGCACCAACTCCTGGTATAATAACAGCATCGCATAAAGCCACTGTTTTGATATCATTTACTAGTTTAGCTTCAATGCCTAGTTCTCTGCAAGCCGACAATAAACTTTCTGTGTTGCCAGCTCTATAGTCAATAATTGCTACCACTATATAACTCCCTTTGAAGAATTTATTCTGTTTCTGATTTTCTCAATCGCTTGCCATAACGCACAACCAAAACCTTTGAAAATAGCCTCTATTATATGATGAGTATTTTTCCCGTATTCAAGATTAACGTGAAGTGTTATCGCCGCATTTACAACAACGGCTCTAAAAAATTCTTCAACTAATTCAGTTTCAAAATCTCCTATACGTTCAGCTGGGAAACTCGCATTAAAAACCAAATAATCACGCCCTGAAATATCTAAATTCACATTAACTAAAGTTTCATCCATAGGTAAAAAACAACTGCCAAATCGAGCTATTCCCTTTTTATCCCTTAAAGAATTTTTTAGAGCTTGTCCAAAAACTATACCAATATCTTCAACAATGTGATGTGCGCCAGTATTTAAATCCCCTGTACAAAAAAGCTTAATGTTAAAGTTAGCATAAAAAGCTAAAATATTAAGCATATGATCAAAAAAACCAATTCCACTACTTCCTTTAAACTCACCTGTTCCGTCCAGATTTAATTTTATTTCTATTTTTGTCTCTTTAGTGTTACGTTTAATATCACATATTCTCATTTATAACTCCTTTTAAAACGAATATTTGCCGCAATTGCATGAGCATCTAAACCTTCTAACAAAGCAAAAGACGTGATGTCTTCTTTAAATTCCAACAATACATTTTTCGGATAATAACTATATGAAATTCTCTTTACAAAATCATATACTCCTAAAGGCGAAGCAAACCTTGCCGTACCTGCCGTTGGCAATACATGATTAGTCCCACCAACATAATCACCAAGCACCTCAGGAGAATTACATCCCAAAAAAACTGTACCAGCATTTTTAACTTTAGCCAGCATTTCCAGAGGTTTTTTAGTCATTATTTCTAAATGTTCCGGAGCAATTAAGTTTGATATTTCAAAAATGTTGTTAATAGATTTTGCTATGATGCATATTCCGTTATTTTCTAATGCTTTTTTTGCTATTCCTTTACGCTTAAGCTTTGGAAGCTGTAATTCTAGCTCCTTTTTAACTTTTTTGTATAAGCTCAAATCAGTTGTAACTAAAATACTCCTTGACATTTTATCATGTTCAGCTTGGCTTAGGAGATCCGCCGCAATATACTCCGGTTTAGAGCTAGAATCTGCAGCTATTAAAATTTCTGAAGGTCCAGCTATCATATCTATATCAACTACTCCAAACAACAACTTCTTTGCAGTTGCCACATAAACATTGCCTGGACCTACTATTTTGTCCACTTTTGGAATACTGCGAGTACCATACGCCGCTGCTGCAACAGCTTGCACACCTCCTATCTTGTAAATTTCAGTTACACCACAAATAGCAGCTGCAGCTAAGATAAAATTTTCAATTTTTCCATCAGATTTTACAGGTGTAAACATAACGACATTTCTGACACCAGCAAGTTTTGCCGGAATCGCATTCATTAGAACTGTTGAAGGATATACTGCTGAGCCACCCGGAACGTAAATAGCTACACGCTCTAAAGCTCTTATAATCTGCCCCATAATAACACCATTTTCTTTATAGATAGAATAAGAATTTTCTATTTGTCTTTTATGAAATTCTTCAATTTGTATCTTTGCTCTTTTAAAAATATGCAATATGTTTTTATCAACTATCTTCAATGCATTCTCTATTTCTTCGTTTTTTACTTTTATACTTCTGCCATTAAAGCCATCAAATTCTTTTGCATAAGATAAAACCGCATTGTCTCCAAACCGACGAATATTGTCAATTATTTTTTGAACAGATTTTTCTATCTTGTTATCACGTGTATTTTTTACTGCCAATTCTTTTGAATTATATTTAACTAGTTTTAACATAGGTATTTCCTCAACTTTTCCGTAAAATTATACAACGATTTCAATTCAATGCTATTAGAGTTGCCTATAAGTACTGCACTTATATCACAAATCTTTTCTATAACATCTAATCCATTGGCTTTTAGCGTATTGCCACTTTGAACAATATCAACTATACCATCAGCAATATTTAAAATGGGGGCAAGTTCGACTGATCCTTCTATCCTTAAAATTTTTGGATATTTGCTCTTTTTTGCAAAAAATTTTCTTGCTACATTCGGATATTTTGAAGCTATTACATTTGCAGTTTTAAAATATGAAAACCCAGCTAAAGCAAAATAACATTTTCCAATTTTCAAATCTAACAGCTCATTATAAATTTCTCTATCGTTTTCAATAATTACATCTTTACCAACAACTGCTAAATCTACAATATCTAAATCTATAAATCTCAAAGTATCATTCGACTTTGAAAATATAAACTCTATATCGTCTTTTGATTTTACAAACAAACGCCTTCCTTTATCACGAATTGATACGCTATCAAAACCTGCTCTGTTAAGCAATCCAACAAACTCTTCTTCAATGCGTCCTTTTGTTACTGCAATTCTAAGCATTATAATTATCTCCCTTAATTACAAAATAAAAAAGCCGTATGGTTTAAACCAAACCCACACAGCTTAAAGATTTATATAGCAATGTAGGCGCAAGAAGGCAACACCTGCGCCTACTGTAAAGTTCATACTTTAGCGCAAATGTCGCTCATCATGACGATGCAATACTGTAAACATTACTTTGTTAAACATCTAATCACCCAATTATTTAATTTACTTCTTATACACCACTGGAGTATAATCTTTATTTCAAAACTTGTCAAGTTATAAATTTACGTTTATTTACATAGCTTTATTTCAACAACTGTCATAGAAAAAAACAGCACGCCAATATTGCGACTGGCTCCACATCCGAAGATTATCGTTTTTAGTTCAATATCAACTTTTAAAACCTTTGCTTTTAAATTTCTCCAACAGAAATAACTTCATGCAAATTTGAAACAAATAAGATTTATTTCATTGCTGAACTGAACAATTAAGGCCTTTTCTAAGAGATCAACATACCGCTTTTTAATCTTGTATAAATACCGTTAGAGTTTTCACGAGTTTTAAATAAATCCCAGTCTTTCAAATATCTCTCGTTATTTAAATAAGCCCCTATATACCGTAAATTTAAGAATTGCAATATTATGATAGTCCCATAAATCTCTTGTGCTAAACTTTAATTTTGTTTCAAAAGCGTAAAAACCAGCAATATCATTGTTAAACTTCATAATACTTTCGACCATAACTACTTCGTTTTGAGAAAGACTTACATCAAATAAATTTGTCGATTTTATTGCAAAATCCCAGCGGCTTTTTATTTATCATAACCGCAAAAGTCACTCTTTTTAGTATGAAAACAACACAAAAACAAATTCCAAAGTAGAGTTTTATTAGCAACCAGTATTTGAAAATATCAGTTCTCAATGCCATCATCATATTTTAATTCTATAACTAAAATTTGTTTTCTTTCGCAAGGCACAAACAATTATAATAATGCTAATTGTATGCGTACTGACATGAAATATTTTCAAATTTATCGTACTTGTACCACTGCACTCTATATCAACAAGTTGAAAAACTTTCATGATAGTAAAATAAGCTATCAAGGACACAAGCAAATCTTATAAAGATAAACTGCAAACAAGACTTTTGTGCAATATAAACCCCATATTATTACTGCAACAAATCTACCACTGTAAAGCCGCGTTCAACACGCATAAAATTTACGATTTTATATGTTTTCTTTTTGCGCTTAACACATCACAAAGTAAATGTAGATATATTCTAATCTACATTTATCAAATACTATCTGACTATCTAATTATTTAAATAACAGGTAAATTTCCTGTTCACCAAAAACACAAATTAAGGTTTTACCACCTAAAACCCCTAACTATTTAGAATTTTCGTTAAATAAATACTCGACTCCATTGCAAAACAATTAAACTCATCTAATTTTATTTTAACTTTTTTCTCTTCATCAAGCAAAGATTTAAACATTGCATTAAGATCAAAATAAAACCTAAAACCTTTTTGTTGCAGCAGATAGAAGTGTGTTACGCACTTTTCTCTTAATTATATTTTTTAAACTTTTTATCTCAAGCTCAAGTATTACATCTAAATTCTAAAATCACAGCTATAATATAAGTTAATTTTCATTTATCAAAAGTCTAATATTTACAAAATTTTATGCAAAACAAAAAAAATAAAAATAACATATAAACTATGTCACTATTATCAAAATAATGTTAATTAGCTTTCTTCCGCATCTTTAATTATTAAACTAACAGCCTCTTTTAGAGTTTTACATATAGCCATAGGTTTAATTTTTTCTTGTGCTATTTCTGTCTGCTGTTTTTTACCACGTCCTGTAAGAGTTAAAATACCCTTACCTCCAGCATTGTATCCAAGCAAATAATCTCTTATGCTGTCACCAACTGTATAAGATTTTTCAAGGTTTATATTAAAATCTTTAGCACCTTGCAAAACCATTCCCGGCTTCGGTTTCCTACAATTGCAAAAATTTTTATCAGTATGGGGACAATAATAAATAGCATCTATTTTAGCTCCAGCTTTTTTAAGCAAAAACTCAAACCTTTTATGAATTTTTCGCAAATCTTGTTCTGTAAATATTTGCCTTGTAACACCAGACTGATTTGTAACTATAATCACTTTAAATCCTGCTGCACGCAATCTGTTTATACTATCTGCCGCATAAGAGTAAAGTTTCACTTGTTCAGGTAAACTTAAATAATTTTTGTCAAAAATAACAGTACCGTCACGATCTAAAAAGACTGCAGGCACTTTAATATTGTTTGTTCCCACCTTTCTTTTCCCTTTATAAACTGTGGCTTAATTGTAAGAACAGAAATTTTTTCTTTCATTTTAGTATCAACGTTTTGCAATTTGACCGCATCTTTAGCAGTTACAACAAAATAAGCGTCTGTTCCCTTTTGAGAAACCAGTTTATTTAATTTATAGTTGTCATATCGACCGTGGTCCCTTAAAATTATACTATCTTCTAAAGTTATACCAGATTTTTCTATAGAATTTTTAAACCCCTCGGCAAAACCTATCGCGCTTAAAGAATAAACTTTAGATTTCTTCAAAAGTTCAATATTAAAATCTGTTTTTAAATCAACTTTTTTGTATTTAAAATCACCGTAAAATGTTAAAATCGCTTCCTTTCCTGACAGCTCAAATATTTTTTTTTCAAGTTTATTAAGATTGTCTTTTGAAACCATGTCACAATTAGTAATAACTACAACATCAGCCCTCTTTAATGATTTAGGTTTTTCCCGCAAGATTCCAGAAGGAATAAGCATATCATTACCAAAAGGATTGGCTACATTGACACAAACTATATCTAAATTTCTTTTTATTTTCCAATGTTGAAATCCATCATCTAAAACATAAACATCCGGATTTGTTTTAGATCCAATCACTAAAGCATTTTTATATCTGTCAATGCCAACAATAACAATTGTATTAGGTACGCTTCTTGCTATCAAAAGAGGCTCATCACCGCTTGCTATAGCACAAACATCTGATGCACCGTTTTTCAAAAGCATTGGGATTTTATTTTTTCTTAAATAACCACGCGTTAAGACTGTAGATTTGAATTTATTTGCCGCAAGAAACTCCAACAGTTCTATAACTATCGGGGTTTTGCCAGTACCGCCACAAGTTATATTTCCTACGCTTATTACAGGTTTGGGCAGTTTTCTCACAATAGTAAATTTTCTGTCAACTTTTAATAAAACGGCATAAATTAAAGAAATTGGATATAAAGCAACTTTTAAAAATTTTAACATTTATCTTCAGTTCTCAAAGCTTTATGTATTTTATCATGTACAAAAGATGAATACAACAACGCAAATATAAGCCATGTCAGACACAGTTAAGAAACCCATTTTCACTTATAATATACATTTTAAAACAATAATGTTGGGTTTTTACAAAGAGATTTAAAAATTTTAAATTTTCCAACACGCTCAAAGATTTTTTTAAACACAATGAATATAAATCAAACTTTTAACAAATGTTTTATTACAAATAATGAAGAATATTTATTTTAAAATAAACTTTTTTTGCCGCTGTATCTCACAACACAGCATCTTCATAAACCAAGCTGACTTTTTATATCTCATTTTATTCTTGTTGAATAAATGAGATGCCTCTGTAATCTAAGCGCCAATCTAAATACACATATAAATAAGCATCATCTGTGTTCTATAAATGTTCTTTCTTGAAACCGATAAAAGTATCGGCAGCGATCTCCAGAAGCTATTTTAAACTCTTGTCCTATTTCTTCTTTTAATTTAAAATGTACTTTCATCAACATCAAAACACATATAGCCAATCATTAGAACATTAGTTCAAAGAAAAGTTTCTCCGTTTACTGAAATTTCAAATTTGTTCTGAATAATTTTATAGTCCACACTCTTTGATATTCTAACATCAAATCCGTACTAGAGCAGAAATATTTATTAATTTGCCCAATCTAATTTAATTAGATTTTCAGAACATAGCCATACTTACTTTTAACACCTTAGAGTATTATATAATTTTATAAATCGTAAAAGCGCAATCACTTAATACAGCTTTATCTTCTTATAAAGCCATAAAATACCAAAGCAAAATTCTTTTGTCTATAAATTATAGTTACTAAAAAATATTTATAAATTTAATAATCTGACAAAGTTGAGTATTCGTAAGAAGTTTGTTGTGTAAATCAAAACACACTACTAAAAACTATGAGTTTGTTATCATTGATTAGAGAACGTATGGATAGAAAGAATAAAAAGCTGTAAAAATGGACCGAAAAAGCTAGCAAAGAAACGATAAAAACTACACTAGTAATTTAAGTTGGGCTCAAAATGAAGTTTAAATAAGCATTAATAGAGTTTAACACAAACGACAAAGAAAACTTACGCTTTTTAACAACAAAAGCCAAGATTACACATGCAAAATAACAAATTACCAAATAATAAGATTATAACAAAGATCTTGTTGTCTATTTCTCTATTCTCAGGATTCATTCTGTGAAGAACGTTTCCTTAGCAAATGATTTAAAATTTTCTTTCTTAAACGCACAGAAGTTGGGGTTCCCTCTACAAGTTCATCATGAGCAATATATTCTGCTGCTTGTTCAAGGTTCATAATCCTTGGAGATATAAGCATAGGGGTGTCATTGACGGTTTTGCTTCTCATATTACTCAGCTTTTTAAATTTGCATGGGTTTACAACTAAATCATTTTCTCTTGAGTTCTGCCCCACTATCATGCCTTCGTAAACTTCAACTCCAGGTCCTACAAAAAGCTGACCACTCATTTGAAGATTGCTTAACGCGTAAGTCGTAGTCTTTCCTTGCTCTTTAGCTATAAATACACCGTTTCTTCTTAAATCCACAACATTAACTTTAGGCATATAGTCATAAAAACTGTAATGCATTATGCCTTGACCTCTAGTATTTGTTAAAAACTCATTTTTAAAACCTATTAAAGCTCTTGAAGGAATTATATATTCAAGATGTATTCTGTTTTCACTTTTGCTTGTCATATTTTCAAGCTTTGCAGAACGTTTTCCTGCAAGCTCAAAAACAGCACCTTGATATTGGCTTTCTATATCTAAAGTAAGAAATTCCATAGGTTCACAGAGCTTACCACCTATTTCTTTATAAATAACTTCCGGCGAAGAAATGGAAAGCTCAAAACCTTCACGGAGCATAGTTTCAATTAAAACAGTTAAGTGCAACTCACCCCTTCCAGAAACTTTAAACTTACCCTCACCTTCAAGCATTTCTATTTTTAATCCCACATTCGTCTGAACTTCTTTTTCAAGTCTTGCTTTTATGTGCCGACTCGTAAAAAACTTCCCCTCACGCCCTGCAAAAGGAGAATCATTTACAAAAAAATTCATTGAAACTATCGGATCATCTATGGAAAGACGAGGCAGTGGGATTATATTACCCACATTACATACGCTATCACCAACTTCAACACCCTTAAGTCCTGCCATAGAAACTATATCTCCAGCTTTTGCTTCTTCAACCTCTTGCTTGCCAAGTCCATAGAATTTATCTATACGAACAGCCTTTGTTATTTTTGGAAAATCAACATTTTGCTTGTTTACAAGAGCTACAGTTTGTCCTTTTTTAACAGAACCGTTTAAAATTCTCCCTATACCGACGCTTCCTAAAAAGTTGTTATAATCAAGCATTGTTATCTGCATTTGTAATGGTTTGTTCTCATCAACTTCAGGAGGTGGAACATAGGACATAATAGCTGCAAGCACGGACTCTATGTTTTTGCCTTTTATGCTCATATCCATACTTGCCCACCCTTCGCGTCCTGAAGCATAAAGTATGGGAAAATCAAGTTGTTCATCAGTAGCATCAAGTTTCATAAACAAATCAAAAACGCTATCCACTACCGTACTTGGGGTTGCGTTTGGTCTGTCCATTTTGTTTATAATTACTATAGGCTTTAATCCCAACGCTAAAGCCTTTCTCAAGACAAATCTTGTTTGTGGCATAGGACCTTCAACAGCATCAACCATAAGTATAACACCTTCTACCATCTTTAACACTCTTTCAACTTCACTACCAAAATCTGCGTGTCCCGGAGTATCTACTATATTTATAGTGTTTCCTAAGTAATTTACCGAAGTACATTTTGCAAGAATCGTAATCCCTCTCTCTCTTTCAAGAGGATTAGAATCCAAAACCATATCTTGAGATTCGCCATTTTTAACAGTAAACTGACCTGAAAACTTTAACAAGGAGTCTACTATGGTAGTTTTACCATGATCAACGTGAGATACAATCGCAACATTTCTTACATCATTTCTTTTCATACTATGCCCTTCTATCAAAAAAACAATCTTCACAACAAACTGTATTTACTTTTTGTAATTTTGTTCTATAATTGTACAATTTTTACAACGTTTTGTCATTAATAAAAAGAAGTTAAATCATTTTATAAAATAACACTGATATGCGAATTTCCAACTAAAAAAATTTCAAGAACATCATCTGGTAAGAATATCCACAACTCCATTTACATCATCTCAACGATATCTCCATAACTTAGCTTGACAACATTTTCAAGTTTCTTTGTGTTGCAAAGCTTGTTATGTTTATATTACAAGTCGCCTTGTACAATATCGTAAATTTTATCTTTAATACTCTATCCCCAAGGAAAGATCAAGTTGTGAAACTGCTACTTGCTTTATATTCTTTTACACTTTTTTAAAAACAACAAAACTATATGATTATTAGTATCTGTCAAAGTGATATATTCTGTTTTAAAATAATGTACTCATAATAGACAAGTATTTTACTTTTTAAAATAATTCATCACGAGTTTTTATGTAGTTAAACTTTTCATAACAGTAACCATCATAGATTTATATTCGTAAGTACTTCTAGTTTTATAACACTCATATAAGGTTGATAGATTTTCATACTATAAAAATTCTGAATTATATTCTAGTCATCTAATTCTATTACCATCATTTTCTAACGTTATAGCGGTCGGAAATTTTCTTTTAAGGAATTTATATTGAATCGTAATTGAAAAAATGTGACCTTTTCCGCACGAGTTAGTTCTGAACTGAACAATCTAAATTTGTTTATATATAAAGCAAGTTTTTTGATCATTATAAAACTTGGCTATTTTCATCATACATTTTGTCAAAAAAACATCATTGAAAAAATCAACGAATAAAAAATAGCAACAACCACTGTTAAAATACTTCTTTTAAACAAGTTTATCTCCATTTAAATAATATAAAACGGCTTGTTGACAATTTTTGATTGCAACATTAACACACGTAAAACCAAATCTTGCGATAATTTTTATGTAATCTATAGAATTTTCAGAAACTTTTGTTTTCTTTAATTTAAAAAAGTAACGTCTCCAGACATAAATTCCACTATACGGAATAATCCAATATAAATTTGAAATATCCAACATTGAAAAATCACCATTTTGACAAAAATACAAATAAATATAATTATCATCTTCTGAAATAGCTTTTATATTAAATCTTTCAGCAGCAACCCTTAAATTGACAGCTTCAAAACAGCATTTGTGTTTCTTGAGGAATTTTCCCAAAAAGTTTAGCAAACGTATCGTAGCCAATATCCCCTTATTACAAAACCATGCTGATCTAACGAAAGAATTCCGCCCGCACCTCTTATTTCCACCAAATCTTTAATACCTAGCCTAAACCCAAGAACCTAGTTCGTTAAATTCTTTTATAGTCTCGAATCTTTTAATAGCTTCATCATTTATATTTTTATCTTTATAAAGCAAATAGCAATATGCTTTCTCTACCCCCCCCTACCTATTCTGCTTCTAAGCTGATAAAGCTGTGACAACCCAAAATTTTTCAGCTCATTTATTCTATCCATCGTAAAAGACCTTTGCTCAGCATCATTAGCTGGAAACAAAAGTTATAAGTCACTTTATTATTTAAATTAAAAAAGCTTTCAAATCATCATAAAAAAATTAAGTTCTTTATCTTTAACAAAAGCAAAAAAAACAACCAAATCTAATTTTTTGTTTTTAATCTCAGTTTGTTCTTCAGACATGCATCTAAATAATGAGCTTTACCACACTACCGCGCCTACACCAGATAAATATATTTTACTCAAAAATACGTCTCTAAAAATACTTTTCTGCCAAATACGAACTACGAATATATCTTCCTGAAATTACTTGTTTTATACCAATTGAAAGAGCAAAATCTCTTATCTTTTGAAACTCTTCCTCTTTATATTGTTTAACAACAGAATAATGCTTTTTTGTAGGAGCAAGATATTGTCCAATAGTAAGAATATCAATACCTGCATCTTTTGCATCTTTAATAGTATCAAATAATTGCTGTTCAGTTTCACCTAAACCTAATATTATTCCTGTTTTGACTTTAAAGCCTGCATCTTTTGCATGCTTTAAAACTTTCATAGAACGTTCATAATCTGCACCTTTTCTCACATTATTATATAAATATGGAACTGTTTCTAAATTATGAGAAAAAACATCTGGTCTTGAAGCTAAAACTATATTTACAAGTTCTGTCCTACCTAAAAAATCCGGCACAAGAACTTCTACTTTGGCATTAGGAACAATAATTTTTATCTCATTTACTGTTTTTGCAAAATGAGCTGCGCCACCATCAGCCAAATCGTCTCTTGTTACCGATGTTATAACACTGTAAGAAAGCTCAAGCTCTTTTATTGTCTCTGCAATTTTAAAAGGTTCATCTACATCAATCGGTTCTGGAACATATTTTTCCACAGCACAAAAAGCACATTTTCTTGTGCAATTTTTTCCAAGTATTAAAAATGTTGCTGTTTTCTTTTTAAAACATTCACCGATATTTGGACATTTAGCGCTTTGACAAACAGTATTTAACCTTTTAGTTCTAAAGTCTTTTTTCAATACCGTTATATCAACAATTGTAATTCTTTTTTTTTCTTGTATCATCTCATCTGTTTCTTCTTATCCAATATATTTTTCTTCAAATTATCTAATCATTCTTTAACTGTTATTTAAAAAACACTCACGTAAACTGTTCCGTCACTAACACCTAGCACATTATAAAAGCAACAAAATTGGATATAGTATCGAAAACTTTTACTTTAAAACGCCATACTACAGAAAAATCATTAAAGCTATTTCATAAATATTTTATACTCCATTTGTAATCTCTTATTATCTAATTGTTTTTCAAAATAATCTCAGTTATAGAAACAACAAAGAAGCTTCAACACTGTGTAACACTGCACTATTTATAAAAATTAATTAAAAATTATGCTTTTACATAATTTAATGTTTAAAATGACGAACACCTGTCACTACCATAGCCATATTTCTGTCATCTGCAGCTCTAACAGAATCCTCATCTTTTATTGAACCACCAGGTTGAATTATAGCTGTAACTCCTGCCTTTGCCGACTCTTCAACAACATCAGAAAAAGGGAAAAAAGCATCTGACGCTAAAACAAGAGAAAATTTTTTCTCATCTAATATATGATTTATATATTTCATTTTTTCAACAGCAATTTTTAAAGAATCTATACGACTCATCTGTCCGGCTCCAATACCAACTATTTGTCTACCTCTAGCTAAAATAATAGCATTAGACTTAACATGTCTTGCAATCTTCCAAGCAAAATCTAAAGAATCGTTTTCTTCTCTTGTTGGCTGACGTCTTGTTATAGGTTTTATTTCAACCGATAAAAGATTATCTCTATCCTGAGCAAGTATACCATGAGATACCGTTCTATACTCAATAACATTTTTATCTTCCTTATAGGGTATTTCTTGAACTAATAATCTTATATTTTTCTTGCGGATTAAAATATCTAAAGCGTTTTTAGAATAACCCGGAGCTATAACACACTCCACAAATATTTTGCCTATTTCTTCCGCTGTATCTTCTTCAACAGGCTTATTAAAAGCTATTATACCACCAAAAGCACTTATGGGATCACAAGACAAAGCTTTTAAATATGCATCTTTTGTATAACTCCCCTCAGCACAGCCACAAGGATTGTTATGTTTGATAATAGTACAGGCAGGTGCATCAAATTCATGAACAAGTCTCCATGCTGATTCCAAATCTAAATAATTATTATACGACAGTTCTTTTCCATGAATTTGTCTTGCAGATATTACTACAGACTTATTTATTTCTGTACCATTTGAATACAACGCAGCTTCTTGATGAGGATTTTCACCGTATCTGAGATCTGACAACTTTTTTAAAGGCATAGACACATATGTAGGAAACTTTTCATAAGTTAAATAATTTGAAATTAAAGAATCATAGTAAGCTGTATAACGAAAAGCTTTTGCAGCCAAATTTAATTTTAAGTCTTCATTTACAGATTTGCTTTTTAAATTATCAACAATAACCGAATAATCTTTTGAATCACAAATAACAATAACGTCTTTATAGTTTTTCGCCGCCGCTCTAAACAAAGTTACCCCGCCAATATCTATATTTTCTATAACATCTTGAGCTATTTTTTTGTCTTCAGGTTTAGGGGTTTTGTTTATTGTTTCTTCAAGTGGATACAAATTTACGACAACCATGTCTATAGCCCCAATATTATATTTCTGCAATTGTTTCATATGATCGTTTTTATTTCTTATAGCAAGTATTCCGCCATGGATTTTCGGATTAAGGGTTTTTACTCTGCCATTTAAAATTTCTGGGAATCCAGTAATTTCAGATATTTCCCTGCAATCAATAGAATTTTCTTTTAAAATTTTTGCCGTACCGCCACTAGAAATTATATTCCAACCTAAATTTTTTAATTCTCTTGCAAATTTCACAATACCAGTTTTGTCAGAAACACTAATCAACACCGTACTCATTATTTCCTCCTGTTGTTTAATCAATAGAAATATTCTTATATTCTCTAAACGCTTTCACTATATTTTCTAAAGAAAAACCTCTTCTTAAAAAAAACAACGCAACTCTTCTTGCTTCGCTTTTATTTTTCCATTTAAAATTTTTAAATTTCAAACATATTATTTTAATAATCTGTTTATAAAACTCTTCTAGAGATTTCACTTCATCAAGAGCTTCCATTATTAAAACCTTATTTATACCATGTTTTTCTAACTTGGCTTTAATTGCAAACTCCCCATTGCCTTTCTGAGATAAATAGACAGCATAATTTTTTGAAAACTTACCATCGTTTATATAGTTCAATTCTTCAAGCCTACTAATAACATTCAAGACTATGTTTTTATCATAACCTTTTTGTAAAAGTTTTTCTTGCAACCATTTTGAGCTGTAAGATCTTAAAGCAACCAAAGCCAATGCATCAGACATTATCCTATTAGATTTATCATAAAACATAATTTCTTTATACTCTTTACCAACAAGATCTTTACCTATTTTGAGATTGAACTTAACAATAGTATCAGCTAAAACAATTATAGTGTCATTGTTTTCAAAATATATTTTAAAAATATTTTTTTTAAATTTTACTTTATCTATCTTTATAATTCTCATTCTAATAATTTACAAGTTCATAGTCGCGCACACCTAAACCTAATTCTTGTGCATACTCTAACTGTATAGTAGAATCAATTTCAGGATATATTTTTTTGAAAAAATTCTTTCCGTAAGCTTTGTTTACTAAATCGTAACTTGCCTGATCTACAGCAACTGGATCTACACCAGCAACTATACCTACATCTTTCATAAGAGAATTATTCTTAGGTAAAGAAAAACAATCGCAAAACTTACTTATATGATTTAAAAAATTTACATAAGCCGCTCTTTTATTCTTTAAAACCCCATAGGCATACTCAACTATTTTTTCTTGAACTGTTACAGAATCTTCATTCCAATTTAACTTGAATACTTTAAACGCACAATTTACTATACACTGCCCGCAACCAGCACACTTTGCTTTATCTATCACAACTTTCTTATCTAAAAGAGACAATGCCTTCTGATAGCAATGCTCCACACAGTTTCCACAACCTATACAACACTTATTGTTTAGAGTTGGATGAGAAGAATGATGCATTGCATATTTACCAGCTTTACTCCCACAACCCATGCCTATATTTTTTAAAGCTCCACCAAAACCTGTTATCTCATGTCCTTTAAAGTGACTTAAAAATATAAAATCATCAGCGTTATAAATATCATAGGCAATTATTACTTGCTTAAAATGCTTTAAATTAACTTCAATTTTTGTTTCAGCATTGCCGCGCAAAGCGTCAGCTATAATTATAGGACAACCACAAGAATCAATATTGAATCCATGCTTATTGGCAATCAAGAGATGATGATATGCATCAGAACGTTTACCTACATAAATTGTACTTGCATCAGTTAAATATGAATATGCTGTCTTTTCTCTTATAATTTTTACTACTTGAGAAACATATTTAGGTTTAATATAACCTTTATTACCATCTTCACCAAAATGCATTTTTATGGCAACAAAGCTTCTAGATTTTACGTAATTAAAAACTCTTATAGCTTTTAAAAATTTATAAAGTTCATTTATCCTGCTCCAAGGAAGGAAGTATACTTTGCTTACCATATATTTACCTCGCATATTTTTTCAACTGTTTAAGTACAAGTTCAAAGTCTTTTGGAAGATTAGATTCAAAAGTCTTTCCTATACCGCTAGAAGGCAATATCAATGTTAGAGATTGTGCATGCAAAGTAAGTCTTGATATAAGAGGTTTTTCGGTTTTATATTTTTTTACCTTATAATTGCGTTTCAACGCTGATAGCATTATAGGATCTGATAAGCCGTATTCAGCATCTATAGCTAATGGGTGACCCAAGCTCCAAAAATGTATCCTTATTTGGTGTCTTCTGCCTGTCAAAGGCACAGCTTCAACTAAAGTGTAACTTTTAAACCTTTCAAGAACTTTAAAATTAGTTATTGACTCTTTCCCAGTTATATCTATAGATATATTTCTTCCTGAAATAAGTATAGGTTTGTTTATAGTTCCTTCTTTTTCTTCTAAGACGCCAGATAAAAGAGCAATGTATTTCTTATATACTTGACAATTTTCAAACTGCATGCTTATGCTTCTATGACTTTCTGCGTTTTTTGCAAAAACCAAAACACCGGTTGTATCTTTATCTATTCTATGAACTATCCATATTTTTTGACTTAACTGACTCTCCAATATACCAACAAGAGTTTTACTCTGATTAGTGTATTGATCAGGTATAACTGTAATCCCAGAAGGTTTGCTCACCACTATAATATCATCATCTTGATAAATTGTTTCTATGTTTTGTATCATACGCCTATTAATCTCTCAAACTCTGCTTCATCGATAATTTTTAGATCTAACTTTTTAGCTTTTTCAAGTTTAGAACCAGCATTTACCCCCGCAAGAACATAATCTATTTTTTTACTTACTGAAAATGTCACTTCTCCTCCTAGATACTTTATGATTTCAAACGCTTTTTCTCTAGAGTATTTTTTAAGCTCTCCAGTTAAAATAAATGTCATACCTTCAAATTGCAAACTTTTTTTTGATGTTTCAGGTTCCATCATGTTTACTCCACTTAAAACCAGATCTTCTATTACATGCCGCACAGTCGCCTTTCCAAAAAATTCTCTTAAAGACAATGCCAATACTTTACCTATTTCAAATACTTTTGAAAAATCTTCAAGAGATACATCAAATAAAGATTCCATAGTTTTAAACCTTTTAGCAACAATTTTCGAAACTTTTTCTCCAATATGGCGTATTCCTAAAGCAAATATAAGTTTGCTCAAAGGACGCTTTTTACTTTCAGCAATAGCCTTGATAAGATTATTGGCTTTTTTATCTTTAAAAAATTTAAGATCCATAAAATCATCATAACTCAAACGATAAATATCAGACAACTTATGCAATTTCTTTTTTTCAAGAAGCTGATCTACTACAGATTCTCCAAACCCACTTATATTCATAGCATTCCTTGAAACAAAATGTATCAAGTGGCTTCTAAACTGCACAGGACACTCGGGATTTATACATCTGTAGGCAACTACCTTTTCGTCTTCTTTTATAACTTCACTACCACATGATGGACAATTTTTAGGAGGTTTAAAAAAACTTTCATTTTCCTTTTTCACAACTTTAACTATCTTTGGAATAACATCCCCAGCACGTTCTATCAAAACAATATCACCTTCGTTTACATTGAGACGTTTAATTTCTTCAAAATTATGAAGCGTGGCATGAGATATTGTAACTCCGCTAAGCAAAGCAGGTTTTAAAATCGCAGAGGGCGTAATTATTCCGGTACGCCCTACTTGACATCTTATTTTTATAAGTTTAGTTGTAGTTTGCCTAGAGGGAAACTTAAACGCTATAGCCCATCTTGGACTCTTGTTTGTACTTCCCAGCTCATTTTGTAAGTTCAAACTATTTACTTTTATAACAAGACCATCAACTTCATAATCTAACAAATCTCTCTTTTCAAGCATTAGATCAATAAATCTTGACACCTCATCAAAAGAATTGCAAACTCTAAAATTGTTTTGAAGTTTAAAGCCACAATTTTGACAATATCTAAAAAATTCGGATTGTTTTTCAAAGTATTTCCCTTCAATTTTTCCAAAAGAGTGGACAAAAAAACGAAGCTTTCTTTCAGCAGTAATTTGAGGATTTTTTTGCCTTAGTGAGCCTGAGGCAGCATTTCTTGGATTTGCAAATTTTTGACCATTTAAGTAAAACATTTCTTCATTAAGTTTATTAAAGTTGGATTTATCTATATACACCTCACCGCGAAGTTCAAAAAAACTCGGAGGGTTTTTTATTTTGAGTTTATGTGGTATATCTTGTATAGTTTTTATGTTTTCCGTTATGTCTTCTCCTGTTTCTCCGTCACCACGAGTTGCTCCAACAATCAAAACTCCATCTAAATACGTTAGACTTGCACTTACTCCATCTATTTTAAACTCCATTATAAATTCTAAATTTGAGTTATTAAACTTTTTTGCCATTTTCTCATACCATGACGCAGTTTCATCCCGCGAATATGTGTTATCCAATGAAAGCACAGGAACAGCATGTTTTATATGTTTAAAGGAAGAAGAAGCGTAACCTGAAACTTTTTTTGTTGGAGATTTTGACAATGCAAAAATATGACACTCTTGCTCAAGATGTTCAAGTTTTCTTACAAGAGCATCATATTCTCCATCAGAAATTTCAGGTTCATTTTTATCATAATAAAGAGAATTATGCCTAACTAACTCTTTTCTTAAACGTTTTATTAAATTTTGTATATTTCTCATTTATTTTTTAGATTTTTATAGATAAATTATAATCAAAGTAGAGATAAAAATTAAATCCTTGCTACTTTTAGTTTGTCTAATATACCGTTTACAAACCTACTCGAATCCTCTGTGGAATATCGCTTCGATATTTCTACAGCTTCATCTATCACAACATTAATTGGAGTCGTAGGCGTAGCAATTATTTCATAAGCTGCCAAACGTATTATATTGCGGTCAACAACAGCCATTCTGCCTAATTCCCAATTTATAGCGTATTTTCTAATAAGGGCATCTATTTCTCCCTTTTTCTTGCAAACCCCCTTAAACAATACTACAGCAAAATCCCTGTAGATTTCGTCTTTTGGCATAACATCTTCAAAAGCATCGCAAACAACATCAACTGAAGTGTTGCAATTGTCAAGTAAATAAAGCATCTGCAAAGAACATATTCTCGCCTCTCTTCTGGAACCCATAAAATCACAAACCTCGTTTATAGCCTAAAATCTATCTTATACACCCATTACTCCTCCAACGAATTTTACAAAAAAAACAGTTTAGGGTTCAATTTTTCACTATAAAAATTAGAATTAAATATAGAAAAAATTCTAAATATTCAGCTCTAACCAATCAAATATTATCTTAACTTTTAAAATATAATATTAGTATCCAAGTTGACCACAAGCAGCTTTAATATCAGCACCTTTTGCTTGCCTTATATTTACTATAATTCCGTTGAGCTTTAAAATATTTTTAAATTTTTGCACTATTTTTTGTTGAGGAATTTTCAAGTTGGTTCCGTCAATGAGATTAAAAGGCATCAAATTTACTTGAACATTAGGATTCAATAATTCATAATGCCTAAGCAATCTCACAAGCTTATGGGCATTTATTGCAGAATCATTGATATTTTTGATTAAAATATATTCTATTGTAAGATGAGATTTTGTTTTTTTAAGATAATACTTGCCTGCATTTAATATATCTCCAATATGAAAACCAAAGTTGTTTGGAATCAGCTTTCTTCTTTGTTTTTCATCAACTGAATGCAAAGAAAGAGCTAAACGAACGTTGAAATTACCATCTGCAAGTTTTTTAATTGCCAAAACATTCCCTACACTTGAAAGCGTAATATGTCTTTTGCCTATACCAAACTCTTTATTTGATAATAATGAATTTAAAACAAGCACAGTATTATTTAAATTAAGAGTAGGCTCTCCCATTCCCATGAATAATACACCTGATATTTTCTCTTTAATATCGTTTTCTATCTGCAAAATCTGTTCAAGAATCTCACCCCTAGTTAAGTTCCTAATAAGTTTAGATCTTCCAGAAGAACAGAATATGCATGATATGGGACAGCCTATCTGCGAAGAAATACAAACTGAATTTTTTCCATTAGTTGATAAAAAAACAGCAAAAAAGTATTTTTTATCAACAGTTTGGAATGTATATCTAATTGTTCTATCTACAATAGATCGCTCTTTTTTTACTATTTTCAAATCTCTGAGCGTAAATCTTTTATTGAGCTCTTCTCTAAGATCTTTTGAGATATTTGTAAACTCATTAAAAGATGACACTTTTTTAACATAAACCCACTCAATAATTTGATTAATTTTATAATCTTCTTTGATTATATTTTTTACTGTCGCTTTAAACTGCGCTACAGTAAAATTCAAAATATATTTCTTCATATTTTATACTACTCTCCTAACAATTTCCCTTCAAAAAATTTACTTTTTTCTCACAAAACGATACCACATATAATTATTTTCTTTTATCTCTATAAATCTTTATCAAACTCTCTGTTGACACATCATGCTTACTGTAAGTTTCGCCTTTGAGTTCTAGCAATATTACATTTGCCAACACCTTTCCAAGCTCAACTCCCCATTGGTCAAAACTGTTTATCCGCCACATAATCCCTTGCACAAATATTTTATGCTCATACAACGCTATTAATGCACCAAGAGTTCTTGGTGTAAGACTATCTATCAAAATGCTGTTAGTAGGCCTATTTCCATCAAATACTTTATAAGGCACCAAAAATTCTATATCAGCTTGGGAAAACCCTGTCCTTACAAAGTTTTCAACAACTTGCTCTTTTGTAAGACCAAACGCTAAAGCTTCCATCTGAGCAAAATAATTTGCCATCAACTTTTCTTGATGATCACCGACTTTCTCAAGAGAGTTTATAAAGCCTATAAAATCAGAAGGGATAAATTTAGTTCCCTGATGAACAAGTTGATAAAAAGAATGCTGTGCATTAGTTCCTATTCCTCCTAAGATTACAGGGCCAGTTTCATAATCTACCCTGTCACCTTCACGATTTATAAATTTACCATTGCTTTCCATATCTTCTTGCTGAACATATGCTGGAAATTTATACAAATACTGACTGTAAGGCAAAACAGCATAAGTAGAAGCTCCAAAAAAATTGTTATACCAAAATCCTAAAATAGCCATAATAATAGGTATATTTTTTTCATAAGGCACGTTTAAGAAATGTTGATCAATATAATATGCACCTTCCAAAAGTTCAGTAAATCTATCAAAACCAACATAGCAGGCAATTGACAATCCTATAGCAGACCATAAAGAATATCTGCCTCCTACAAAATCCCAAAATTCAAATATACCGTTTTCGTCTATACCAAATTCTTTAACTTTTTTTACGTTTGTTGAAAGACCGACAAAGTGTTTGCTTACAGACTTATCTCCAAGTTTAGACACAAGCCACTGTCTTGCAGTTGAAGCATTGGTCATAGTTTCAAGAGTAGTAAACGTCTTTGAAGCAATTATAAAAAGAGTCGTTTCAGGATTTAAATTCCTAAGAGTTTCGCAAATATCTGCTCCGTCAATATTTGAAACAAAATGTACATTAGGACCATCAGCATAATACTTAAGCGCCTCGCAAACCATCCTAGGACCCAAATCTGAACAACCTATGCCTATATTTACAATATCTGTTATCTTTTTTCCTGTAAAACCTGCCCATTTGCCGTTTCTCAAATCATTGTTGAACTTTTTCATTTTAGAAAGCACCGCATTAATTTCAGGCATAACATTTTTACCGTTAACATATACAGGTTTTTTACTTCTATTTCTTAAAGCTGTATGAAGAACCGCTCTTTTTTCAGTCCAGTTTATTTTTTCACCAGAAAACATTTTGTCGGCATACTCTTTGACCTTAGCAGTTTTAGCAAAATCCATTAAAAGTCTAAAAGTTTCTGAAGTTATAATATTTTTTGAGTAATCAAAAGTTAAACCTAGATTATTATCTCGTATAGAAAATTCATTAAATCTATTACTTCCTTTAAATAAATCCCTTAAATGCAACATGGCAGTTTTTTTGTAATTTTTCTCAAGATTTTGCCAAACATCTGTTTTTTTTAACTCAAATTTGCCCATGCTTTCCTCCTGATTGTATTTTGCATTAGAATCAATTTTTCTAACACATAAAAGTTATAGCAAAATAGTGTATAAACCGTACCATTATTTATATCCTATGACATATTCAAGTAAAAGCTGTTGCAAGAAGTGACTTAATTTGTGGCAAACTTATTCACTTTAACTGCAAAAACATTATAGGATAAACTATGTTAAAATTATATGCGAACATATGGATATCAAATATAAAATTTTAATCCTACATCTAATATAGTAAAATTCTTTTATGTTAATTAAAAGATTTCAAAACCAAATCTTTAAAAATTTTTTAAAACTCCGGGATAAAAAATTCCGCAGAAAAAATAATGTCTTTCTGGTTGAAGGCAAAAAACAAATTTTTGAAATATCTAAAGATTGGAACATTAGACAAATCATAGTTTCTCAAAAATATGAGGCTATTAATACTTTTGAGAAACCCATAATTTTATCAGAGCAACTATTTCAAAATTATCATCTACAAAATCGCCTCAAGGAATAATTGCTGTTGTTGAAAAAAAACATTATAAAATTGAAGAATTAATAAATCAAACCAGTTTTTTCATAGTTTTAGAAAATGTTCAAGATCCTGGAAATTTAGGGGCAATTGTCCGTTCAGCTGATGCTTTTGGAGCAAAAGCTATATTTATTTCCAAAAAAAGTACAGATATATATTCAGATAAAACTATAAGAGCCACTATGGGCTCTTTGTTTCATTTACCTGTATTAAATAACGTTGATATAAAAGAACTTATTATTTTGATGAAAAGAAAAAAAATTACAATCTTTGCCACTTCATTAAATAGCAAAAAATATTTAAACGAACTACATTGTTCTACAAAAATAGCTTTTATAATTGGTAATGAAAGTAATGGTGTAAAAATAGAAACTGAAAAACTCGCAAATACATCGTTTAAAATTCCAATGTATGGAAAAGCTGAATCTTTAAACGTTGCTGTTGCAGCGTCAATAATTATGTATGAAGTTACAAAAAATAAGCAATATATGCAAATATAAATTTATTAAAATTTGAAAGTTCGTCTAAATTTATCGTTTATACCACACCGTTTTTTGAGTTTTTCCTATAAAATATCAAAAACGTTTTTGAATAAAAATTTAGACCTTATTGTATGAGAAAAACTTCAAAAAAAGAGATGCTAAGAAAACAATAAAAAACAAAGTGTAGTAAGACTGTTAAAAATTAAAACTTCTAGTGTTATGAATTTGCAGCCA
>JAISWG010000008.1 GCA_031271205.1 Endomicrobium sp.
TTTATGGAGTGTGTATTGGTGGGTAGTAGCCAAAAGTTGTTTTAAATAAATATATTTTGATATCTTTTGAAAAACAGAAAAATGAGATACATAAAATACAATGTCAGTGCACACAAATAATACCAAGATGAGAAAAACTTTCTGTTTTTTTATCTGTCGTTGTTTTTTTTGCGCTCTTATTATAAAAAATATACAGTTATCACAGATCTATAGAAATAAGGTTTTGGCAAAATAAGCGAAACAAAAGAGTTATTCAAAAGCATTAGTTACTTCTGTTATTTTTCGTATCTGTGTAAATTAAATACTTTAATGATTTTTTATCAGCCAAAATTTATTATATTTTTTGTTTTTTTCTTGAGAAATAAGTTTTACTAGCAACTAAATAAATTTGTATTGAACAGTTTTGAAGTTTTTTATTTTTTTAATAAATTTTCATTTTTTTCTAACTATTCTAAGACCTATTTTATCTTAAGTGAGCGTGAAAATACAATATAAAATTATGTTTATAATTATTAAAATTTTTAGCAGAAAGCTGATAATACAAAGTTTCTGTATATGTCAAAAGTTATGTACTTATAAGTTATGTATTTTCATAAAAACTATATCTTAATTAAAGTTATTTTAAAAAGACTATGTGTTGGAATGTGAAGACATACTATAAAAGTAGTATAAATAGATAATTAAAAATTTTTTAAACTTTGTCGGAATTGTTCTTGAAGAATATATGAGTAAAATAATTTGTATAAAAACGTATACTCACATTATTGATCACAGTTCTTAATGCGATATTTATTAAAAAAATATCGCAGAAAAATACGAACAAAAATGAATAAAGAGTACAGATATAATTAAAGATTTTTGTTAAATATTTAATTATATCTGTGATATAGAAGAAGCTTTTGTTTTGTTGCAACATAGAGAAGCTCTACACTTGAAATTTTTTGTTGCTATTAGAAATGTTCTTCTTCAATAATTAATAACAATACTCATAAAAGGAAGAAAAATAATATTACGATAAACCAGCTTGTTAAGAATCCAAAATAGAATTTGTTTATTGATTTCAATAAGTTGTTTATTTATTGTGGTGATTTTTTGCACCAGATGAAATTTCTGCTGCTGAATAAAAGAATATACTTCAGTTGAAAGTAATTTACTACAAAATTTTATCTATACAAAAACTTTTTCGATTAGTATTTTACTTTTATATATTAAAAATATATTTTAGTAGAGTATCATTGTTTTTTTTGAAAAAAATTGCAATAAAAATTTTATATTTGCTAAACTTAAAATGTAGTGTTTTTTATTACCACTGCTAAAGGTGTCATTGCATATATGTCATATCTTGGATTAGCAAGAAAATTTAGACCTCAAAACTTTGACGAAGTCATAGGACAGGACCATGTTTCTCAAACCCTTAAGAATGCTATTTTTGAGAAAAGAATATTGCATGCTTATTTGTTTAGTGGTCCAAGAGGCTGTGGGAAAACGACTATGGCAAGAATACTTGCCAAGGCGTTAAACTGTAAAAATGGTCCTATTGCTATTCCTTGTGGCGTTTGCGATAACTGTCTTGAAGTTTCAAAAAGTTCAAGTGTTGATGTATTAGAAATAGATGGTGCGTCAAACAATGGTATAGATGAAATAAGAGCACTAAGAGAGAATGTAAAATTTTCAAGTGTTCACTCAAATTACAAGATTTATATTATAGACGAAGCGCATCAGATAACTACTCAGGCGTTTAATGCTCTTCTTAAAACTCTAGAAGAGCCTCCTGCTCATGTAATTTTTATAATGGCTACTACTGAGTATCATAAAATTCCGGTTACTATTCTTTCAAGATGTCAAAAGTATAGATTTAAACTTATATCTGCTTTAGAAATGGCTTCAGCTATACAAAATATTGCTCAAAAAGAAGGTTTTGAGATAGATTCTAATGCTTTAAGTATTGTTACTACGGCTTCTGGTGGTTCTATGAGAGATGCTTTGAGTTTATTAGATCAAGCGGTATCTTCAACAAATACAGGAAAAATAACAGGTGAGTACGTAAGAGGGCTTCTCGGTCTTCTTCCAAAAGATATAATTGCTTTGGTTACTGAAAATATTGCCAAAGGTGATATTCAAGTTATTTTAAAAATTATCAAGGAAATTAACGATGATGGGTATAATATTTTTCAGTTTGCAAGAGATCTGCGGGACCATTTAAGACAGATTATGATTTACTTGATAAATTCAGAAGTAGCAGAAATTTTTACAGAAGATAAAAAACTTTTTGAAATTCAAAAGAATTTGTTCTCAGTTTCTCGCCATATAAGGATGAACAATTTGTTGTCAAAGGCTTTGGAAGAGATGCGTTGGCATGATCAACCGAGAATTATTCTTGAAATGTATTTGCTTAAAATGTCTGAACCTTATTATAACGTTGACGAACTTATAAATAGAATCTCCGAACTTGAAAAGAGTGCTATCAATAAGAAATGTGATTTTAAAAGTTTTGGGATTGAGCAAGCAGAAATAAAAGAAAATTACAACGTTGTTGCGCCTACAGACTTGGTAAGTGTGTGGAGTGAACAACTGGTTGCTGAAATAATGAAAGAGCATCCTCTTACGGCTCAGTCTTTAAAAAAGGCTGTAATTAAGGTTACGGGTGATGTATCTATAAAGTTGTTTGTTCCTGGACAGTTTGATTATGAAAGTATCATGGGATTTCGAGACCAAATTATAAAATTGTTCCAAAAAAAGACAGGAATAAATGTGACAATTAAAGTTATGATTGAAAAAAGCGCTTTATCGAGCAAACAAGAAGACATAGCGACGAAAGAAGCAAAACTTGTACTTCCTGTTGAATACGCAATTGAAATTAAAAAAGATTTAAAAGAAATAGCAAAGACAGCTGTGCCAAAACACATAGAAGATGTAGCTAAGAAGTTTAAATCTATTGCTAAAAAAATCACGGATGATAAAAAATAACATGAATAGACCTCAATTCATAGAAAGGATGATTGAAATAATAAAAAGGATGCCTGGAGTAGGACCAAAAATGGCAGAACGCTTAAGTTATTATATATTAAAGATGTCAGAGAATGAGGTAAACGGGCTTGTAAATTCTATACTCAAGGCAAGGCAGATAATGAAAATTTGTAGCATTTGTTATAATCTAAGTGAACATGATCCATGTTATATATGTTCTGACCCTGCAAGAGATCGCGATATTGTTTGCATAGTGGAAACCCCTCAAGACTTAATAGCAGTAAGTAAAGTTAAGGATTATAAAGGTCTTTACTTTGTTCTTGGTGGAGCGTTGTCTCCTTTAGATGCTGCCGGTCCTGATGATATAAGAATTGATAGTTTGATAAAACGATTAGAAAGTGATAACATTAGTGAGGTAATAATTGCTACCGATACCGACTCTAAGGGCGAAATAACTGCGGTTTATCTAGGGGAACTTATAAAAAAACTGGGTATTAAAGTAACAAGAATTGGATATGGTTTACCCATTGGTGGGGATATTGAGTATGCTGATGAGGTAACTATTTCGCGTGCAATTGCAGGTCGTAAGGAGATGTAAAAAAGTGTTTTAAACTCAAAACTAAAAAGAAATGGTATTGGAGAGAGGAAATTTAGATAAGCTTAGTATGATATTTCTGATGTTGTTGTTTGCTTTTACTTTCAAATAATAAAGGAGCAAAAAAAATGTCAGTAAAAATGATTGAAGTCCGTTGGCATGGACGTGGTGGACAAGGCGCCAAAACAGCATCGCTTTTGTTTGCCGAAGCTGTTTTGGCAACAGGTAAGTACATTCAGGCTTTTCCTGATTACGGTCCAGAGAGAATGGGAGCGCCGGTTCAGTCTTTCAATAGAATAAGTGAAGATCCTATAACAATTCATTCAGGTGTTACAAATCCTAATTATGTTGTTATATTAGATCCTTCTCTTATGGAGTCAGTACCAGTTATAGATGGTATAGGAACTATCGGCAAAGTTATAGTAAATACTTCTTTTAGCTCAGATGAAATTGCTAAAAAGCTTGGAATTGATGCAAATCAGGTTTATGTTGTAAACGCAAGACAAATAGCCCATGAAACAATAGGAAAAGATATACCAAATATGCCTATGCTTGGAGCTTTAGTCAAAGTAATAGGAACACTTGATATTAACGATGTTCTTGAAAATACAAAAAACAAACTGATGACAAAATTCAGACATAAGCTTGAAGTTATAAATGGGAATCTTTTATCTATAAAACGTGCTTTTGACGAAGTAAAGAGTTGTTAAATTTAAAGATATTATAGGGAATTTTTTTGCTTTTTGGAGGAATAAAAGTGAATAAAGAATATATTAATAAAAAATTAACTGCTGAGGAACTCCCTGTTGGTGATTATGTAGAATCTGGAACAGCCGTAGCTTTTAATACCGGAAGTTGGCGTTCAATAAAACCTATATGGAACAAAGATAAGTGTATACATTGCTTAACTTGTTGGATTTCATGTCCCGATGCTTCTATAAAAATTACTATAGATGAAAAAAAAGGAACAGTTGTTACAGGGATAGATTATGATCACTGCAAAGGTTGCGGAATTTGCTCTAAAGAATGTCCTGCTAAAGTTCAAGCTATTACAATGGAACAAGAAAAGAAATAATCATTAAGAGGTTTTTTGGCCTCAAGGGGTTGAATCAAAAATGATAAAGAGAGTTTTTTTAAAAGGTAAACTTGTTGCAAAAACAGGTAATGAAGTTATGGCAGAAGCAATGCGTCAGATAGAACCGGACGTAGTAGCGGCGTATCCTATAACTCCTGCAACAGAAATTGTTCAGATATTTTCACAGTTTGTTGCAGACGGTATTGTAAAAAGTGAGTACATAGCTGTTGAAAGTGAACACTCTGCAATGTCAGCTACTTTAGCGGCTTCTGCAGCTGGGGCTAGAGCTATGACTGCTACTTCTTCGCAAGGATTGTGTTTTATGTTGGAAATGCTTTATATCGCTTCGGGCTTGAGGCTCCCAATAGTTATGGCGGAAGTTAACAGGGCAATTTCCGCTCCTCTTAATATTCATGGTGATCAGTCAGACACAATGGGTGCAAGAGACTCTGGTTGGATTCAAATTTATTCAGAAAATTCTCAAGAGGCTTATGATAATATGATTCAAGCTATAAGAATTGCCGAAGAGGCAAAACTTCCTACGCTTGTAACGACAGACGGATTTATTATTTCTCATTGTATGGAAGTGGTAGAGTTTTATCCAGATGCTGATGTAAAAGCTTTTACAGGTGAGTATAAACCTGAAAGATACTTATTGGATACTAAAAGACCTTACACTTTGGGTTCAATTGACTTGCAAGACTATTACTTTGAGCATAGATATCAGCTTGCTCAAGCTATTAGAGACTCAAAAGACGTAATTTTAAATGTGGCCAAAGACTTTGAAAAAACGTTTGGACGTAAATATGAAATGTATGAGAAATTTATGCTTGATGATGCTGAAATTGCAATAGTGGTTATTGGATCGACGGCTGGAACTGCAAAAGCTGTTGTAGATGAATTAAGAGAAAAAGGCGTTAAAGCCGGTCTTTTGAAAATAAGAGTTTTTAGACCTTTCCCAACGGAACAAATTGCTAAAGATTTAGTTTATGTAAAAGCTATAGCTGTGTTGGATAGAGCTGATTCTTGCTCTGGTGCCTTTGCTCCTCTATATGCAGACGTTGTGTCCTCTTTGTACGCTGCAGGAATTACAACTCCTAAAATTGTAAATTATGTTTATGGACTTGGTGGAAGAGAAATCAACACTAAGCATATAGCTGAAGTTTATGCGACTCTTGTTAAGATAGCTTTAGGAGTCCAGAAGCCAGCCAATCAAGTAGAATATATAAATGTAAGAAGGAAGAAATGAAATCTTTAAAAGTTTAAGCTTTTAGGAGAGATATAAAATGGTAAATTTAAAAGATTTAAGTAAAAATCCGGAACGTATAACAGGTGGGCATCGTCTTTGTGCGGGTTGTGGGGCTGGTATAGTCGCTAGACAGGCTATGATAGCTGCAGGGAACACTTCTGTTGTCGTTACCAGTGCAACCGGCTGTTTGGAAGTTTCAACTACTGTTTTTCCCTATACAGCTTGGAAAAATTCTTTTTTTCATAGTGCTTTTGAAAATTCCGCGGCAACATGTAGCGGCATAGAAACGGCTTACAGAAGTTTAAAAAGACAGGGGAAAATAACGGAAGATGTTAGATTTATTGCATTTGGTGGTGATGGCGGTACGTATGATATAGGTTTGCAATCTTTATCAGGAGCTATGGAAAGAGGACACAGAATGCTTTATATATGTTACAACAATGAAGCGTATATGAATACTGGTATACAAAGATCCGGAGCAACACCTCTTGGTGCACATACAACTACAGCTCCCGTTGGAAAAACTCATCAAGGAAAAGAGCAAAATAAAAAAGATTTAACGCAGATAATGGTAGCTCATAATATTCCTTATGTTGCTCAAGCGTATGTTGGAAACTGGAATGATTTTATAACAAAAATACAAAAAGCTTTATCAATAGATGGACCGTCGTTTATAAATATTTTAACGCCATGTAGGTTGGGATGGAATTATAAGCCTGAAGATACAATGTCTCTTGCAAGACTTGCTGTTGAAACTTGCATTTGGCCTTCTTTTGAGGTTGAGTATGGCGTTTATAAAATAAATGTTATGCCAAAAGAAAAGAAACCTGTAACGGAGTTCTTAAAACCTCAGGGTAGATTTAAACATCTTTTTAAGCCTGAAAATGTTCTAATTCTTGAAGCTATTCAAAAAGATGTTGACAGCAATTGGGAGCTTTTGCAACGTAAAGTTTAATAAATTATTAATAGGCATATAAAAACGAACGGACAATGTGTTTTTTTGTCCGTTCGTTTTTATATGTAAAATTTTAAGTTCTGACTAAAAGATTAAATATCAGTTGTATATAATTTTTAAATGTTTCATGAACATAAAAAAATGATACATTGACATTCGTTAGGGCAATTTATAAAATATTAACATGGAAGATACTGAAATTTTAGTTGTTAAAGTTAAAAAAGTAGTTGAAAATTTTAAAAAAATTACAAATGAAAACCATAAATTAAAATTGGAGATTGAATATTTGAGAAAAGAGAATGAACGTAATAGGAATATTGTAAGTGAATATGTGACGTTAAAAAGAAATGCAAAAGAAACAGTTTCTAGAGTAGAAAGGATAATGAAAAAAATTGACACAGTAAAGGTTTTGTAATATGACTACTACCCGTGAAAAAATAATGGGAAGAGACATAGAGTTTAATATAGACAATTTAGATGAATTAAGTTTTACCAGGGTTGTAGACTTTGTAAATAAACAGTGGATTGAAGTAAAAAAAGAGAATTTTAATGTGCCTGACACACAGAAAATAGCGGTTTTAACTGTTGTAAAAATAGCAGCAGAGCTGCTAAAGTTGAGAGATTTACAAGAAAGTATTTTAAATAATTACGGTAAAAAAATTAGAGATATAATTAGGCAACTTGACGAAATCTGATTACGCGAATCTAAATATTTGTAATAATTTGTGTGATGTTGGAGGGGCGTGCTTTGTCGATTCATTTTATAAACCAACTTTAAAAAACAATGATTGAGCATATTGTCAAGGGATTATACTTGCGTTGTATTTTTTACTTAAATAAAGATAATTCTTTAGACTAGCTAAAAAACTAACGATATTGTGGGTTTTTTGTTTTTATGAAACAAACAGATTTTTTTAGTGAAGTAGCAAGCCAAAAAAACAAACCGTTGGCGGCAAGAATGACACCTTGTGGCTTTGAGGAGTTTGTAGGACAGGACAACATTGTCGGAAATGACAAACTGTTACGTCGTATTATAGAAGATGACAATCTTGGTTCTGTTATATTTTTTGGACCATCTGGAAGCGGAAAGACTGCATTGGCAAGAATAATAGCTTCAAAAACAAAATCATATTTTGAAGAGGCAAATGCCGTAGCTATAGGAATATCTGACATAAGAAAAATAATAAAGTCAGCTAAATCTAGGTTGGAGCTATTAGATAAAAAGACTATCCTAATGCTTGATGAAATTCATCATTTTAATCGTTCTCAGCAAGATGCTTTACTTTCTGATATTGAAAGAGGAATTATAACTCTAATAGGCATAACAACAGAAAATCCATTTTTTTATATTAATGCAGCGATTATTTCAAGAAGCATTGTTTTTGAGTTTAATTCTTTGTCGCAGAAGGCTTTATCTGCGATTATGAAGTTGGCTCTAAATGATAAAGATAAAGGGCTTGGAAAGTATAATGTCAGAATGTCTGAAGATGCAAAAAAATATCTTATTATTAATTCTGGTGGTGATGCAAGAAAGCTTCTCAATGCTCTTGAAATAGGCGTTCTTTCAACAAAAGTAAATAAGGAGGACGATATTAGAGTTTTTGACATAAACGTAGCTCAAGAGTCAATGCAGAAAAAAGCAGTTGTTTATGATCGCTCAGGAGATGCTCATTATGATCACATCTCGGCATTTATAAAATCAATGAGAGGAACAGATCCAGATGCGACTGTTTATTGGTTGGCAAAGATGCTTGTTGCTGGGGAAGATCCTCGTTTTATTGCTAGAAGAATAATAATTTGTGCTTCTGAAGACGTAGGTATGGCGGATCCTGAAGCGCTGACTCTTGCTGTTTCTGCTCTTAATGCTATTGAGTTCATAGGTATGCCTGAAGCGAGGATTATTTTGGCTCAAGCAGCTATTTATGTTGCATGTGCTCCAAAATCTAACGCTTCTTATTTAGCAATTGAGAATGCATTAGTAGAGGTTAAAAACGGTAAAAATAGGGATGTCCCGAATCACTTAAAAAACACAACTCTTGATACAAAAAAACCGAGTTATTGTAAAGAAGACTATAAGTATCCACACGATTTTAAAGGGCATTATGTCAAGCAGGAATATTGGACAAATTTTGTGGAGCTTTATACGCCTACAAAAGAAGGATATGAGGGTAAAATACGTGACCGATTGCTTGGAATTAAAAAAAAGAAAAGTAAGATCTGAGTTTTTGTATATGAGAAACAGACTTGATTCGGATTTGTCTTTGGCTTGTAGTACTGCTATTTTTAACACGCTTAAAAAACTTTTTCTATATGAACAGGCGAGTACTCTTATGATTTATTTGTCTTATGGTTCCGAGGTTATAACTGATTTTATTGTGAAGTCAGCTATTGAAGAAGGGAAAAATGTTGTTGTTCCTGCAATAACAAATTCGAGAAGTTCGTCTATGCAGGCTACAAGAATAATAAGACTTGAAGATGCTAATCAGTTAGTTTGCGGGATAAGACAACCTGAAGTAAATTTTGACAATGTTACTTCAAAAGATTTTATTGATTTAGTTTTGATTCCAGGGATTGTTTTTGATCTTTCTGGCTATAGACTTGGTTACGGTAAAGGCTATTATGATAAATGGTTAAAAGATGTGTCTTTAAGCAAGACAGTAGGGCTTGCTTATGATTTTCAAATTGTGGATAATCTTCCAATCGGAAAACATGATCTGCCGATTGGAACTATCGTTACTGAGCAAAGGATCATACAAAACTATAAAGTGAGGAGTGGGGAAAGATGGAGGCAATTATTACAGGAGTTTTAGCAGCAATTACAGGATATGTTTTGCGTTTAGTTTATGCAAAAGTAAACGCAAAGTCGGCAGAGCAAGTTTCAGAAAGAATAATAAAAGAAGCAAAGATGGTTGCGGAAACTAAAATAAAAGAGGCTTTGCTTGAAGCAAAGGTTATAGTTGACAAAGAAAGAAAAGAATTTGAGCATGACATAAAAGAAAGAAAACAATCAGTTCAAAACATGGAAAATAGAATCAATCAGCGTGAAGAGAATTTAGAGCGCAAGATTGATGCTATAGATAAGAAAGAAAAAGACTTAGCAGGTAAAGAGAAAGAAATTTCAAACAAAGAACATCATCTTATAATGAAGTTTTCTGAAGTTGATAGAATAAAAGAGGAACAGAAAAAAGTTTTGGAACATGTATCAGGAATGACAAGAGAAGAAGCCAAGAAGAAGCTAATAGATGAGATGAAAAAAGAGGCAAGACAAGATGTGGCTATTTTAGCTCAGAAACTTGAACAAGAAACTCGTGAAAATGCGAATAAGAAATCAAAAGAAATTCTTTCTATTGCAATACAACGCATAGCTGTAGATCATACAGCAGACATTACCACTTCAACTATTCAAATACCTAGTGATGAACTTAAAGGAAGAATTATAGGGAGAGAAGGAAGAAATATAAGGGCTTTTGAACAAGTCACAGGGGTGAACTTAATAGTTGATGATACTCCGGAAACTATTACTATTTCTGCTTTTGACAGTATAAGAAGACAGACGGCTAAAATTGCATTGGAAAGATTGATAGAGGATGGGAGAATACATCCTGCTAGAATTGAAGAAGTTGTTGCAAAAGTTAAAAGAGAAATGGATCAACATCTTAAAGAAGTCGGTGAGCAGGCGATTATTGACGCAGGTGTTCCGAGTCTTAACCTTGAGATAATTAAATTGTTGGGTAAGTTGAAATATAGAACGTCTTATGGTCAGAATCAGCTTCAACACACCTTAGAAGTTGCATGGCTTGCAGGTGCTATAGCCGGGGAGCTTAATTTGGATGTTATGTTTTGCAAGAAAGCAGCCTTATTCCATGATATAGGAAAAGTTGTTGATCACGAAGTTGAGGGAACTCATCATCAGATTTCTGCAGATATAGCTAAAAAATATGGTGAATCTCAAAAAATGATAAATGCTATTTTGTCGCATCATGAAGGAATTGAAGTTCCTGCAAGTCCTGAAGCTTTCGTAGTAGCCGCTGCAGATGCAATTTCAGCTGCGAGACCTGGAGCAAGAAGAGAGTCTGTAGAACATTATTTAAAGCGTCTTGAGAAGCTTGAAAAAGTGGCTAAAGAATTTCAAGGTGTTTCTTTGGCTTATGCTGTCCAAGCTGGAAGAGAAGTAAGAATACTTGTTGAGCCTGAACATGTTGACGACAAGCAAGCGCAAATTTTGGCTCATGATATAGCCAAAAAAGTTGAGCAAGAACTTGAATATCCAGGACAAATCAAAATAATGGTAATAAGGGAGACAAGAGCGCAAGACATAGCCAAATAAAGTATAAGAATTTAGTGATGACGAATAATGACGGACGCTTGTGTGATGTGTGTGTATGTAGGTTAAAGCGAGGTTTTGAAACTTTCTCAAAAGCATATGTATTTAACGTTGAAGACGTTAACGTTTTGCTTGTGAAATATGGTGGTTGTCTATATTGTTGTAAACCGTGTGAAAGAAGTATGGCAAAACGTGAACTGCGAAAAAGCATATGAAAAAACCCAAGAAAAAGCTTGATTTGGAAGATTTGTTTGGCGAAAGCATAAGAAAAACAACTTCTGACTTTGTCTATGACGACTGTTTAATAGAAAATTTGTGGCGTTTAACGTGTGAACTGTTGTAGCTAGAGTAATTTTTAACTTTTAAAATACTACAATATTTTATGTTAGATATGAAGTAGATCTTGTTGTAGAGACATATAAGCGCTTATTCATTCTACTGTTGTAGAAATGGTTTTAAAAAACTGAAGTGGTTGTTTTATACTTAGTGGATAAGTAGAAAAGTTGTAAATTTTTTAAATGATGCAACGGATTTAATATTCAATAACTATCTTGAGCAGTTTAAAAGGTTGAAATATTCAAGAAATTTAATAAAGTCATATTTATAATATATAAAGATAAGTAACTTATTATGTTTACGATATTGGCGAAATGTTTGAAATAATCCAGAAAGATTTTTTTGAAAGAAGTTTTAAATATTAGATATATTATCATGTTGCATTTGGTTATTTTGGAAAGAAGTCTTTCAATTTGTTTTGGCGATAATAATAAAATTATTAAAAATTTAAACGAAACCAAAAAAGGTGATATTGTGAATATAAAATTTGTATTTTGTGGTTTCAGCGTCGAGGTAAAATTCTTATAACTAAACGACAATTAAACTTGAAAAGTTTTTGCAAAAACCATAAATTATAGTTTTATAAATAAAAAATACAAGTTCGATTTGGATAAAGTCTTAGCTTTGTTTTTTGAAAAAGCAAATCTCTCTAAGGAGTAAATTTTGCAAAAAATTAATTTAAATAGTTATTTGTCAAAAAAAGTAAAATATGTAAACTCAGCATTAAAAAATTTTCTGCCTAAAGACAATTCTATAATTTCTCAAAGTATGCGTTACAGCGTTGCAGCTGGTGGAAAAAGACTCCGTCCTATTTGTGTTTTTTTAGCTGCGGAACTTTTTGACGGCAAATCTAAAGATGTTCTTCCTGCGGCTTGTGCTGTAGAATATTTGCATACGTACTCACTAGTTCACGATGATTTGCCTGTTATGGATAATGATGATTTGCGTAGAGGAGTGCCCGCCAATCACAAAAAGTTTGGTGAAGCAGTTGCTATTTTATGTGGCGATGCTTTACTTACGGAAGCTTTTAATCTTATAACAAAAGCCAATGCCGATGATAAGAATATTAACAAAGCAGTAAAAGTTCTTGCTGATTATAGTGGATATAAAGGCATGATTGCAGGACAAGCTGAAGATATTCTAGAAACAGACAGCTGGAATGAGAAGAATAAAAAAATTTTAGAGAAAAAGTTAAAATTTATGCAAATAAAAAAAACTGCAGCATTAATAGTTGCGAGTTTAAAAGTAGGAGCACTTTTATCTGGTGCAGACGAAAAAAGTTTAAAATCATTAGAAGTTTACGGAACAAATATGGGAATAGCTTTTCAAATTACGGATGATATTTTAGACATCCATGCTGATAAAAGACTTTTAGGTAAAAATGGCAGCGATGTAGACAATGACAAACTGACTGCTCTTTCGTTGTTTGGTAAAGAGGAAGCAGAAAAAATAGCATACAAGTATATAAATAAAGCAAAAAAGGCATTATCTATATTCGAAAATAAGGCCGAAATATTTTTACATTTTACAGATTATATAATATCAAGAAATTACTAATTTTAATTTGATCTTTGATTATATATCGTTCATTAATTAACTTACTGGTTTGTACAGCAATTGTTGTTGTGCTTTGTTGCACTTGTTATTTCTGTAAAAGTCGCAATATTTAAAATATACAAGTTATTGAAAAATAATTGGTGTTAGTTAAGTGTCGAGTTTATCATATTTTTTTTATTCAATTTTTATTGTAGTTTTATTATAGGAGCAACAGTGAAAATATTAGATATTGTGGATAATCCTCAAGATTTAAAAAAAATAAGTAAGGAAAAACTTTCCATTCTTGCAAAGGAAATAAGAGAAGAAATAATAAATACAATTTCAATAAACGGTGGTCATCTGGCGCCAAGTCTTGGCGTTGTAGAGTTGACTGTTGCAATACATTACGTATTTGATTCTCCTAGCGATAAGATAATTTGGGACGTTGGTCATCAGTCTTATGCCCATAAAATTCTTACAGGGAGGAAAAATGAATTTAAAACAATAAGAACTTATAGCGGGCTTAGTGGTTTTCCATCTAGATCTGAATCCAAGCATGATGCGTTTGGTGTAGGTCACTCTTCAACATCAATTTCTGCGGCTCTGGGCTTTGCAACTGCTAGAGATATAAAGAATGAAAATTATAAAGCAGTAGCAGTTATTGGAGATGGTTCTATGACTGGAGGTCTTGCATTTGAAGGTTTACAAAATGCCGGACATCTTAAAAAAAATATGCTTGTAATATTGAATGACAATGAAATGTTTATATCGCAAAAAGTTGGTGCAGTTGCTGAGTATTTGACTAAACTTTTAACTGCAGGTGTGGCAAGAAAAGTTGAAGAAAAGGTGTTGAAAGCTGTAAGTAAATTGCACAATTTTGGTTCACATTTTAGAAAGTTTATAAAAAGAGCTAAGGTAATACTTTTTCCTGGCATGCTTTTTGAAGAAATGGGATTTACGTATATTGGTCCTGTACAGGGGCACGATATTAATAATTTAATAGTTATTCTTGAAAATATCAAAGATATAGAAGGACCTGTTTTATTGCATGTTATTACAAAAAAAGGTAAGGGATACGCTCCCGCTGAAAATAAACCGATAAAATTTCACGGAGTAGGTAAGTTTGACGTAAAAACTGGTGAAGTTGTAAAAACTCATGAGATTACATATACGAAAATTTTTTCAGATACTCTTATAAAACTTGCTCGTTCAGATAAAAAAATAATTGCTATAACTGCTGCAATGCCCGAAGGAACAGGGCTTGATAGATTTGCTAAAGAATTTCCTAATAGATATTTTGACGTAGGTATTGCTGAAGAGCATGCCATTACTTTTGCAGCTGCTATGGCGGCGGACGACATGAAACCAGTTTGTGCTATTTACTCAACATTTATGCAAAGAGCGATAGACAATATTATACATGATGTGGCTTTACAGAATCTTCCGGTTACTTTTGTTTTAGACAGAGCAGGCCTTGTTGGTGAAGACGGTGGAACTCATCACGGGTCTTTTGATTTGTCTTATTTGAATTATATACCTAATTTAATTATTATGTCTCCTGCTGATGAGAATGAATTGCAGCATATGTTAAAAACTGCATTAAACTCCAATAAACCTTGCGCTGTACGTTATCCTAAAGGAGTTGGAGTAGGGATCAAACTTGATAAATCTCCATGTGTTTTAAAAATCGGGAAGGGAATTGTTGTAAAAGAAGGTAATGATATTTGCTTTCTTGCTATAGGAAGCCATGTAAATACGTGTTTAAAAGCCACTCAACTGTTAGAAAAGGATAATATAAAGGCTTCTGTAATAAATATGAGATTTTTAAAACCTTTGGATGTTGATATAATAAAAGAGAAACTTTTAAAAACTAAGAAATTTGTTACAGTTGAGGAAAATTCTTTAATTGGTGGTTTTGGTGAAAGTGTAAAAAATGTGTTATTTGGTATAGGTGCTGAAGTTGAATGTATAGGACTTCCAGATAAATTCGTAGAACACGGAAATGTAAAAATACTAAGGGAGAAGTATGGTTTTACGCCTGAAAGTATAGCCAAAAAAGCTTTAAAGATGTTTGCAAATGGAAAAAATTAAGAAGAAACGTTTAGATATTTCAGTGTTTGAAAAAGGTTTTGTGGAAACAAGGACCAAAGCTCAGATCATTATAATGAGCGGTAATGTTTTTGTAAATAATCAAGTTCAGTACAAACCGAGTGTATTTGTCACCGATGAAGACATAATTGAAATAAAAAATATAAATCCTTATGTTTCCATAGGTGGACTAAAATTAGAATCAGTTTTGAGAGCTTTGAATATTGACGTTAAAGGATATATTTGTCTTGATATAGGAGCATCAACAGGTGGTTTTACAGACTGTATGCTTCAAAAAGGGGCTATCAAAGTTTATTCTGTTGACGTCGGTTTTGGGCAACTTCATTACAAACTAAGAAATGACAAAAGAGTAATAAATGTAGAAAACGTCAATTTTAGATATTTTGACGATGCTTTATTAAAAGATAAAGTAAATTTTACGACTATAGATGTTTCTTTTATTTCACTTGATAAGATTTTACCGGTAGTGTATAAAACTATTTGTGGAAATAGCTCTGTTTTGGCTATGATAAAGCCTCAATTTGAACTTGAACCTTCAGAAATAAAGAAAGGTATTGTAAGGGATGAAAAGTTGAGACAAAAAGCTATAAGTAAAATTAAAAATTTTGCTTATAGCTTGGGTTTTAAGATAATTTCTGAAGCTGACTCAGAACTTAAAGGATCCAAAGGAAATTTAGAGCATTTTGTTTTACTAGAAAAATAAAAAAATAGGAGGTATGATGACAGAGTATAATCATTTAGAAGTTGAAAAAAAGTGGCAGGAAAAATGGTCTGAAAGCAAAATATTTGAAAGTAAAGAAGATTCTAAAAAAGAAAAATATTATTGTTTGGAAATGCTTCCTTATCCTTCAGGTGATTTGCATATGGGGCATGTTCGTAATTATAGCATAGGAGATGTTTACGCTCGTTTTCACAGAATGAAGGGCAAAAATGTTTTATACACAGTGGGTTGGGATGCTTTTGGTCTTCCTGCTGAAAATGCGGCAATTAAAAATAAAATACACCCTGCAAAATGGATTAAACAAAATATCGCTTGTATGAGAAAACAATTAAAAGCTTTAGGGTTTTCCTATGACTGGAATAGAGAAATTACAACATGTGATCCTAAATATTACAAATGGACTCAGTGGTTTTTTATAAAAATGTGGGAAAAAGGTTTAGTATTTAGAAAGAATGCCAATGTTAATTGGTGTCCAGTATGTCAAACAGTTCTTGCAAACGAACAAGTTTCAAACAGTGTATGTTGGAGATGTGACAGCCATATTGAGCATAAGGTCTTGGAGCAGTGGTTTATAAAAATCACAGATTATGCAGATGAACTTTTGGAAGGACACAAACATCTTGGTGAGTGGTCACAACAGGTTTTATCAATGCAGAAAAATTGGATAGGCAAATCTTACGGAGTCGAAATAGATTTTAAAATTCCGGGTTCTGATAAAAATTTAAAAATATTTACTACGCGTCCTGATACAATTTTTGGCGTAACTTTTATGGTTGTAGCTCCCGAACATGAGATAATCAATGAGTTGAAATCTAAAATTAAAAATTATAAACAAGTTTCTCAATATATTATTGCAAGTGGTAGAAAATCAAATATAGAAAGGGTATCAAATAAGAAAAAAACAGGGATAAAGATAGAAGGTATAAATGCTTTAAATCTTGCAACAAAGAAAGAAATCCCTATTTTTACAGCAGATTATGTTTTAACAGAGTACGGTACGGGTGCTATTATGGCTGTGCCTGCTCATGATCAAAGAGATTGGGAATTCGCTAAAAAATTTGATATTCCTGTTATAGAGGTAATAAAAGGTAATAATTTTGACGTGAGTAAACATGCTTATGAAGACGAAGGTATTCTTGTGAATTCCGGAGAATTTTCTGGAATTAAATCTGTTGATGCTTTTGATGTAGTTTCAAACTGGATTGAAAAACAAGGATTTGGAAAAAAAACTGTGATTTTTAAACTCAAAGACTGGTTGGTTTCAAGACAAAGATATTGGGGTGCTCCTATACCAATGATTTATTGTGATCGTTGTGGTATTGTTCCTGTTTCTGAAAAAGAGTTGCCCGTTCTGCTTCCTGAAGATGTAGAATTTACAGAAGCAGGTAAGTTTCATTTAAAAACAAATAAAACATTTATAAATGTTAAATGTCCAAAATGCTGTAAAGCTGCGATAAGGGAAACTGATACGATAGATACTTTTGTTGACTCTTCGTGGTATTATCTACGATACTGCGATTCGCACAATGACAATGCTCCTTTTGTGAGTGTAAAAGCAGATTATTGGATGCCTGTAGATCAGTATATAGGTGGAATAGAACACGCTTGTATGCATTTGATATATGCTCGTTTTTGGTTTAAAGTCATGAGAGATTTGGGTTTTATAAAATACGATGAACCTTTTACAAATTTGCTGACTCAAGGAATGGTAACTATCGGTGGTAGTGCAATGTCAAAATCTAGAGGAAATATTGTAAATCCTGATGAAATACTTATAAAGTATGGAGCTGACACAACGAGATTATTTATTCTTTTTGCAGCACCCATTCAGAAACAATTTGATTGGTCTTTCGATGGAGTAGAAGGATGTTGGAGACTTATAAACAGAGTATGGTGTCTTTTTGATGTTGTAAATACAAAATCTATAGCTGTTGCTTCTCATAAGGATAAAAATGATATTTTGAGAGCTATGCATAAAACCGTAAAAAAAGTTACATTTGATATTGAAAAGGAATGTCAGTTTAATACTGCAATTTCATCAATTATGGAGCTCGTGAATGAGCTGTATTTATATAAATATCATGCTAACGACGATGGGGTATCATTGGAAGTATATAAAACATTAATACTATTACTTGCTCCTATCACTCCTCATTTGTGTGAAGAAATTTGGGAAAAACTTGGAAATAATGAATATATTTCATTTCATACCTGGCCTGTTTTTGATGAAAATATGGTAAAAGATTCTTCTATTGAAATTCCTATACAAATAAATGGAAAATTAAAAGGAAAAATAACTATTTCTGCTGATGCTTCTGAAATTGAAGTAAATAAAGCTGTAAATTCTGACGAAAAAATATCAAATTATTTAAAAGATAAACAGATAGTCAAATTTACGTATGTTAAAAATAAGATAGTTACTATAGTGGTAAAGTAAAATTATAGAGGTTTTGTGAGAAAAAGTATTGCTTATTTATCAGTGGCTATTTTGTTTATAACTTTCAACTCATATACATCTCAATATGGGCTGGCAGTTCAACTCTTGCCATGGTATACTAAAAAAGTTTATGTTAGATCTTTTGAAAATAATACTAATCAATTTGGTATAGAATCAAAATTTACAAACGAAGTTATAGAAGAAATAACTAATGATGGACGTTTATCTTTAGTAAATAAAGAAGAAGAGTCAGATGGAATTCTTAAGGTGACAATTAATAGATATATTTTGCAGCCGCTTACTTATGATATAAACAATATTGCAAAACAGTATAAAATGCATATTGTTGCGAGTGTTTCGTTAGTTGATAATAACAATAACATACTATGGACTGAACCAAATATGGAAGGAATACAAATTTATTGTGATATAAATAGAAAACCAAGCGGAGAGGATTTTATATGTAATGGAATGAGCGAAGAAGAGGCAAAGCAAATTGTTTGGATTAAAATGTCTAGAATTATTGTAAGAAATGTTATTAGGGGTTTTGGCTCCGTAATTAATATGTCAGAAAAAAAAATTATTGAGTAATATAATTAATATATTATTAAAATAAAACTATGAAAAAAATAAAAATTCGTTATATTATGTTGTTATTTTTTGTATTAATTTTGATTTTTAATGAAGGAAATAGGACACTTGTTAGAAGACATTTTGAGATAAATAAATTAAATAGAAGTATCAAATATGCTCAATATCAAAACGAATTGCTTAAAAAAAGAATATATTATCTTGAAAATGAGCCTTCTTATTTAGAAAGAATGGTTCGTAGCGAATTAAATGTTGCATCTCCAGATGAAATAGAATACAGGTTTTTGATTAACAACTAACTTTAAGACAGTTTAAAAGTTGTCCATTTAATCACATCATATTTATATGTCTTAAAGTTTATGTAAAATTTTATAAGATTAGATGAAAAAGTTAAGAGTAAAATGTATCTATTGATTTATTTTTTTCTTTACGTGTAGTGTTTTTTGTATATATAGATTTTTAAAACACAAATAGATGTGAGAGTAAATTTTTACTTAACTAGTAGCTCTTAATGCTCTGACATATAAGTATTTTCTACAATGGTTTTTTTGTCGGTATCGGTTTGCTTTTCAATTAGATGAAAAATTTTTACCAACAATTCTAAACATGATAATAAAACTTCTACCGCAAACAAAAATATAGCTTTTTGTTCTTGAAATTTGTTGGATTGGATATGTTTTAACTATATGCGGTTAGTTTTTTAAAAGACAAACATATAAAGTTCTTTCAAAGGTGCTATTGTGATAAAAGTGTGTCTTTTGTGCAAACAAAATAAACTTTGCTAGCAAGAAGACTTTGTCGAGCCGTACCTTACCTTTATAGACTTTAAACTTTTATGTGTATAAATATATAGTGTTAATGAAAATGTTGTTTTTTAAGTGAAATTAGAAAGCAGTTTTTATTTTTTATTCTAGAAGCGTAGTTTTTTGCTTTGGACAGTAATTATTAGAGATGTAGTAATCAATTTTATTTTTATGATTGATAAAAGTTTGTTTTTAGATATGATGAAAGATCTAAAATAGTCATTATGGGATAGGGTTAGTTATAACTGGTAAATTATTTTAATTTGATACTACAAAGGTTTAAAATAATATCAGAGTGATTGAATTCTAAATTCTAATGAGTAATAAAAATAAGAAAACGGTTATTGATTCATACATAAAATAGAAAAGAAGAAATTTTATCTATTTTTTAAAGAAAAATATAAAATTAAATTTTTGTCTTGTGTAGGTTATGTGTTTTTTCACAATAAGTGATGCGTGTGGACATTGATACATATTTTCCTTTTATTTAAAATAACAATTTTATGTTAAGTAAAATTAACTGTAACTTCTTGTTAAAAAGGTAATAATTTCTATGTTGGTATTAATTAGTTAAGATATCAATGTTCGGAAGAATAATGGACAAGAAAGACCGGTGAATAATTTCTAAAATTTGCTTAGGCTATTGAACAATGGTTCAGTTTTTTCGTGTTTGAATGTGAAGTTGAGATCTAACTCACTGGATTTTAAGAACAATTATTGAAACTTATAGATATTTAGAAAGAGATAGTATAAAGTTTATTTGTTTGGTTTAAATTGGAAAGGTGATGGGATAAAAAAATGTTGCAGTCCAAAAAGAATATGTCAATTTGTGTGAAACTTTGGAATATTAAGTAGTTAAATTTATTCTGCAACTATAGATAATTGAACTGCTTATTGGTATATTATGGCATTTAAAAAATGTTTTTTTGGTGAATATATTTTTAAAAATATATCTTCGCAAATATATGAAAATTTATTGAATTATATACATATTTGTAATTATGTAGTTGCACATTTATGAGCACGTCGAATTGAAATAGCGCGCGGATACGCTGTAAAAACAAAAGTCGTATATAATACTGTCAAAATGGTACAGGATTAAGAAGCGCAATATCTCTTACTGGCAATTTTGTTGGTGTTTTTATAAAATAATAATATGCTTTTTATTTACATTACTTTATTTTTTTTGCACTAGTTTTATCTATAATCCGTTTTGACATGTTTGTGTCGTGCTTAAATCGTGTCTGGAATAATTTTATAAAAATAAACTGCTTATTTTTTTGATTTTTTAAGTATTGCATATAACATTCTGGAGTATCTGTATCTAAAATATCATATCTTTTAGTTTTTTATATATTTTTATTCTTGTTATTTTTTCATATTATTTTTCTTAACGATTCTTTTATATTATTTTGTCTTTTTCTATATCTTTTTTTCTACTTATCTTTATTATTAATTATTGTGACATTTCTATATTCTGCAATTTATCAAAATAAGTCCTTCAACAAAAATACAGAAAAAGACAAATGTAAACTCTGTCTATTTCTAAAAACTGCGCGAAAATCTTATATTTAGATACGTAGACACGAATCTCAAATTAAACTTTTAAATAGAAAAAACGCCCTTGCCAAACATAAAAAGCTTATTTTGTAAGGTTTATAAGATATAATAATAATTTACTCAGATAGAAATTATAGATAAAAATATATTGTAGAATGGTACGGTTAAAATAATACATCACTATTAGGTAAATGAAAATAGCTCTGAACCATGATAGAATAATACTAAATTTAATGAGAAATCCAGAATTAAAAGTTTTGGGATACATTCATATAGAAATATTTTAAGAAAATGCTAGAAAACAAATATTTCTGACTTATTATTTTATAAAGCTGAATATCATGTTGTGACTATAAAAAGATAAGAAACTTACAGGACTTAATTTGTTTGTATATTTTTATTCATCAAATCTATTGTAGGCAACTTGTCTTGCATAAAAACATATTCACTTTGAGCAAGCGTTAAAATACCAAAACTTATATTTGCAATATTTTTTCAAACTAACATCACATCTCTTTCCTCTCAGCAATTTTGTGGCAAGTATTGCTGTCTTGTATCGGACCGCAAAAGAGTCACATAAAATAAATGTAGCAAATTTCTGATTAAAAGACTATAATGTAAGTCTTTAATTTAGGATTTATTTCCATTATTGTTTTTTGAAGCTTTGCTTTGCCAAACTCTTCACAATAAAAAAAGGAACCAATGTTGCCTAACTTTTTTCTTGTGTAATAAGAGTCTCTTTTTGCGTTGAATAATATTGAAAAATATCTTAAATGCTGTTGTAGTTGTAAATGTGTTATTTTTCGTAAGCTTGCTTCAAATTAATCAAGAAGAACTATAAGTTTTGTATTTTTAAGTATCTTTCTATAAGTGTTTTCTATAAGATTTGTATAAACCATGCAAAACATTCCATCGGTACGTTTTGTGTTTGTATTTTCTGATGTTAAATCATCGTTTTTTGACTTTGTTAAAGGTAAGTATAATTTATAAACAAATAAGTCCACTGCTTTTGTGGTAATTTACTATATGAAAGTATGTGTTTTAAACTAATTTCCTATTACTGCTGTTTTTATGAATTGTTGTTGATATAAAGAGTATTGCTTGAATAAAATTATATTCAGATACAATTTTCAATATTGGGTTTTTTGCATTTCTTTAGTTTTAAGTTTTATAGGTAAAGTACAAATCTCTATGAAAAACTTTGTTATTTTACGAGATGTCGCAAAAATGGACAGGAAATAAAAATTTTGTTACAATCAGGTTGTGTAGCAAGCAGTATGTGTTCAAAAAAGCAATGAAAAGCAAGGAGAGCGATAAAGATGGTATTTACTAAGAAAGAAGTAGTTGAAAAATTCAAGACTCATGAAATAGATACAGGTTCTCCTGAAGTACAGGTTGCTCTTCTTACAGTAAGAATAAAGCATCTTTCGGATCATTTTCAGAAATTCCCTAAAGATTTTGCTTCAAAAGTAGGATTTCTTAAGATGATAGGCCAGAGAAGAAGACTTTTGGATTATTTGAAGAAGCACAACAAAGATAGTTATTCTGCCTTGATAAAAGAATTAGGTCTTAGAAAGTAAATAAAAGATTAGCACAAAAGTTCACATAAAGGATGTAAAGTGGATGCTTGAAATAAAATAGAGCGTTTGCTTGGGTTTTTTGTGTGAAAGTTGTCTAGTATGGAGTTAAAATGGAATATTTTAAGAAAGAAATGGAAGTTGCTGGTAAAAAATTTATTGTTGAATCGGGAAAAGTTGCAAAACAGTCAAATGGATCTTGTACTGTAAGAGTTGGAGACACGATAGTTTTAGTTGCTGCGGTAGCTTCAAAAGATCCAAAGCCAGGTGTGGATTTTATACCTTTGACTGTAGATTATAGAGAAAGAACTTATGCCGCTGGTAAAATACCAGGCGGTTTTTTTAAAAGAGAAGCCAAACCAAGAGAAAGTGAAATACTTGTAAGCAGACTTATAGATAGAAGTATTAGACCTATATTCCCTGAGTATTGGAGAAATGATACTCAGGTTTCGGCTATTGTGCTTTCACATGATGGAGAAAATGAATCTGATATAGCTTCAATAATTGGAACTTCAGTAGCTTTATACATGTCAGATTTGCCGTTTAATATGCCCATAGCGTCTGTAAGAGTAGGGAAGATCAATGGTAAGCTCGTTTTAAATCCTACTATTTCTGAGCAGAAACTTAGTATTTTAGATCTTGTTGTTAGTGGAACCGAAGATGCTTTGACTATGGTCGAAGCGGGAGCTCAGGAACTTTCCGAAGAGGATATACTAGAAGCATTGAACTTTGCAAGAGAGACAGTAAAGGCAATATGTTTAATTCAGAAATCTTTTCCGATAAAAGTAAAAACTGTTGTTTATGAGCCTCAATATAATACTTCTTTAAGAGTCGATATCGAAGCTGAAGTTATAGCCAAAGTTGAAGAATGCGTAACAATTAGTGAGAAAAACGAAAGAGAAATCTTTTGGGCTTTTTTTAAGAAAGATATGACGACAAGGTTTATTGAGAAATATCCTCAAGAGTTAGCTTCAACTATTGACGTCATGCTAGAAGATATTTTTTACAAGAAGGCTAGAGAACTTGTTTTAAATAAAAAAGTCCGTACAGATGGCCGCGGTTTAGAAGAAATAAGACCGATAACTTGCGAGACAGATGTTCTTCCAAGAGCGCATGGCTCAAGTTTGTTTACCAGAGGTCAAACGCAAGCTCTAGTAACAGTTACGCTTGGAACTCTGAGCGATATGCAGGTTATGGATGAACTTTCTGGAGAATATAAAGAACGTTTTATGCTTCATTATAATTTTCCCAGATTTTCAACAGGAGAAGCTAAAGGTGAGAGATCTACAAGTAGAAGAGAAATAGGTCATGGCAATTTAGCTAAAAGAGCTCTTAGTCCTATTTTGCCTAGTGAAGAGGACTTTGGTTACACAATAAGAATAGTTTCTGACATATTGGAATCCAATGGTTCTTCGTCAATGGCTTCAGTTTGTGGAGGATCCCTCGCTTTATTTAATGCAGGTGTTCCTGTTAAGGCCGCCTGTGCGGGTGTTGCTATGGGTCTTATGAAAGAAGGAGATAATTATGTTATTTTAACGGATATTATGGGAATGGAAGATCATCTCGGTGATATGGATTTTAAAGTAGCAGGAACAAGAAATGGAATAACTGCTCTTCAGATGGACATAAAAATCACAGGACTTAGTACCGAGATTATGGCAAAAGCTCTTGATCAGGCCAAGAAAGATAGGTTTTTTATATTGGACAGAATGGATGCGTCAATATCTGTTCCTAAAAACGATTTGTCCGATTATGCGCCTCGTATGGTAACCTTGATGATTCCTCAAAATAAGATAGGAGAGCTTATAGGTCCTGGAGGAAAAAACATAAGAAAGATTCAGGAAGAAAATGATGTAAAAATAGATATTGAAGAAAGCGGTAAAATATTTATTTTCGGAACCGATTCTATTGGAGTTGGAGCTACAAAAGAATATATAGAGTCTATGATTGTCGAAGCTAAAGTAGGGAGAATATATAAAGCAAGAATTACAAAATTGATGTCGTTTGGTGCTTTTGCTGAAATATTACCTGGTAAAGAAGGCTTGATACACATTTCTCAACTTGCTGCAAGTCATACGAGTAAGGTTGAAGATGTGGTTAAAGAAGGTGATAAAGTTAAAGTTAAGGTTACAGAGATTGATAATAAAGGCAGAATAAACTTGAGCATTAAAGCGGCTTTGTAATGTGATATAAATAATTTAAAGTTTGAACACTTTGTGTATTTTATTGTGTTTTCAAGCTCTGAGTTTATAAAGGGTTAACATGGCTAATGACATTAAATCCAGAGTAAAATTTCTTTATGAAATAATGAAAGAGGAAAACGTTCAAGAACTTAAAGTAAACTCAAAAGGTTACAGTATTTGCATAAGACGCAAAGATAAAAATGAAAACAAACGGTCGTTTGTTTTGAAAAAACAAGAAGTTGTTGAAGATACCGTATCATCTGATAAACTAAAAAAATCTTTACTTTTAACAGAAACTATAAAATCTCCCATAACAGGCATTTTTTATAAGTCTTCTTCTCCTTTGTTTCCGGCATATGTTGCCGAGGGTAGTATTATTGAACCCGGGAAGACTGTTTGTATAATAGAAGCTATGAAAGTTATGAACGAAGTAAAAGCCCCCTTTAAAGCAAAAATACTTAAGATATTAATTGAAAATGGGAATCTTGTAAGTTCGGGACAGGATTTGTTTGAAGTGGAGAAAGTGTAAAAAGTGAGCGTAATGTCGTATAAGGATAGGTTTAATTGTACGTGATATATATGGTGTTTATTTGAGAATGATGTGGTGGATATTGTTTGGCAAAATAAAACGGTTTTTTTGACATACTAATACGACGGCTTTATGCTGTGCTGGGTTTAGTTTAAGAGAAGATAAAATTGTTAATAGAATAAAAAATGGAATGTAGCTGTAAAATTTTTTGAAATAAATATGTTGAAGAATTTTAAAGTCTTTTTTTTAAGAGGCTTATTTTTGTGGGGAAAAATAGAGTAATAAAAAATAAGAATAAAAATCGAGATAATGAAAAAATAAACAGGAGATCGGTCGCTCTGTTTTTTGCTTTGGCAGTTTTTTTAAGCGTTTATGTACTTGTTGTTCCTTATAAATCAGGTATGATGGGTAGAGCGTTTTATTTTGTAACATTTAGCATTTTTGGTACATCGGCGTATATTTTGCCGTTTATATTTTTGTGGCAATTTATATTACACATAAGACAGTCATCTGAGCTGAAGGGAAGGCTTGATTTTATTTGGTCTTTCTTGTGTATGATTTGTGCATCTGTGTTATTTGAGGCTGTTCATTTTATGTTTAAAACAAAAAATATATCAGGTGGTTGGCTTGGGGATAATTTATATCCGTTTTTAAAAGAACTTTTTGATGCTTGGCTTGGGTTGTTTCTCATTGCTGTTCTTACTTTTATTTTGTTTGTAAAAATATTAAGACTGTCTGTCATAAGATTTTTTTGCAGTTTCTTTGTCAATTTAAGAGACTACATAAAAAAATTAAAAACTAAAATAGGAGATTCAAACAAATCTGGTAAGCTGTTTATACAACAAAGTTTTACAGGAGATGTTTTTACTTATAAGACAGGACCAAATGTTGTAAACAGATTTGATGAAAAGAAAAATAAACGCAAAGAATCATCAGAAGAAATTTGCGAAAAACAAGAACTAATTGACAACAAGGCATTTAATTATGTACTTCCTCCTGTTACTCTATTAAAAAAGGACGATACTTTAAATTTTGCTGCAAATAAAAATGAACTTTTGAAAAGAGCTGAATATTTAAAGACGATTCTTATCGATTTTGACATAAATGCAGAGGTTAAAGATATTATACCTGGTCCTGTGCTAACTCGTTATGATTTGGTTTTGGCTCCTGGTATAAGAATACAGACAGTTTCGAACATTATAGACAATATTTCTTTGGCAATGCGCACGGCTTCAATAAGAATTGTTCCAATACCTGAAAAATCGGTTGTTGGTATAGAGGTGCCTAATCCTGTAAGCGTAATTGTTGGTTTAAGGGGAATTTTAGAAAGCGTCTCATTTGAAAAATCAAAATCTCTTCTTACTTTAGCTTTTGGTAAAACAACTGATGGGGCAGGTTATGTAGCCAATTTAGCCTCGATGCCCCATTTGTTAATTGCTGGAGCTACAGGTTCAGGCAAAAGCGTTGGAATTCATACTATAATAATTTCTATTTTATATAAAGCTCGTCCAGATGAAGTGAAGTTTATGTTAATTGATCCTAAACGTGTTGAAATGTCTATATATAGAAATATTCCTCATTTGTATAATCCATGTACCATAGCGGCAAATGCCAATATTATAACTAATCCAAGAGAAGCTGCTGTGGCTTTAAAAAAACTTATTTTAGTGATGGAAGAAAGATACACAAAATTTGCTAATGTAATGGTTAGAAATATCGAAGATTATAACAACAAAATACTTGAATCAGGTGGGGAAAAAGAATTTTATATTGTTGTTATAATAGATGAGCTTGCAGATTTAATGCTTGTATTGCAAAAAGAAATAGAAGATTCTATACAACGCTTAGCTCAAATGGCAAGAGCTGTTGGAATACACTTGATACTTGCTACTCAAAGGCCTTCTGTAAATGTTATAACAGGTGTTATTAAAGCTAATTTTCCAGCAAGACTTTCATTCCAGACGACCTCTAAAATTGACTCAAGAATTATTTTGGATATGTTAGGGGCAGAATCGCTTATAGGAAAGGGTGATATGCTATTTTTACCGTCGGGTGAAGTAAGACCTGTTCGATTACAAGGAGCTTTTGTTTCGTTAAAAGAAGCGGAGAAAGTAATTTCTTTTATAAATAATCAGAATTTCCCAAAATTCTACGAAGTTGTATCTGTTGAAGTTGAAAGAAAAGGAGATTTTGCTGCTGATAAGAAAAGTAAAGATTTAATTCCTGCTTTGAAACTCATAAGTGAAAGAAGAAGAATATCTCAAGATTTGCTTAAAGCAAATTTTGGCGGATCAGCAAGAGCTGCAAATATACTTAGTATTCTTGAAATAGGGGGTTTCATATCAAAACCCAAAGGTACTAATAAGTGGCAGATAAATTTTGATAAGATTTCAAAATATCTGGATATAAATAATATATAATATGTGACAGAAATTTTTAGTTATGATGGTAGTAAAATTTAATTATATCGGACAGTTGATATTAGTTTTTACTTTTTTTATGCAATGTTGTGGTTCAAGAATTAAGTAGTGTATTGTTTAATTTTTTTACGAGATTTGGGTAAAACTGGAATAAATAAATACTATTAAAGCGGAATTTGTTCAAGCTATTTTTTTTGGATTTACAAGAGAGAAGTAAAAAAATTGTTGGAGCAGTTTTTTAGGAAATTAAGTAGCATCATATACATATATATAATAATATTATATAACCCGAAGAACTCTTCAAGAGCATAGAATCTATGTTAATGGAAAGGCTATAACGATTTATACGTTGAATGAAAAAAAGCAAGCTATCATTTTGGTACTTTTGGAAAAATTTGTTGGTAGAAATTTTTCACTGCTAACAGATATGATGATATTTGTGTTGTAATTAAAATTGATCTTTAAAAAATAAGAGTCTTAATGTAAAAATATATACTGCAAAAAACAGTATGCTTCAAGGGAAAGTTGTTATAACTTCAAGAGAAAAAGTGCTTACTTATATGTAAAGAAAAGTAGCAAAAAAAATAATACGATGTTGCGGTTATAAGTAAATAATTATGCTGTGAAAAAAATTCTAGATACTGAAAGATCTTAATGATTTGCTTACTTTGAAATTCAGGCAATGCGTTTTAGGCGTTAGGATATTTTTTAAACAAAGAATTCGTTGATGTTGTTCCGGAGTAGTTTAAGATGTGAAATTTATTATTTCAAAAAAAGAAGTGAAATAATAAAGGTGTAATAGGAATTATGCAAAAAGTGGCAGTTGTAGTGTTAGGTTGTTCAAAGAATACTGTTGAAGCTGAGTATTTGCTTGGTGTTTTTCGCAACAAAGGTTTTGAAATAACAAACAATATTGAAGAAGCTGACATATCTATAATACATACTTGTTCTTTTATAAAAACTGCAAGAGAAGAATCTGAAAAAGCTATTCGTGACGTTTTGTCTGTTAAGAAAAAAAATGGTTTAAAGGTGTATGTTTCCGGTTGTTTGTCTCAACTTTTACAGAATAAAATGAATTCTATTTTTCCAGAAATAGATGGATATGTTGGAACAGGTACTCTCAAAGAATTGCCGCAGTTGATTTTTGATAAAGAGTTTGACAAGTCTTTGCTTCCGCCAGGTGGTTTAAATGAATCAAAATATAGAGTGCTGTCTTCTTCTTTACCTTCAACTTATTTAAAAATAGCAGAGGGTTGTTGGCATAAGTGCAGTTTCTGTGTAATACCATATTTACGAGGGAATTATGAAAGTCGCTCAATAAAATCTTTGATTGATGAAGCTAAGCTTTTAGTAGATAATGGCATAAAAGAGCTTATATTGATAGCTCAAGACACTACAAGTTATGGTTATGATATTTACGGGGCGTTTGTATTAGATAAGCTTCTTTCAAAACTTGCAAAAATTAGCGAGCTAAAATGGATAAGACTTCTTTATGCTTATCCATCTAGCATTAATGATAGATTGCTTGCTGTTTTTAAAGAGTATAAAAATATTTGCAATTATATGGATATTCCTATACAACATATAAGTAAGGATATCTTATCGGCAATGCGGAGGCCTCTTAACACAGCGTCTATTATTGAAAAAATAAAAAACAAACTGCCAGATATTATTTTAAGAACATCAATAATAACAGGATTTCCTGGAGAAAATGAAAGAGATATTAGCGAATTGATTTCTTTTTTACAACAAGGATATTTTCAATATGTGGGAGTTTTTGAGTACTCAAATCAAAAAGAAACGGATTCTTCAAAACTAAAAAAACAAATTAAAAATTCTGTTGCAATAGAAAGAAAAATTCTTATTGAAAATGCGCAATACTCTGTTTTTAAATCTCAAATTGATAATATAATAGGAAATAATATTGAGTTTATTGTTGAGAATTGTTCGCAAAGAACTTCTGATGACAAGTATAGTATAACTGGAAGATGTTATTTCCAAGCTCCTGAAATAGATGGGAACGTTATGCTTTTAAGTGATAATCCATTAAAACTCGGTGAATTTTATAACGGCAAGATAATAGATGCTAAAGGTTATAATATAAAAGTAACAATTGGAGAATATAATGAATTTGGCAAATAAGCTGACCATAGCTAGAATATGTTTAGTACCTTTTTTTATTTTATTTATGTCGTTAGGAGGTTTTTTAAACACAATTCTTGCTTTAACTGTTTTTTTTGTGGCGTCAATCACAGATTTTTTTGATGGGCATATTGCAAGAAAGCAAAAAACTATAACGTCTTTAGGTATTTTTTTAGATCCTTTAGCTGATAAATTATTAATATCTTCGGCATTTATATGTTTTGTGAGTATACCATATCTTAGAATAGCGGCATGGATGGTTATAGTGATAATATCTAGGGAATTTTTAATAACTGGACTTCGCTCAATTGCAGCGTATAAAAATGTGATTATACCTGCAGATAAGTCAGGTAAATTTAAAACTACATTGCAAATTGTGGTTATTATAACTACGTTGGCAATTATAATAATTAATGAGGTCTTTGTTAAGTACAGAGGTATTTCAATTGATTTTTTTAAATTTTATAATATCGGAGCATATTCTTATGTAATTGTTGCAATAGAAAAAATTCCATATTGGTTTACTTTTTTTGCTGCTATCTTTACAATTTTTTCTGGTGTAAATTATGTGTTAAAATATAAAAATTTATTAACTTTTAAATGATGAATAAAATAGTAATTTTTTTTTCTTCAGTAGCTTATTTAGGATATATTAAGTGTGCTTCTGGAACTTTTGGCAGTTTAGCAGGAGTTTTATTTTGGGTATTTTTTATGCCAAAAAACATTTTTGTTCAACTGTACTCTTTAGTTGCAATATTTTTTATTTCTATTTTTTCTTCTTCTCTGGCAGAGTATATTTACAAAATAAAAGATGATCATAGAATAGTTATTGATGAAGTTGCAGGTACGTGGTTTTCTTTGGCTTTGTTGCCGAAAAATTTCTTGTTTTTTTTTCTAGGATTTTTATTGTTTAGGTTATTGGATATAAAAAAACCTTGGATAATAAAATCAGTTCAAAATATCAAAGGTGGTCTTGGCATTACAATAGACGATGTTGTAGCTGGAATATTTGTAAACTTTATACTTCAAATTGTAAATTTTGCTTTACTAAATAACCAAATAGGATAAAGATGATTAAAGTAAAAAAAATAAAAACTGGAGTTATTGATGAAAATTGTTATCTAGTTTATGATGCGGATACCAAATATGTTGCTATCATAGATCCAGGTGAAAACGCCAATCAGATTATCAATATTATAGAGTCGGAAAATTTGAACCCAGAAATTCTTATTAACACGCATGGACATTACGATCACGTTACAGCTGATGATAAAATTCGTTTAAAGTATAAAGTACCGCTAGCAATTCACAAAGATGACGCTGAGATGCTTGCAGACCCTGAGAAAAACTATTCTTCTGTTAGTGGGACTCCAATAAGTATTAAAGATCCTGAAATTTTACTTGAAGATAATCAGAAAGTAAAATTATCTTTTATTACTTTTAAAGTTTTGAGCACTCCGGGTCATTCAAAAGGTAGTGTATGCTTATTATTTGGGTCATATTTATTTACAGGTGACACTCTTTTTGCAGGGGCTATAGGCAGGACTGACTTATGGGGTGGTAATAGTGAAGAACTTTTGAAATCGCTTGAAAAACTAAAAAAATTGGATTCTTGTATTACAATTTGTTCTGGACACGGAAGTATGACTACAATTGCCAATGAGCTTAGACATAATACAATTTAAAACATTAAGCATATCAGAATAAATTTTCTCGTATTTATCTACCTGATAAACTTAAATTAAAAGGTTGATAATTTCCGTTGCTATAATTCGTACCACGTAACTGAGAACCACAACATTTGTATTCGATAAATCGAACTTCAAAACTAAATCTTAAAAGCACAAATTAAAGCTGTGAGGGGTTTTAAACAACCTGCGAAAATTTCGCTCTATTAGTGAAACTAGCTGTTTTTACGTTATAGCCCAATAACCAATTTACTGAATTATTTGAACTTTAGAGTTTTGAACTTAATGCAAAAAAATTGTATAATTTCCAACAATTACGGAAAATCAGTAATCCAAGACACAAAGCTGCATTAATAACTTTTTATAGCTTTTTATTTTGTTTTTAATCTTTAATACGAATATATTTATTTGTATATTTTTTAATAAATAAGTTTTTGTGCAATAATGGTTTTGTCTTTAGAATAACAAATATATTTATACAAAGTTAGACAAATTTTGATATTTTATTTTCTGGTATAAAATCTCTATAAGATAAAATCAGGTAATGAATAAATATATAATTTAATGTTAATATACGGTCAAAAAATAAATTAAATCTAAGAGTTTTAAGAATTAATATATATAAAAGATAATTATAAAGAAAAGGTACTGTATTTATGCTCATAAAAAGATTAAAACAAAATAGAGCAAAATATTTTCATTGGTAAAGTTGATCATTAATAAATAAAATAAAAAGAGAAACAGAAGAGCACAAAAAAATATATTAGCGGCAGAGAA
>JAISWG010000006.1 GCA_031271205.1 Endomicrobium sp.
TAAAAACTAAAGTACGCAAAAAATGCTAAAAAGAACATTACTAACTTACTGCCTTTTATCTCTTTTAACATGTAAAAAATACCTCTTACTAAAACATTATGGTAAAAATTTCCTATAAGACAGATTAAATAAGACCATTTAAGCATCTTGCGAGGCACACAAACTCACTTAGAGTTTTCCCTACTGGGGTTTTTTGTTCGCACAATCTTGCATTACTTTGTTTTACACTTACTGTAAAGCTAATACTTCTTGCTATAGCTATAATTTTTTAATCTAAACCCATTTTTTTATATACAACAACGCCATTTATAATTTTAACTAGTTTAAATTATTGCAAAACACGTTTGGCAAAAGATACTATAACTTTTTTAATTCATTACAACAAATATATTTATATTATTTGTTTTCTTGTTTTATCAAAAATCAATTTTACAAATTATCTCTCTTACTTCTTCTTCAATTTCCTTCGTATATTTTTCTATCATATTTCAATTCTCAAAAAAGCCACCCCAGCCATAGGTCACAAAACATATAGCCACTGTCTTAACAAAAAGCCAAACACGATGTCTCCTCTTATCACAGAGTTATAGGTTTAAACCGAGGTACCAATAATTTCATCATACACCATGCCAATAAATAAGCAATTGAACAAAAAACAAACATAATTGCATATCCTCTTTCAATATGTCCAGACGTGCCATAATAATCAAATAACCAGCCAGCTGTTTTGGAAACTAGTACACCAGCAAGTCCGCCTGCGGCAGTACCAATCCCAATTATTGAAGCCACTACTTTTTTAGGGAACATATCAGAAACAGTTGTATAAAGATTTGCCGACCATGCTTGATGTGCCGATGTTCCAATCCCTATTAAAAAAATAGGGCACCAATAACTAATTCCGCTTGAAATTTGTGCAAATAAAACAACAAGAGGAAAAAGCGCTATGACCATCATAGCCGTCATACGAGCAGAATATATATCTTTTTTACCCTTGTTAGCAAAATAGGCAGGCAACCACCCTCCACCAACACTACCTAGCATTGTCATAGTATATACCACTGATAGAGGAAGCATCATCCGCGTACCAACTATACCGTAGTATGATTTGAGAAAAGACGGCAACCAAAAGAGAAAAAACCACCAAACACCATCCGTAAGAAATTTACCTACTACATATGACCATGCCTGCCTGTATTTTAGAAGCGAAAACCATCTGATTTTATTTCCACAATCTTGTTTTTTGACATCATTTTCGCTAGATTGTTCTTCAATATCACTGTGAATATGGTTATATTCTTCTTTGTTTATTTTTCCTTTTCCTAAAAGTTTCTTAGGACTATCGTAATAATACTGCCAAAAAATTAACCATACAAACCCTATTGCTCCAACTATAACAAACGTATATTCCCAACCGAAATATTGCGATATTAACGGCACGCTAAGAGGAGCAACAAGTGCTCCAATATTAGCACCAGAATTAAAAATACCAGTTGAAAGAGAACGTTCTTTTTTAGGGAACCATTCCGCTGTTGTTTTAATAGCTGCTGGGAAATTCCCTGCCTCACCCACACCAAGAACAAACCTGGCAAACATAAAACCTATCACGGATATAGGCATGACTATACCAAAAATAGAAAGTATAGGAGAAAGTATCATGCCTATACTACTTGCAAGAGAATGGATACATGCACCTATTGACCATAATATCAAAGCCCATATATAACCTTTTTTAGTTCCAATTTTATCTATAAATTTACCTGCAAAAAGCACAGCTACCATATAACAGAATTGAAAAGTTGCAGTAATGTCAGCATAATTGCTATACGTCCAATTAAATTTTTCTGCCAGATATGGTTGCAATAAACTTAATACCTGCCTGTCTACATAATTTATAGTAGTGGCAAAAAAAAGCAATGCACAAATAATCCATCTATAATTAGTCATTTTGACATTTGTTACTGCATCAGGCGTTAAAATATTTTTACCTTGCAACATTTTAATTCCTCCTTACTCTGTATAAAACCTTCCTATATTTTCAAATTACACTTTACATTTAGTCTAAAGTTTAAACTTAAAATAACGAACAGCATTATCATAAGAAATATCAGAAATTATCCTGGAAAGAATTTTAATATCATAAGGATATTCGCCATTTTCAACCCAACCTCCTATCAAGTTACATAGTATACGTCTAAAATATTCATGCCTTGTATAGGACAAAAAACTCCGTGAATCGGTAAGCATGCCAACAAAGTTACTTAAGATATCTAAATTAGCTAGAGAAGTTAGTTGTTCGATCATGCCAGTTTTATGATCATTAAACCACCATGCCGATCCTTGTTGTATTTTACTCAAAGCAGAATCATTTTGAAAACAACCTAAAATGGATCCTATAATAGCATTGTCATTGGGATTTAAACTGTATATTATCGTTTTTGGCAGCTGATCTGTAGAATCAAGAGCGTTGAGAAAATCTGCTACTTCTCCACTAGGAGCAAAATTACTTATACAGTCATGTCCCGTATTTGGTCCAAGCTTATCAAATACAGATGTATTATTATTACGTTTACAACCATAATGTAGTTCCATGACAAGATCATTTTGCGAATACTCTTTTCCAGCAAAAAGCATAAAAGCAAATTTATATTTCAATTCTTCTTCTTTAGCAAGAACATTTCCCTTCAATCTTTTCGCAAATATTTTTTCTATCTCACTTTCAGAAGAAGGGGCATACATAATATATTCAAGAGCATGGTCAGTCGCACGACAACCCAAAGAAATAAAAAATGCCAATCTTTTCTGGAAAGCTTTTTTTAATGCTGCAAAAGAAGTTATACTAATATTACTTATTTTTGAAAGCTGATTGATATAATCTACAAAGGATGATTGTTCTATATTTAACATTTTATCCGGACGCCAAGCTGGAAGCACTTGCACGTCAAAAGACTTATCTTCTTTGATTTTTTTATGCCACTCAAGAGTGTCAACAGGATCATCGGTAGTACAAATCAATGTAACTCCAGACTGTTTTATCAATCCTCGCACAGACATTGATTTTTCATGTAATTTTGTATTACACAATGTCCATACTTCCTCTGCAGTTTCACTGTTTAAGACTCCTTCGTAACCAAAATACCTTTTGAGTTCAAGATAACTCCAGTGATAAATAGGACTGCCAATTGCTCGTTCGATAGTTTCCGCCCATTTTTGAAATTTTTCTCTATCTGTGGCACTGCCTGTAATGTATTTTTCATTCACACCATTAGAACGCATTATACGCCATTTATAATGATCTCCGCCAAGCCACACCTGGCTTATATTTTCAAACTGTGTGTCGCATGCAATTTCTTTGGGATCAATATGACAATGATAATCTAAGATAGGTTTTTTTGATGCATATTTGTGAAAGAGTTCTTTTGCAGTTTCCGTAGAAAGTAAAAAGTCTTTGTCAAGAAATTTTTTCATAAATATCCTCCCCTTAAGTTCTATACAATTCATACACCAGAATATGACTGAAATCCACCATCTACATCAATAATACTGCCAGTAACAAAACCTGACGCATCTTCATCACAAAGCCATGAAAGAGTACCGAACAAATCACACGCTTTACCAAACCGCCTCATAGGTGTATGACCAATAATCTTATGTGATCTTTTTGTAAGAGAACCATCGGAATTTGTTAAGAGTGTGCGGTTTTGATTAGTGATAAAAAACCCAGGTGCTACGGCATTTACACGCAATCCTTGTTCTGCAAAATGCACAGCTAACCATCTGGTAAGATTGTCAACTGCTGCTTTCGCGGCGCTGTAACCAACAACTTTAGTCATTGGTTTTTGTGCTGCCATACTTGAAAAATTTATAATTGTAGCCCCCTTTACACCAAGCATACGTTTTGCAAAAACTTGCGAAACAATGAACGTCCCAAGAAAATTTATTGAGAAAACTTTTTCTATTTCATTTGAATCAATATCAAAAAAAGAGCGAGTATTGCTGCTGCTATTCAAATCTTCAAAGATAAACGTTTCATTTGTAGTACTAGCATTTGGCATATTGCCACCAGCACCGTTAATAAGAATGTGATACTGTCCAAAACTTTCATATATCTGTTTTTCTATTTCGATAAGGCTTTTTTTATCAAGAACGTCACATGCGTACGCTTTTGCAATGTTCCCTGCGGTTGTAATTTCATCTACAGTGCGCTGGGCATGTTCAAAACTTCTACTTAAAACCGCTATTTTAACACCCTTTGAAGCTAATTCTTTCGCATAAGCACTAAGAAGCACACCACCTGCTCCAGTTATAACAGCCACTTTATTGCCCCATTCCATATACATAACCCCCCTTTTTAACATATTTTGTCGCGCTTTTTACACCAACATCATTGCTCAAAAAGTTAGCATTATTCTGCAAAATTACTATCTCTCTACACGTCCGGAAGCATCTCCATCAACAAGCTTTTTAACTTCATTGACTGAAACATGGTTATAATCACCTTCAACACTATGCTTTAAACAGCTTGCGGCAACTGCAAACTCTATTGCTTCATGCCCTGAATACCCATTTATCAAGGAATATATTAGACCAGCACCAAAAGAATCACCACCACCAACACGATCAATAATATGGATAGGATATTCTTTGCTAAAGAAAAAATCTTTACCATCATAGAGTACAGCTGCCCAACAATTATCATTAGCTGAGATCGAGCTTCTAAGTGTTATTGCCACTTTTGAAAAGTTAAATCTTTCCTTTAATTCCTGTGCTACTTCTTTATATCCTTCATGGCTAACTTTACCAGCAATTACATCAGTATGCTTAGCTTTTATTCCAAAAATATCACTAGCATCCTCTTCATTCGCTATACAAACATCTATATATTTGCAAAGCTTTCTCATAATGTCACCAGCTTTTTGTTTAGACCAAAGTTTGTTCCTGTAATTCAAATCACAACTAATAACAAGTTTCTTCTCTTTGGCAATCTTACAAGCTTCAATGCATATTTCAGCCATGCTGTCACTCAATGCAGGCGTAATACCAGTAAAGTGAAACCATTGTGCATTTTCAAAAATTTTATCCCAAGCAAAATCTTCCTTTAAAGCTAGCGATATAGAAGATCCAGCCCTGTCATAAATAACTTTAGATGATCGTTGACTCGCACCCTTTTCCAAAAAGTATATACCAACTCGCTCACCACCGCGAGCTATGAAGGAAGTATTCACACCATGTTTTCTTAGAGAATTTATACCTGCCTGTCCAATTTCATGTTTGGGCATTTTACTTACAAAAACTACTTCTAATCCAAAATTCGCTAACGAGACAGCAACATTTGCCTCACCCCCTCCATAAGTAGCAGTATAACTATCAGTTTGCACAAAACGATAATATCCTTTAGGCGCAAGCCTAAGCATTAATTCTCCAAATGTTATTACTTTTTTAAACATTTTTAAATCTCCTATTCTATTTCTTCTGGATTAAATGAACAGAAAAATTTCCAATATCATCTTTTAGGTATACAGAGCGCAAACCACCTGCTTCACTATACGATGCAGTTTCATCATTAAAGGTTACACCCGCTTTACGCAAATAATACATTGCACGCATTACATTGTTTGTACGCACTGCTATATGTCCATTTTTACCAAGCAATTGTTTTTTCATCACCTCAATATTAGGTCCTGAAAAAAAAGAATTAGAAAATTCTTGCTTTGCAAAACCAAATAAATTTTCAAACTTATTTGCAGTTTTTATTGCTGAAGTCACATCAGGCATATTAATACCTACATGTTGTACTTCAAAACCAAGCATAGCAAACAACGCTTCCTTACTTAATTTTGTAACAATTTCATAATTGCCACTTGCTATCAAATCTTTATTAACCATCCAACTGCCACCACAAGCAACAACTTTATTAAACGAAAGATATGTATTCAAATTTTTTATATCTATTCCGCCAGTTGGCATAAACTTTATGGTTGCATATGGTGCAGACATAGCCTTAATCATATCAATACCACCAGCAGCCTCTGCTGGGAAAAATTTAACAACTTCAAGTCCAAGCTCTATAGCTGTTTCTATATCACTCGGAGTCACACAACCCGGAATTATTGTAACGCCATTATTGAGGCAATATTTTACAATTTTAGAATTTAGACCTGGAGTAACTATAAATTTAGCACCAGCAGCAACTGCTTTGTCAACCTGTTCCACAGTCAAAATCGTACCTGCTCCAATAAGCATTTCAGGAATTTCTTTAGAAATAACCTTTATCGATTCTTCCGCAGCAATGGTTCTAAATGTTATTTCTGCACATTCTATGCCACCTCCATAAATTGCTTCTGCAAGAGGCACAGCCTGTTGAGGCTTATCAAGAGTAACAATTGGCACTATACCAATATTAAAAATTTTCATCAACAAATCATTCATTGATCCCTCCATAACATAAATCCACAACAGACTACTAAGTTTTTATTTGTTTGTCTAGTGTATCCCAAATACCAAGCAAATACATAATCCCTAACGCTCTATCATAAAGGCCATACCCCGGTCGCAACCCTACCCGAGATTCTTCGTTCCAAATATGTCTACCATGATCTGGACGAATATAGTACCTAAATTTTATACGATGAAGTGTACGTACAATTTCTACAATATCTAAAGATCCATCACAAGAACGATGAGAACTTTCTATAAAATCACCACTGTCAAACCGTTTTACATTTCTAACATGAGCAAAAAATATTTTGTCTTTGAAAGTCTCTATCATATCAACAATATCGTTCTTATCAGTTGATCCCAGCGAACCTGTACACAAAGTAAGACCATTTGATGGATTCTTAACCAGATTCAAATATCTTTGTATATTTTCCTTAGAAATTATAAGTCTTGGCAATCCAAAAATACTCCATGGCGGATCGTCTGGATGAATTGCCATTTTTATACCATTCTGCTCCGCAATTGGAATGATCTCCTGCAAAAAATATTTCGCATTTTCAAAAAGATTTTCTAATGTAAATCCTTCATACGCCTTAAACAATTCTTTTATTTTAGCAAGTCTTTCTGGCTCCCAACCTGGCATTGACAACAACCCTTTTTGTTTTGACATATCGTCTAGAAACTCATAAGGATTAAGTGAATCTATTTTTGCTTTTTCATAAAAAAGTGCCGTCGAGCCGTCTGAAAGAGTTTTATACAAATCTGTTCTTGTCCAATCAAAGACTGGCATAAAATTATAGCAAATAACCTTTACTCCAGCTGTACCAAGATTTCTAATAGTTTTTTTATAATTTTCTATATATTTTTTGCGAGAAGGACGTCCCAACTTTATATCTTCATGCACATTAACGCTCTCAACTACTTCATTGTTAAAACCAGCTTTAATAAGATAACCTTTAACTCGGTTAATTTTATCCATTTCCCAACAATCGCCAGCCGGTACATCATGAAGCGCCCACACTATTCCCTTAACTCCAGGTATTTGTCTGACAAAATTTAAAGGAATTGTATCAAATTTTTCTCCATACCACCGAAATGTAATTTGCATACAAACTTCCTCCCATATTTACACCACAAAATAAACGGATGCCGCAAAACCGAACTCACATCATCACTATCTACGACAAACAAAACAACCCTTGATAGTTCTATCACCACATTACCATTTTAAGAGTATCTATAATCTTATCAAATAAAATCAAACGGGTAACACACTCTAACCTACACACTATCCAAAAAGAATATTAATGATCTTGCGCATAAACACAAAAAATACAATTTTCCACATTTTCTCTCTACTTATTTTTATCTTAAATATTTTTGCTACTTATAAAACATAACTTTATTTATCTCTTTTATACCATATTTTTCATTGACACTTATAATTAAAATTCACAGGAAGCAAAATTACAAGTTTGTAAATTTTTATCATGCTCAGCTCTATTCTTTTAACAACTCTTTAAAACGGAGAGAGAGGGATTCGAACCCCCGGTGGAATTTCTCCACAATAGTTTTCAAGACTATCGCCTTAAACCAACTCGGCCATCTCTCCAAAAAAAGACACTACAAAAAATTTTCAATAAAGTCCATGAAACTCAAATAAACACACTGAGATTGTAAAATTATAGCAAATAACTACTTTC
>JAISWG010000019.1 GCA_031271205.1 Endomicrobium sp.
ATTATTCTGCGCTTTAATTCTTGTCTTGCCCTTGCTATCGCAAGCTTACCCGATGGAACATCACAAGTTACAGTAGATCCTGCAGCTATTAAAGCATTATGGCCAACTTTAACAGGAGCAATAAAATTAACATTAGAGCCTACAAATGAATTTGAGCCAATAACTGTTTTGTGTTTGTTTATACCATCATAATTGCATGTAATCGTCCCAGCACCTATATTTACATTTTCCCCTACTTCAGCATCACCTATATATGAAAGATGGTTAATTTTAGAATTCTTTGCTATTGCAACTTTTTTCGTTTCCGAGAAATTTCCTACCTTTACATTATCTTCTAAAACTGATCCCAGTCTTATGTGCGAGAAGGGACCGATTTTAACATTTTTACCAATTACGGCCCCACTTATGTAAGAATAAGAAATTATGCTTCCATCATCTATATTAGCATCAGTTATGTAGCTTGAACCTTTTAAAACACAGCCTTTGCCTACAACAACACCTCTATCAATAAAAACGCCCGGATATATAACAGTATCCTGACCTATTTTTGCATCATAGGAGATATATACTTTGCTTGCATCTATAATACTTACACCATTTTCAAAAAGCTTTTTTACTTTTCTATCTTTTAGTAGAGCTTCTGCTTGTGAAAGTTCTAATCTGTTGTTTATACCTTTTACTTCATTTTCATCTTTTGTAACAACTAGAGACACACTTTTGCCCATACTTTTAAGTACTGTAACCGTATCAGTTATATAGTATTCTTTTTTAAAATTATCAGGCTTAATTTTTAAAAGCACTTTCCATAAATTTTTATCAAAACAATATATGCCAGAATTTATTAGATTTATCTGCTTTTCGAAAATATTTGCATCTTTTTCTTCAATTATTCTTTCCAAAAAACCATCTTTTTTTACTATTCTGCCATAGCCAAATGGATTTGCAACTTTAGCAGCTAAAACGGTAACAGAAGAAGAAGTTTTATCATTATTTTTTATCAAGACTGACAATGTTTTAGCGTTGATAAGAGGAACATCTCCGCTTAAAACCAAAATATTTCCGTCATAACTCTTTAAAGTTTTTTCCGCCTGCATAATCGCATGTGCGGAACCAAGCCGCTCTTTTTGATAAACAATTTTTAAATTCTTTATATTTATTTCTGATAAATACTCTTCAACTTCCTTCGCTCCATACCCCAACACTACAACAATATTATCAGGTTTTAAAAAGAAAACAGAATCTATAACCCACTTTATTAATGGTTTACCTGAGAGATTGTGCATAACCTTCGGCAAAAAAGACTTCATTCTTGTTCCTGTGCCTGCGGCAAGTATAACTGCTGAAAAATTTTTCATAATAAACCAAAAAAAACCCCTTATATATAAAATTGCCCTAAAGGGAACAATACACTGCAACTAAGTCAAACTAGATTATACAAAATTATTGACAAAACCCAAAAAAACGCGAAATAACTTAAAAAAACTCAAAAACAAAATTTTATTCAAATCAAAATCAGACCATCACCAAAAGGATCACCAAAACTTCTCTCGAAACTTAAAAACACACTTTCAAAGTCAATAAACTCAAATTCATTAACTTATAAATAAAACATATAACCATTTTCTAATGAATGTTTTTGAACATCAAGAACAAGACTTTCAAGACTTATTGACGAAAGCGTTGTTTTAATAGACGATACAAGATCAGTACGTTTAAAAATGGAAAACACTTGTTCCAAATATATCTTTGAAATTTTTAGCCTATCAGCTAAACTTAAAATTGTAACATACTCACCAGTATTATATTTTTGAGCTAAACATATCACAGACGCAAAACCATATTTAACCTTGATAGAACACTCTCATACATAAAAACCCTTTAATATTTAACTATTTAAATATTCTATAACATAAAAAAAATAAATGTCAATTTTAACAAAATATTAGTATTCATAAAATAATTTTGTATAATTGCACGCATTTATAAAATGAAAGGTGGATTTTAAAAATGCAGAAAATTATCATCACTTTATGTTTTGGTTTAATCTATTCATTTTTACATAATACGAAAGCTTTAGCAGAAAGCAAAAATCTCTTTAAAATAGAAAGGAATAAAAATATTAATGTTGTTGTGTATGACGCAAGGTTTGATTTAAATGGCGACATAAACAAAAAAAATCCTGTGGATGCCTATTGGATTTTGTATGTAAAACAAGGACAACGCAAAGAAATTACAGTTTTTGAAAAAAAAGCTTACGGTTATACTGCAACTGACAATGGTGACGATTCATACAGCTTAGTTTTAAAAGCTGCTAAAAATAAACCTATGAAAATTGTCTTAGTAAACGGTGAGCCAAGAGCTGAAATTTTTATAAATAACGAAAAAGCTTATCTTTCATCAGTTTACATATCAGCAAGCAATGCTTTGATTCCAAAAGTATCTTATATAGTTCTCACAGGAACAAAAATAAACACAGGTGAAAAAGTTACCGAAAAGATAATTGAACCAAATTAATTAACATGATTTATTAATCTATGAATTTATAGATTAGCACAACGACTTCCTATAAACTAATATAATATGTATTTTTTCAATGTATATCTTTGACAATTACTATCATCAGAGATAAGGAAACCAGTGTAAAGATTTGTTGTCCAAAAGAAGTTAAAAACAATAATATAGGATTGGACTTATATTAAAAATAGACACAAAGTTTTTAAAAAACTGCTACTGGAATTAACTCTTAAATAAATGTGACCAATAGGCTATATTAAAAACTGAAACGAAAAATCCTAAGCACCGCAAAAGAAACGTAAAATATTACTAACATGATTGTCAAAGTGAAAAATCTCTTAAATCAGAATACATTTTAATGAAAAAACAACTTATTTATACACATTTATTTTGCCCCGGTGCACTTTTCATTTTAAATCTATATAGAGAAAAAATAATAAAATTAGCTTACGAAGCTGTAGCAAAAGAAAAGCTCCTGGTCCACCAAAAAACAGTTACAATACCTACCGTCAATAATGTTTTTCCAGTATCAACGGGTTTTTGCAGCCATAGCAAGAGAGTTAAAAGCTAAAGAAATATCACTTTCTTTTTTTGTCGTGCTTAACAGAAAGCTTAATGCCTAAAAATTTCTTTTGGATAAAGTAAGTTTTAAATATTTAAATACAAGATAAAGGTAAGTACCGAAAAGAAAAATCAACATGGAAGGACCCTCCCATAGAATAGATAAGAGCTCGGCCAATCTACAAAACACAAAAATTTTTCATCAGCTACCCCATTTTATTGCAAGGAGTCATTAAATCATAACTACGACGATAGTTTAGTATAAATGAGCAAAAAACTTGCAAAAAAAAAACAAAAGATATAAAATAACTGTACAGTAGTTAACTATTTAAAGGAGAAGTAAAGATGAAAAAATTTGTGTTGTTTGTAGTACTTACTTTTGCGTTTGCATTGGCAGCATGCGGAAATAAAAAAGCAAAAGAAGCTCCTGCAACTGAGGCAATTGAAGAAGAAGTAGTTGATGGAGTTGCAAGAGACACAATGACATCAAATACCGCGACTGAAGTTTCAGAGAAAAGCAAATAAACAAAGTATGGATTTGATGTGTATGGATAGACCTCCCGTTGTTTTGATTGGGAGGTCTATCCTGTTTGTCAAAAATTGCACGATGAGACATCATTATACATTCATACCATTATCCCACTACAAATCATCTACTCCAAATCCAGTAACTCTATCACCTTTAGCCCCAATTTACAGTATATTTTCCACTATGAAATTAACTTATACTTCGTAACATCATAGAATTACCGCACACTTTTACTCAATATTTTTTAACTGAAAGTCAAGACTTCATTTTAATATCTGCTACATCATTATTATCGTGATTTTCAACAAACTTTGTAAGTATAAGCGTTAACGCTCCATCGCCAGTAACATTACATGCTGTGCCAAAACTATCTTGCAAAACAAATATTAAAAGAACAAGAGCTATGGCATTATTATCAAAACCTAACATGCTTATAATAAGACCAAGTGATCCTATTACTGTGCCTCCTGGTACTCCAGGAGCCCCAATGGCAAACACCCCAAGCAACAAACAGAATAAAACCATTATCTCAACAGAAGGCAATGTCCCGTAACATATTTTAGAAACAACCATCACAAAAAAAACCTCAGTAAACACAGAACCACAAACATGAATATTTGCAAAAAGAGGTATTCCAAAATCCACCATATCTTTACGCAAAACGCTGGATTTTCTTGCACTTTCCAAAGCTATGGGAAGCGTTGCGGCAGAACTCATTGTACCTATAGCAGTAAGATATGCAGTCGCATAGTATTTTAAAACGTGAAATGGGTTCTTTTTTGAATATATAGCAGCAATTGTATAAAGAACCGTAAGCCATATGTAATGTCCTAAAATAACAATAAAAACAACAATTGCAAAAATAGGCAATTGTCTTGTAATAACCCTTTCATATGTTAAAGAACAGAATGTGGAGGCTACAAAAACTGGAAGAATAGGAATGAGCATTTTTGTCACTATTGAAAGAATAATTCTATGAAATTCTTCAAGTAAACTGATAATTGTTGTAGACTTGTTCCAGCAGGCAGCAATACCAACTAAAACAGAAATCACCAAAGCACTCATCACGCTTATAATAGGAGAAAACTCTAACTCAAATATAGCCTTCGGCAACTCCCTTGACTGATTTACAGTAGGGCTTATATTTAAATGAGGAATAATTTCAAATCCGCTAAAGCAAGATATCAATGCAGCGCCTATGCTTGAAGCATAGGCTAAAACAAATGCAAGTACTAAAATTTTTGAAACATTTCGTCCTAATCTTGTAATTGAAGGTGCGATAAAACCTATAATAATTAACGGCACACAGAAAAATATAAAGGATCCTAAAATATTTTGAATGCTAACAATAACTCGCATTAAGTAAACGTTTACAATACAGCCTATAGCAACCCCTATCGTTATACTAAAAATAAATCTTACCGGCAAACTACTTAAAAACCTCTTCATACTTACATCTCCTTATAATTTATACATATAAACATATTGTTTTGTATTGTATTACATTTTTACCTGCATGCCAACACCTTACAAAATGATATTAAAAATATATAAAATAACGAGAATTGTATAACTTGAAAGCTAGACAATTATAACTAAAAAGTTAAATACTTACTTTGCAAAAATAATTGTACTTTATATTTTTCTAAAATAAATGTTTTCACTTTACCGGATTTTAGAGCATTAACTAAAGCTTTAATAGCCGGATTGTTGGGTTTTTTGGGATTTACAACAACTATATTTATTGTGACATATGAGAGAATTTCTTGCTTCGCCAAACAGTCTTTCTTTGTTTACATTAATACCAGCTTCCATAGCTTTACTAGACCACACAATATAAGCATCAAGTTCCAAAGAAGCTTAAGACCTCTGTATTCGTTAGTGCTGCCCCGTTGCAAATAGTTATTTGGCTTTTTCTGGCAAATCTAAAATCGATTTATATTTGTCAGAGTATATAAGAAGGTGGGACACATAGTTCAACATGAATATCTTCAGCATTAGCTAACCTTAAATTTTTGTCTTTTTGCCTGAATGTTTATATACACACAACATGCTGAAAACAATTAGCATCTACACTCTCTTTCGGAGTTTGCGAATTTACAAGAGTTGTAATCAATATAGGGTCAATCAAGTTCTCTATGAGGAACCGCAGCAACTGCAAATTTTAAAATAACTTTCTTTGTATCCGCGGCAACAACAATGTATACGCTAAACAACAACATGTATATTAATGCAAAAAAATTTTTTCGATTCCATGTTTTTCACTCCTTATAGAAAACCTAAGATTTTATAAGAGATGTCTTTTTTGAGGATAAAAGCCCCAAAATAACTACAAGCATTTAAACAACAACAAAAGAACTATAATTAACAGAGCCACAAGAATATCTGAACGGTATCTATGTTATTGTGTGATAACCAAAACGCACAGAGCAAGCTCAGTCCAAGACCATCATCCAGCTCCAAAAGAACCAGCAATTGCAGTTATTGAGTATTGAGATGTTAGCGTTTTATAAGAACTACAAAAAATTTTTATTAAAAATAGGCAAAGGATAAAAAGTTCATTTTTATCCGTAACATAAAGCAAAATTCCAAACAATAAACCAAAGCATATTGTGTGTAATACAGTAGTTTATAACTATCATATAAATAGTCTGCCATGTTGCCGGCAAAACATATCCCCATATTTCAACACTAAAAACTTGTTTTAAAGTTCCGTCATATTTCATCGCCTCCACCAAAATAGTCAAACTTTGCCAAATCAGAATCATTTTTTATAAACATTTGGCAGTTTCACTTAAAGATTTTGCAAAATTTTTTCTAACACTTCCATTTTCGGCTATTAAAATGTGTAATTAGAATAACAGTAAGTCCAAACTTCTTATTTTATCTTTTAGAAGATTCAATACTGAAAGAGAAGTTACTGGATCCAAAGCAGAAGTAGCCTCATCGCTTAACAAAATATCTGAATTATTAACCACAAAAACTCTTACTATTCCAAGACACCACTTTTGTCCACCGAAAGCTGCCTGAGTAAAAATCTTTTTATTGGAAAGTTTGTCTATTTCATGTTAGTGTCTATATGAATTACACCGAAAGAAACTGTTTCAAGTCCATTTATACAACGAATAAGGGTAGATTTTCCAGCACTGTTAATCCAATAATTCCAAAAATATTGCCTTTTTGTATCTCTCTAAGCTTATATCATTAAGAACATTAAATTCTTGATTATGATCTTTAAATTTTTAGAGACATTTTTATCTCTACATATGTTCAAACATCTACTATAGTAAAATATCTATACTATTCTTTAAAATAAGTTCCTATCCACGTCATAGCTTTTACAGCTTTCATAGGGATAAATATATCTGTAATTTCTTTTGTAAAGGCTGACGGTTTTGGATTTATTTCAATAATTACTGCCCCGTTTCTTTTTGCATCAATTGGCAAAGACGCTGCAGGGTATACAATTCCAGTAGAGCCTATAATAAGCATAACATCACAGCTCCTACTTGCTTTAGCAGACATTATCATATTTTTTTCAGGAAGCATTTCGCCAAAAAAAACAAAATCAGGTTTTAATATTGCTCCACATTTTTTGCAGCAAGGAGTAATTCTTAAGTCAAAATCTTGCACTGAATATTTACCACCGTCATATAGGCAAGTCAATTTACTTGCATTACCGTGCAGTTCGTATACATTCTTACTACCAGCTTTTGTATGAAGATTGTCAATATTTTGCGTTATTACTGCTTTGATTATTCCATTTTGTTCAAGTTTTGCAAGAACAATATGAGCAGTATTGGGATTTGACTTAATGGTTGCTTCATAAAAACCATCACAAAGCATTTCCCAAGCTTCCTTAGTATATAAAGAGAAATAGTTTATTTCAAAAAATTTCTCCTCATATTTATTCCAAATCCCGTTTTCACCACGAAAAGGAGCTATTCCGCTTTCAACAGAAATGCCAGCTCCAGTAAAAGCAACTGCAAATTTCGAATCTTTTAAAACCATGGCAGCATCATTTATAAGTTCCATTTTATTATTATCTCTTATTATCTACGCTTTAAATATGATAAGGTCAAGAACCCTTAACTTGAGAAATTGTTTTGTAGCATATATTTTTGATAAAATCTACTTTTCACAGAGAGGGGGGGGAGAGTTTTGTCATGGAGAAAAAAGATTTATTATCAATTTACGACCTGTCTGCAGAAGAAATTAAAACATTGCTTAGTAAAGCATTTGAACTGAAAAAAAAGAGAAAACATCTTGATATTTTCAGAGGAAAAACTTTGGGCATCATACTGGAAAAGCCATCGACAAGAACCATGGCTTCTTTTGCTGTAGCCATGGTTCAACTTGGAGGATCGCCTATTTTTCTTAACATTGAGAAAATGCAGCGTTCACGAGGCGAATCTATACATGATACAGCTATGGTATTATCTCGATATTTAGATGCTTTAATGATAAGAACTTCCAAACATTCTGATGTTGAAGAATTTGCTAAATATTCAGCTGTTCCCGTAATAAACGGTCTTACCGATAGAGAGCATCCATGCCAAATTTTAGCAGATATTATGACCGTAATGGAATTTCATAAAATAATAACACCTAGTGATTTAAAAAAAATTAAAGTAGTTTACATTGGCGATGGCAATAATATTTCAAATTCTCTTCTTGCGATTGCTTCGGTTTTAGGTATGAATTTAACTTTAATAGCTCCAAAAGAATATCTAACTGGAAAGGAATTATTAAATAAATCTTTAGAGTATATATCAAAAAGTAAAGCTGAAATCAAAGTTACAAGCGATATAAACGTTACAGAAAATGCTGATGTAATATATACAGATGTTTGGACTTCCATGGGTTTTGAATCGGAAGAGAAAAAAAGAAAAAAACTTTTTACATCTTATCAAGTAAATTCTGAACTTCTTAAAAAAGCTTCCTCAAAGTGTATAGTATTACACTGTCTCCCTGCAATAAGAAATGAAGAAATAACAGAAGATGTTATGGAAAGCTATGAAAGTTCTATTTTTACGCAAGCTGAAAATAGATTGCATACTCAAAAAGCAGTTCTGCTACACTTCGTAAAATAAATTATAAATAAAGAATTAGAAAATGTTTTTGTTGCAAACAGATTATCCGATAATTTATAAAATTATATCAGTAGATACTATTGTAGTATTAAAATAGATGAATTACAAGAAAATTTAAAATAAAAAATCCAAAAGACATTGTTAAAGAATTAAATGACAGCAACCGTAAAGCATATCACATAATACTAAGCCGTTACGTTAATATGTAAAGATAAAAAATCTACATTTTATGACATCACTTATTATGTTGTTCACGTACGAACTTAAGCAATTTTTTGGAAAATATTATATAGACCTTTATACTGTTTAAGATTCTAATGACAACTTTGCAGATTTGTAAATATGTGGCAATTTTTACGCTGTGTATAGAATTTCCAATGTGTATATAATTATATATATAATACACCTGAAATTTAAAAAGGAACTAAAGAAATTTTAACGTTTGCTTATGTTATTATTATTATTCCACTTTATATTATTTACTTCTAAAATATTATTTAACACCTTCCTCTATTATCAGGCATCAGAAAAAGTGACTTAAAGTTCATTTATTTTGAATTTGTACAACAATCTATCTATTGTGGCTATCTTTTAAATTGTACTTTCTTTTTCAATAATTATATCAACTCTATATTATTATTTCTTAAATTTTATATCTTTTGATAAAACCTTTTATTCTTATAGACACTAAAGCTATTTATATTTCTTTTTCTTTATCTATTTTAATTACAAAATTTACATTCTGTTCAAATTAGTAATCTTGTTTTTATATGCACTCTTCAATAATAAACCTGGACTGTAAAGAGCAACATTAGTAGTAATTCTTATCCTCTCCATCCATTTATAAACTTCTTATTTTTCTAATTTACATAAAGCTGTGTGGCAAATGGCTGTTGTGTTCCAATCTAAATCAACTTCCTTTCTGCATGTCTCCTAAAATTCCATTGTATTCTAGATAAAATTTATATAAACAAAAATTCATTTACCCTTTCACTTTCCTCTTTTTTTATATCTCTTTCCTTATTCTCTTCAATACTAAAACTTAAAACCATTCTCATCATATGTTTACTCCTAACTTCATTGTATAACCCATCCTCTGTTTTGTTATTCGTTTAATCCTGTACTTATTATCATCTTCACCATCTTCAATTCTTTTTTTTCTATTTCGCTTCTTGCTTTTTTCTTATTGTAGCTTTTTGACTGCAAGAGCTTCAATGAAATTTGAACTAGGATTTACACTGCTTGTGTGTTATTTTGTTTTGTCTGTACTTAAAAAAATAGACAAGCTCTAAGTAGATTAATAACCATATATGTATTATTCTTCTTGGAAATTTGACTATTCAATAAACAAAATCTAAACAACACAAGTTTATTTACATGGTAATTAATAAATGCAATGTACTTTTCTTTAAGTAGACGGTTTTACGCCCCCGCACAACTTTTACAATGTTGCATTCCGTGCATTCAAACTTATTTTTCTTATCAAAACAAGTGTTTGCGATTTCTGTGGCATTAATAAAACATTTTCTTATTTCTTATAATGATTTTCTTCTATTATTTTTTTAGATTATATAAGCTAAAATATATTTAAATCGTATTAAAGATTATCAACAATCTATTTGTTTCCTCTGTCCTCTTAATTTTTTTAACACTGCTATATAAATAAATATAACGCTTGACTTTGTTAGGTAGCAGTAAAATTCAGATAATTAATACGTATGCCTCCGTATATAAATGGAACACAAAACTCCTACAGCACAAAGTGAAGAAAAAATTGAAGAACCACCATAAGACAAAAAAAGTAAAGGTATTCCTGTTACTGGCATCATGCCCATAACCATTCCTATGTTAATCACTGCATAAAATGCAAACATTGTTGCAATACCAATTGCCATAAGCGAGCCATATCTGTCGCGGGATTCTTTAGCTATAACAAGTGCACGCCAAATAAAAAGAAAATAAAAAATAAGCGTAAGCTGAGCAATAATCCAACCACCCTCTTCTCCTATAACTGAAAAAATAAAATCTGTATGCTGTTCAGGAAGAAACCCTAGTTGTGTTTGTGTTCCTTTTTTCAATCCTTTTCCTGTAAACTTTCCGGAACCTATAGCAATTTTTGACTGTATGATATTATACCCTGAACCTCTCGGATCAACATGCGGATCTAAAAATACAACCAGTCTTTTTCTTTGATAGTCTTTAAGCGATTTTTCTACAAACGTTGAAGACACACACCCTAAAACTATAGCACCACACAAAACAACCGGATAAATTATTGGTATTCTAATTCTTAGCTTCCACAAAAACCACCAACTACTTATTATTAAAACCAATACAGCAGAGATAATATAAACAACAGTGTTATCGTTTTTTAAAAATAGTATCAAGTTAGTTAAAAAAGTTTTGTTTTGAGCTATTTTCAGTTGCATATCAAAAAATGTCCCAAGAAGCGGAATACCAACAACAAGACCACCGCCTATTATTATACATAGCAAATAAAAAAACTCGATACCTATAGCATAAAGAAGAAATAAAGTAACAGGGAAATAAGAAAGTGTTGAAGAAAAATCTGGTTGCATCATTATAAAAACTAAGTGTCCCAAAAGTATGGCAAACGTTGAAATTAAAAAAGAAACTCTTTTGAATTCTTTAGCTTTTGTGTCAAGAAAAGAAGATAAAACTAAAATGTACATTATTTTTGCTATTTCTACTGGCTGAAAAGATATAAAACCAAAATCAAACCAACCTTTTGTGCCTCTTTTTACTGAACCAAAAAGCAATACAGAAGCTAAAAGAACTAGAGATAAAACATAAATCAATTTATCCAAATGTTTATAATGTTGATAGTTAAAACTTGCAAGAAGCAAAAGTCCTAAAAAACCTATACCTGTTGCCAAAAACTGCACAGAAAGGTACCTAAAAGACATACCGTAATTTGAACCAGCAGAATATATAGCTATAAAACTTATAACTATCAAAATAGTTACAGATAAAACTAAATACAAATCTATGTTTGAAACAAGCCAATGAAAAAAATTTTTACCCTGTTTTATCATCTTACAGATTCCCTATTATTTTCAGTTTCGCTTACCATATCAAAATAAGCTCTATAGATTTCTCTTCCTACAGGCACAGCATTAATACCACCACCACCACCATGTTCTACTATAACGGCAATGACAATTTCTGGATTATCGGATGGAGCATAAGAGATAAACCAAGCATGATCTTTCCCATGCGGATTTTGTGCTGTACCAGTTTTTCCAGTTACTTTAATATATTTGAATTTACATCTTTTTCCTGTTCCAGATTCAACGGTTTCCAATAAAGCCGTATGAAGTAAAGACCAAGTACGATCAGAAAGATTTATTCTATCCTCCTTTTCAGGTTTATGTCTGTACAATTCTTCACCATTTATATCAATAACTTTCTCAACAACGTAAGGTTTATTATATACACCTTTGTTTGCAATAGAAGACATCATGCACGACATTTGAAGAGGAGTTACCCACAATCCACCCTGTCCAATTGAGAATATAACAGTATCTCCTTGAAGCCATTTTATTTTCTGCTTAGATTTTTTCCATTCAGGATTTGGAACAAAACCGTTTTTTTCATTAGGCAAATCTATACCAGTTTTTTTTCCTAAATAAAACTTTTTTGAGAATTTTTCAAGATTTTTTACACCTAATTTAAGTCCAAGCTGATAAAAATATATATTGCACGACTGAGCTGTCGCGTGAACCAAGTCTAACCATCCATGTCCATGTTTGCACCAGCATGTATAATATCTGTCTCCAAGTTCAAGCTTCCCAGTACACAAAACTTTTTCCGAAGGATTTATGTTTAGAACTTCAACAGCTGCTACAAAAGTAACTACTTTAAATATTGAGCCGGGCGGATATAACGCCTGTAGCGCTCTATTGAAAAGAGGAAGATTTTTATCTTTTAAAAATTTACTAAATTCTTTGTATCTTATTTTATTTGTATCAAAACCGGGACAAGAAACTAATGAGAGAACTGCTCCAGTTTTTGCATCTAACACTACAACCGCACCCTTACCAGTATCACTGTTTTTTAAAGCATCATAAGCGACTTTCTGAAGCTTTGAATTTATTGTGGAGTATATACTTGCTCCTATTTCCGGAGGTATATATTTTAACGCCTTGACTCTGTATCCTCTAGCGTTTACTTCAACCTGCCAACCACCGGTTTTGCCTTGAAGATACTTATCGTAGGCCTGTTCTATTCCACCTCTGCCTATGTAATATCCTGGTTTATATCCTTGTTCGGACAATTCCTCTATTTCTTCAGGCTTTATTTCACTTGTATACCCTGTAACATGACTTGATGTTTCAGCTAATGGATAAACTCTACGGGGCTCTCTTACTACACTAACACCACAGAGACGCAGATTTTGTTCACGAATTTTAAACATCTCTTCCTTTGTAAGATTATCAGCAAGTTTTAAAATTTTTCCGTATTTATTGTTTTTGTCAGTTTTTGGTTTTATATCTCTACCTAAAATAATCTCAAGATTTTTCAAAGTTTCATTTGATATTTTCTTATGACCATCAAGTGGATAATATAAAGCTACGTAGGAAAATTTGTTACTAACAAGAATATCATTATCAGAAGAATAAACTATGCCTCTCGGAGCGCGCTCATTTGTGTTGTGCAATCTTTGATGCTCTGAAATAGCTTTGTATTTATTGCCTTTTATAATTTGCAAATAAAAAAGTCTCATTGAAAGACAAATAAAAAACAATATGAAAAATACAAAAATAGCTTTGTGTTTTTCAAGAAAATTTTCGTAAGCAAAACGATCTTCTTTTTGCCAAACCAATTTTATATATCCTCTTGTTGACCAAAGATAGTTAAATGGTCTAAAATAAAAAATACAACAGGTGTTATCAGAATAGTTATCAATACTTTAAATACAATTTGGACTGTAATAAAAAAAGAAGAGCCATTTTCGCTTACTGGAAGAACCCAATAAATAAAGCTAAAACCAAACCTGTAAAATAGATTAGCAGATAATATTATTACAATTTTTGTGAAAAGACTGTTTTTGTTAAAATGTTTATTCATAATTCCAGTTAAGTAGCCAGTAATTGTAAATATCACTGCACGCATACCAAAAATATCAGTTGAAAAAACATCCCAGGTAAGACCAAATAAAAAACCCGCTATTTCCGCAGACACAACTCCTCTTGTTAGTCCGAGATAAACAATCAATATAAGTATAAAATTTGGGAAAACACCGTAAATATTAAGATTTTTGCCGAGGAAAAACTGTAGAGTACAAAAAATTACGTAAAGAAGAAAATAAGTAATAAATTTTTTCATTTATACGCTTTCACAAGGAGCAAGAACAACAGCATCGTAAATAACATCTGACTCAAAATATACTTCGGCTGTAGCCGTTTTAAAATCAATATATGTTCCTTCCATAACTTCTCTTATAACTCCAACAGGAATACCTTTTGGAAATACCGAACTCAAACCACTTACTACAATTTCATCACCTGGTTTAATGTCAGAGTCTAATGGTATATATATTATTTTTAGAAGATTGGAATCAAAACCCCCAGCAATACAATTTACGCCTTTGTTTTTAATTTCAACAGGAAGCTCACAGATTGAATTTGTTATCAAAGCTACTTTTGCAGACGACTTATAAACTTCTAATATTTTCCCCATAACGCACAGAGTATTCTTACTTTTGTTAAATATTACTACTGGCAAATCTTTTTTTATATCCGCGTTATTACCTTTATCTATTATAAGCCATTGATACCATTCACATGGCTCCCTAGCTAAAATTCTTGCAAAAATAGATTTCGTATTTTTGATTTTTTCAAGATTTAAGAGTTTTGATAAGTTGTCATACTCTTTAGAAATAATATTACAATTACGAATTTTATCTTCAAGTTCTTGATTTTTTTGTTTGTAAATAAGATTTTGTTGATGCAAAAAAACCACAGATTTAATATTGTCAGCAAAACGCCCAGGAGTATGGAGTATCTTATTTGCCACCTCTATATTTGGATAAGCAATATAATAAACGATATCTTTTATAATACTTACATACGGAGTGGCTCTACCTATTATAAGTACAAAACTAAATGTGAGAAGTATAGCAAATATTATATTACCATATCTTGCTTTGCGAAATTCATGCATTAAAAAAATCCCTAATGTTATATGTTTCTTTTTTTGGATCTTTTTATATTGTCCAACTCTTCTAAATATGCACCTGTGCCCATGACAACACATGTAAGGGGATCGTCGGCAAGATT
>JAISWG010000017.1 GCA_031271205.1 Endomicrobium sp.
TAATTATATATCGTTTGCCCCCCACCATTGTTAAGTCAGTAAAACCTGTTGTTATAAAAACTAAATTAATCATAAAATAAAAACGCTGTAATTTTTTCATTTTTAACTTCTCTATTTTTGTGTTTTTCTCTAAATATATATTATATAAATATATTAGTTTTTTATTTTTTCACTTTACTTACCTTTTAATTAAAATGACGTTGAAATTAATTTGTAATAATTATAATCTAAAAAAACAAAATGTATTATACTAATGTTATTTTATGTAAAATCTATATAATACGTCTATTATATACAAAAAAAAACTGATATCAATCTAAGGAAAACTAGAAAGTTATTCAATAATAATTAGATTTAATGCTGAATATTTTTTTGACTGAATTAATGAACAAATGTTCCTAATATTTTAGTAAGTGTCAGATTTTCCCAAGACATAGACAGTTACTTCTCTATGCATCCATGCCTTTTCTTCTTGAACGTTGTTCACTCCCAAATCTATACGATTCCCCTTGATAAGATTGCCAGTATCACCAGCATAGCCATATCCATAACCTGTAATAAATAAACGAGTTCTTAATGGAATAATTTTAGGATCAACAGCCACTATTCCTCGCTGCATTTTTTGACCCAACACCGTAACTGTTCCGTTGCCCCACGCAAGAGGATCTCCGGGATAGTATGCGGTAGCTATCATTTTAATATTTTTAGTTTTGGACAAATCATAGCTCTTTTCTATTTTGCCATTTTTATCAAGCAATAACAGGCGATATAATTTTTTTGTCCTTATATTCTCGTTTACAACAATTGTTTCATGTAATAATCCATCGTAAAAAACTTCACTTATTGTTTTTGTTATGCTTTTTTCTATCCCTTTTTGAAGTTCAATTTTTCTAAGATTAGAGTTATATTGTTTACTACATATTACTCTGAATGGAATCTGTTCTAATATTTCTTTTTGTTTTTTAGAAACTCTTATTATTTTTATAGTTTGGAAAGGTTTTATAGATTTATTGGTATCTCTTGAAACCATATCATGCTCACCAATAGCTATACCATTTTGTTCTAAAATAGTTTTCAAAGATGTGTCTTTATAAGGTTTTACAATATAGATTTTACCATCAACTTTTATAAAAGCCCTTGCATGCATATAAAGCAGTTCAGAGACTGCTCTTAACAATATAAAAATGCCGAATGCAATACATGACAATTTTAAAATATTTATTAAATTATTTTTCATTATCTAAGTATGGGCGCAATCTAAAGCAAACACCGAGTTTATCTGCAATTTCTTTAACTTTTGACGTGTCAAAATCTGGAAATTCTACCACCGTTATTACAACTTTAGTTATATACTTTTTTGCTTCATTGACAAACTTTACTATTTCGCCAAAAGATTTTTCTTTAAACATAGGGTTATTAATTTTATTATGTTCCTCAGGGTTTGAACCATTTAAACTTACAGAAATGGTATCTACCAACCCTTTAAGCTCAGGCAATATGTTTCTGGAATGATAAGCGTTTGCAAGTCCTGCAGTATTTATCCTAACGATCACATTGTTTTCTTTTATCCATTTAGCAATTTCTTTTACTTCTTCTACTCTAACAAGGGCGTCACCATATCCACAAAAAACAATCTCTTTATATTTTTTCGGATCACCAATTGATTTTATAACTTCTTTAGATGACGGTTCTTTTTCAAGTTTTAAATCGTTCCCGTTAAACTTATTCGCCCATTTATGTTTTACGCAATAAGGGCACGACATAACGCACCTATTGGTTATATTAAGATAAAGGCTGCCTCCAAAAACATAAGAAATAGTGTTCATAATTCTTCTAAATTAAAAAGCTTTAGGGCATTTTGGGTCGTAATTTTCAATACTTCTTCAAAAACAATATTTTTTATTGCTGCGATCTCTTTTAAAGTTTCAACTACATAAGACGGCTCGTTTCTTTGCCCTCTATACTTTTGAGGAGAAAGATAAGGACAATCTGTTTCAACCAACAAACTGCTTAATTCAGCCTTTAAAACTGTCTGTTTTAAAGCTTCAGACCTTTTATAAGTTAAAGGCCCGTCTATACCAAGCAAAAAACCCAAATCAACAAACTCTTTTGCTTGTTGCGGCGTTCCTGAAAAACAATGTATAACACCCTTGGGAATGATTTTAAAATCCTTCAAAATACTTACAATATCCTTATTAGCATCTCTTGAATGTATAACCACTGGCTTATTAAACTTTATCGCAAGATTAAGTTGAACAGCAAAAAACTCTTTTTGAAATACGACAGTTTGCTCTGAAGGATCATAATGATAATCTAAACCTATTTCTCCAACTGCAACACATTTCTTTTCTTGAATAAAAAGTTCAAGTTTTTTGTAATCTTCTGCTGACACTTTTTCAACATTATTTGGGTGAACGCCAAATGCCACAAAAACATTATCGTGCTTTAAAAGCTCCAAAGCTTTATCCCAATACTGTGGCTCGCAGGATATTTCTACAATTTTTTCCACCCCAGCGTTAAAAGCCCTTTCTATAACAATACTTCTATCTGTATCAAATTTTTCATCTGACAAATGCGCATGTGTATCTATAATCATTTTATTTCACTATTAATAAATATATATTCAGTGTCAAACTATAGAACTGAGAATACACTAAAATACTACAATATACGAGGGAATAAAATTTTTGGACCCTGTAAATCTCTACCCGAAACGGAAAAACCATCTTTAGGAATTACACCATTGATAAAATATTTTCTTGCAACATCGTTTATGTTTCCAGACGCACCTGTAATCTGCCAAATTTTTTCAGCAATATTTGGCATAAATGAAAGCAAATGTATTGCTACAACATCTATAGCCTGCAAATAAGAATATATACATGCTGCAAGTTTATTCTTATTCGTTTTTGCGAGTTTCCAAGGAACATCTGTTTCTATTTGTATATTCACAAGAGTAATTGCATCTTGTAAATCTTCAGCTGCTTTATGCAGTTGTAAATTATTCATATTGGATATAAAAGTTTCTTTTAATTTCTTTTCAACATTTTTAGCAAGCTCTAAATTCAAAAAAGCTTGCGGAATTTTCAAGTTAAAATTTTTCTCAGCCATTTTTAGAGTTCTTGAAATTAAATTGCCAAGATTGTTTGCCAGGTCCGTATTGTACTTCAACGTTAATCCTTGCCAAGAAATATTTCCATCGAGACCAAATGGTATCAAAGCAACGATAAGGTATCTTGCGGCATCAACTCCATAATTTCCTACAAGTTCTTGAGGATATATTACATTTCCCAAAGATTTAGACATTTTGCTTCCATTTAAAGTAAAAAAACCGTGCGAGTATATAGTTTTAGGTAGAGGCAGTTGTGCACCCATTAAAACAGCAGGCCAAATTACTGAGTGGAACCACAAAATATCTTTTGCCATTAAATGAACATCGACAGGCCAATAGTTTTTAAATTTAGTTTCGTCTTTTGAGTAACCAACCGCCGTTATGTAATTTATAAGAGCATCTGTCCAAACATATACAGTTTGAGATTTGTCAAAAGGCAGAGAAATCCCCCACTCAACAGTGCTTCTAGAAAAACTTATGTCTTCAAGCCCAAGTTTTAATTTTCCAACAATCTCGTTTCTTCTTTCTTCAGGTTGTATATCTATATGCTCTTCGTGGCTAACATCCGTTATTCTTTCCAAAAGAGCACCCTGAAAAGAAGATAATCTAAAAAAATAGTTCTCTTCTGATTGCAAAATAGGTTTTATTTTATGAAAGGGACAGTAGCCACCTTCATCTAAATCTTTTTTAGCAAGAAATTTTTCGCAACCAATACAGTACATTCCCTCATATTTCTTCTTAAAAATTAAACCTTTATCAAACAAAATTCGCACTATATTCTCAACAGCAACAAAATGCCTCTGTTCTGTGGTACGAATAAAGTCATCATTAGAAATATTTAAAAGTTTCCAAGTTTGTCTAAATTTAACGCTCATTTCATCGCAAAACTCTTGAGGTTTTTTGCCTTTTACTTTTGCAGCTTCAGCAATTTTAGATCCATGTTCATCCGTTCCTGTAAGAAAGTAAACGTCAAAACCATTAAGCCTTTTCCATCTTGCCATTATATCTGCAGCTATCGTAGTGTAGAAATGCCCTATATGAGGAACATCATTTACATAATAAATCGGCGTAGTTATATAAAATTTCATTTATTTTCCTTCGTTAGCATCTTCAATTTGTCTTATAGTAAAAACTTAAAAGATTATTACCAAAACCAGCGATTATTTTTCTCCTGTAGAATCACACAATTGCCGCAAGCTTGACCTTTTCCTTCAAGCGTGGACATTACAGAGTTTACTTCCGGCAAATTTTTTTTATGTTTTTGTAAGTGTCATTTTCATAAGATATACAACACATAAGTCTGCCACAAAGTCCTGAAAGTTTTGCCGTGTTCAACGACAACTCTTGATCTTTTGCCATGTCTATAGTTACAGAACTGAAAACTCTTAAAAAACTTTGACAACACAACACCTGTCCGCACGTACCTATACCACCTATTATTTTAGATTCGTCTCTAACGCTTATTTGAACCATTTGTATTCTCGTTTTTAAAATATGCCCCAAATCTTTTATAAGTTCTCTGAAATCCACTCTTGTTTCAGAGGTATAATAAACAAACAATTTTGAGCAATCAAATGTGTATTGGACATATGTTAACTTCATGTCTAGCTTATGGTCAACAATCTTTCGTGTAACAGTTTTATAAGCCCTTGTATTTCTTTCTTCATTATTCGCTATCTTTTTACTATCTTCTTGTGTTACCTTTCTAAAAATCTTACCTATAGAATCTTCCCCATTTTGAAAATTCTTTTCTTTTTCACAAACAACACCAACCTCGATGCCATGTTCCGTTTCAACTAAAACTTTATCATTCAATCTTAAATCAAAACGACCCACATCAGCATATACTTTATCTTTGATTTTTCTTACTATTACCCCAACAACTGTCGGCATGCTCACATCTCCTGTTTAACAAAACGAAAATCCCAATAATTACTCTTGCAATTATTAGCGGGAATACTTTTATGTATAGTATCAAAAAACTGAGGGAGAGTGTAACATAAATTAATTCTTTCTGTCAATTACAAATTATTCTTAATTTTTTCTGTTATTTAATTTATATTGTAATTTACTTAATATTATTGTAATTAGCAAATATACTTAAAAGTGTTAAGAGTTTTTAAAATTTATGTACGAAATGGATAAGTCTTATTAGGGATCTTAAACCAGAAACTCATAGATAGAAAGGACAAATTTACGCATATCAAAATGTCTTAATACAAAATCACTTATAAAGATTGGAAAAAAGATTACAAATTTATAAATCCTGAATATCAAAAAATAAGTTATCTAAAACTATTTGAGCATTTACGTTTTTTAAAAGCAATATTCTTGAATTATTTAACATCTCTAAAACAAGAGCAGTTTCTCTAGGATAAATTCTAAATTCTCTTTTTGCTTCTGCTATCATTGCATCAACGCATTCTAAAGCCCCACATTTTGCTATATTTTTTGACAATTCAAGAATATCAGAAATATAAAGTTTTTGAGTTCTTAATTTATACCACAAAGAAAGACTTTTGATCCATTTCTCGTTTATTAATCTTTTTACAATTTCAAGAGAACCTTCACTTAGCTCAGCTATTTTTTTTGCCCTATCTAAATCTAGCGAACAATTTAACATAAGCCAAGTTGATATCACATCTGCACTTAGGGGTTGAAAAAACAACGTCTGAGATCTGGAAATTATCGTTTTAGGTATTGTTTCTTTATATCTTGCAAGCAAAATTATAACTGTATTTTCTGGAGGCTCTTCAAGTATTTTCAACAAAGAATTGGCAGCCGCTATATTCATTTTCTCGGCAGGATCTATTACAAAAACTTTCCACTTACCTTCACGTATCTTTATGAATACTTCTTTTTGTATGTAACGTATAGTTTCTATTTTGATTATTTTTTGTTTATCTAAATCGCCACATTCAAGCTCGGCTTGCTTTACAAAATCCACAAAATGCACATCTTGATGTACATTTTTATTTATCTTATCACACGAAGGGCATAACCCACAAGAACTAGCTTCTCCATTAAAAAAACTACCTGTTGTGCAATTAAGAATTTTAGCTAATTCCAACGCCATAGAACGCTTGCCTACGCCGTCTTGTCCAACAAATATGTAAGCGTGTGACACCTTCCCATGTTTTAATTGACTTGAAAGTACTTCTTTAACTTTTTGTTGCCCAAGTATATTTTCAAACATTACAATACCGCATCCAAATATTTTCTTATAAGCACGTGCGTTTTTAATGGCGTACTTCGAATCTTTATAACCTTTATCCTTTTATGACATTTTTTTGCCTGATTTAGATATCCTTTCCTAACACTGTTATGAAATGAAACAGATTCTCTTTCTATTCTATCGCCATCTGGCCCATAAGACTCTTTATCTAAAATTTTCGCCTTGTTTAAGCCCTTCTTAGGATCAATATCAAGATATATAGTTAAATTTGGCATTACATTAAAAGTCGCCTCTTTATTAAGCCTATTTATGAGCTTTATATTCAAATTTCTACCATATCCCTGATAAGCTACTGTAGCATCTGTAAATCTGTCACATATGACGACTTTCCCTGCTTTTAATGCAGGAATAACAAATTCGTCCATATGTTGCGCCCTTGACGCCTCATATAAAAATAGCTCGCTTAGAGGAACAGGTCGCGAACCTGGACTCAACAAAATCTTGCGTATAGATTCTGAAAAAAGAGTTCCACCCGGTTCCCGAGTGAGCAAAACTTTACGTCCAAGTTTCTCTAAATACTCTTTTAACAAACGCGACTGAGTGGTTTTGCCAGAACCTTCTCCACCTTCAATAGTTATAAAAATACCTTTATTCTTTTTCATTTTCCGTATAAACGTCGTTATTTAAGTTTTTGTCATTTCAAATTTCTTCTTCAAATAAAGTTATTTCTATTATTTATATAGGCACATCGTTTGCAATTATCATCTCACGCACTTGTATCCTTTAAAAGGTTCGTAAAGCAGTATTACTCTCTATTTCATGCCTTTTAATACTTTTTTCTATATTATCGTAGTTTTAAATGTGACATGAACTTCACTTTTTATTTTTTTCGTTAAAACTTGATCCTTCGTCAAAAGTATAGCGCTATATATTGAAAACCTAAGAAAACCTAAATTATTAACACTCTCTTACGTACATTTTTATAGAACGGTGAACACTCAACATTTTGCCTATTGATTTTTCAACAAGACAGGAATCGTGCCTACATGATAATGGAACAACAGTCTCTTTAATCCATAAACCACTAAAAAATTGGCCTTGGAATTATATCATTTTAAAGTAAAAAATAGTATAATTAGTTAACTTTTTTTCTGGAGAAAGCTAATGAACTATTTTACTTGTTTGCCGTTGTCTTTTATAGCTGCCGTATATACTATTAAGACTATTTCAGACTTACTAAATATAAAAAATATTTCAAATATTATTCCACACGAATTTGAAAATTTTTTTGATAAGAAAAAATATACCAAAGCTCAAAGTTACCTCAAATATAATACAAAATTTGCCATTTTTTCTTATACATTCTCTATGATTTTGCAGATTACCTTTATACTTGCAGGTGGATTTAGCTATGTAGATTCTTTGGCTTCTTCTTTTGGGACTGGAACAGTTTTGACAGGCTTGATATTTGCGGGTATTTTGTATTTGATTTATGAAATTGTAAATTTGCCATTTTCTGCTTATTCAACGTTTGTAATAGAAGAAAAATTTGGCTTTAACAAAATGAACGGAAAAATCTTTGTAACAGATTTTATAAAATCTTTTATTATAAAAGGAATAATATATAGCGTGATGTTTTCTGTGGTAGTATGGCTATTTTCAAGTGTTGAACATTATGCGTGGTTGTACGCTTTTGCTGCAATAACAGCTTTTGAACTTTTTGTAACTTTTATATATCCAATAGCTATAATACCTTTGTTTAATAAATATACACCATTAGAAGACGGCGAACTTAAAAAGTCTGTTGAAGAATATGCTAAAAAAGAAAACTTTAAAATGAAGGGCTTGTTTAAAATGGACAATTCTAAGCGTTCAACTAAGTCAAACGCTTTTTTTGCAGGTTTTGGCAAGTCAATAAGAATAGTTTTATTTGATACACTTATACAAAAACACACAGTGGAAGAATTAACAAGCGTTTTGGCTCATGAAATGGGTCATTTTAAACTTGGACATATAGTAAAGCAGATATTTTTTTCTTTTGTTTCCACGGCAATTATGCTGTTTGTACTTTCTGTTTTTATAAAAAAACTTTGGATCTACAAGGCTTTTCTTATGGACACACAGCCAATATATGCAGGTGTGATATTTTTTACTTTCTTATATGCACCTATGTCATTTGTGTTAACAACTATATCAAACTATTTATCAAGGAAATACGAGCACGAAGCCGACATTTACTCTGTGACAACTTATAAACATCACCAAGATATGATAAACGCTTTAAAAAAACTTTCAGTAGATAATCTTTCTAATCTTACTCCTCATAAATTGAAAGTATTTTTAGAATACTCGCACCCTCCTGTTCTTGATAGAGTAAATACGATAAAAAACATCTCGGAGAAATAAATGGAAAAACTTCTAAAAGATTTGCTAATGTCTGCCGGAATCTCAGGCTACGAAGAAAATACTGCAAAAATAATGACCAACGCTCTATCAAAAATGTGCAGCTCCGTTGAAATAGATAATTTTGGAAACGTTATAGGGAAATTAGGCAAAGGCAAGAAAAAAATACAAATAGCCGCACACATGGACGAAATCGGCATGATTGTAAAACATGTAAATGAAAAAGGATATATATATTTTATCAAAGTAGGTGGAATAAACGATTCCATTCTCTCTGGCAAGCTTGTAGAAGTTATAAATAAAAAAGGCGAACATGTAAAAGGCGTAATAGGGACAAAACCTCCACATTTAATGACACCCGAAGAAGCAAAAGTCCCCGTTAAACACAAAGACATGTTTATAGATATTGGACTTTCTTCAAGAGAAGAAGTATTAAAAGTTTTAGATATTGGTGACCAAATAATATTTGAGCCTAACGCTGGAGTTTTGCACGGAAACTTTTTTTACGGTAAAGCCGCAGACAACAGAATAAGCTGCTACGCTATGGTTAAGACTATAGAGGTTCTTTCCAAAATAAAAGATTTAGATGCAGAAATTTACGCCTGTGCTACAGCTCAAGAAGAAGTAGGCCTTAAAGGCGGAAAAACCTCTTCATTTAAAGTAAATCCTGATTTTGCTCTTATAATAGACACCACAATAGCCGGCGACATACCCGGGATAGAAGAAAAAATTTCAGCATTAAAACTTGGCAAAGGCGTTGCTGTAACAATAATAGAAGCTTCAGGAAGAGGAACAATAGTTCCTCACAAAGTACTTAAAATTATGTTAGAAGTCGCACTAAAAAATAATATTGCCCATCAAATAGACATTATTGATGGCGGAATGACAGATGGTGCGACAATTTACACAAACAGAGAAGGAATTCTGACAGGAATACTAAGTATTCCAACAAGATATATTCACGCTCCTTCATCTGTATTCAATATAAAAGATATAGAATCTGCTGTTGAATTGGCAGTTGCAACAATACGAAAAGTAGTTAAAGAGCTTTGAGCTTAAACTTCTGTATTCTTTCAATCTGTACAAGCAAAAATTTCTGTTATTTAGACTGATAAAACTGTTATTTTGGCTGATTTAAGAAGTTGCAACTTTTTAAATTATCTCACTAAAATCTTGATATTTAGGAATATTTCCGCAAAAAAAATTGAAAAGTGGTTATATGATTTTATGTGTCTACACGAACTACATAAGCACATCTGAGTTTAATTTTAAACAAAATAGCATACCTGTATAATACAATAATTCATAAAAATGTACTAAAAGATATATCTAAAAATTTTGAATTTAATATTTAACAACTGAATCTTTTGATATCCATCCCATCATAAAAATAGAAATATTTCAAAAACACTCTTATTTGCTTTTTCATTTTTAAAAAAGACAATATACAAAATATAAATATGTATTGACACCGAAAAAACTTGCAATGAAATCCATAGAACTATCTTATTTATCAATGCAATATTTAGCAATTAATCAAAATTATAACCACACAATGCTGAAGCCTATTTTTTTCAGACTTCATAATAATAAGAGTTTTTAAAGCAATAGACAAACATTTACCAAACAAATGTGTTGTGTAATTGGCAGTTTTTTTTGCGCAAATAAAAAAGTATTCAGTAAAAAGGACAATTAAATATATTTCCTAGTACTCTATATAAGCTGCCATCATAAATATTCAAAAACCTATCTTAAAAAAAACCACTGAAAAAATATTCTCTCAAAAAACAATATAAGGATATAAAGCTTTTTATAGAAAAAAGACAGAAATCTCCAATAATAAGAATTAAAATGGTACCATATTACAAAACCGATATCACAAATTTTTACCTTTCTTAAATAAGCCATGTTGTTGTGAATAGACCAATAACCTTTTTTATTTGTTGAACTAAAAAATATTATAAACTTGTATAATAGGGGAGGTTTGGTTGAATACTCGAAAAACATTTTTATTTTTGCTTAATTATGGCTTTTGCGCAAAAATCTCTACTTTCAAATAACAAAATAGACATAACCAATTTTCGTTAGGACTTGGGATAAAATAATTACAAATATAAAGCCGATATAATGAGAACACTTCTAAATAAAAAACGATTGAATACGCACTAAACTTAATGAAATAATATGTCTCTCATAGCGTTATAAATGTCACGTTTTATTTTATTATATAGTATATTTTTCTCCACAAAATAATATAATGAGAAAATATGTGCATCTAGTGTCTCTAAAACACTTACCATTTATTTAGTAAGTGTTTTTTTGTCGCAGGATACATGATGTGAGAACTTAAACATACTATCATTTATATTCCAGTAGAAACTTAATATTAACTCATTTTGCCTCAAGAAAATATTTCTTTTTTTTGTTTTTTTTAATCTTAATTGAAAAATCCGACTTTTGTTTTATCAAAGCCACATTTTTCAAAGAATTGCTCAAACAATTCTTTTTTCATTATTCTGATTACTACCAAAGATATCAAGAGATACATATATTTACATATTACTTTTCTAAAACTTCTTTCCGCATTAAAAAATAACCCATGTAAATACCGTAATTTAAATTCGGAACTTTTATATAACCTTCAAAATTCTTTTCAGAACAACTTTTCTTGAAAACTTATTTCAGCCAACACAATACAGTAAAAAGTTAGTTTTAAATCTATTAGTAGAAAAAAAATACCCTTTCTTTATCATCTTTGACAATAATAAAAAGAGCAACTAAAAACCATACTTTTAAAGTACTCACTTGTTCACAAGCATTAAAAACAAATTATCTACTATATAAGTAAAGTCATTAATTTATGTTTTGTTTAGTAAAAACTTTCAAGATAATTTTTTTGACTTTAGAAACAACTTTCTCTAGCCATAAATAAATATAGATTTGCACATCTATTTTGATTTCTATTTTGTTTCTTCTTATTTTAAAAGCATTATTGCACTTATCAAGTATATATCTTCTGCACTTGAACCTCTGCTTAAGTCGCTTACTGGAAGAGATAGCCCTTGAATAATTGGTCCTAATGCCTGGAATCCGCCAAACCTTTCTGCAATTTTATATCCGATATTTCCAGCATTTAAATCAGGGAATACCAATATATTTGCTCTTCCAGCAACAGTCGAACCAGCAGCTTTTCTTTCTCCAACGGCCGGCACTACAGAAGTATCAAACTGAAACTCTCCATCAACATTAATATCATTTTGCTCTTTAAAATATTCTTTTGTAAGTTTCGTTGCTTCTATAACTTTTTCTAACACTTTATTATTGGCACTTCCCTTAGTTGAAAAAGAAAGCATAGCTACATTAGCTGTTTTATCTGGAAAAAGTTTTTTAAAATTAGCTACAGCTGAAACAGCTATGTCTTTTAATCCCAAAGCTTGAGGGTCTGGATTTACACCACAATCAGTAAATATAACAGGTTCTTTTATAATAGGATGATTTTCTGGAGGTATCATAAGAAAATATGAAGAAATAATCTTTATGCCTTCAGCTGTACCTATAACATGAATGCTTGCTCTTAAAACATCGGACGTATCATAAACTGCTCCACCTACGCAAGAATTGCACTTGTCGCTTTTTAAATACATCATTGAGAAATATAAAGGTTTCTTTAACAAAGATAACGCATCCTGCTCCATCATACCTTTCTTGGTTCTTGCAACAACAAACTCTTTAACTTTGTTATTATCCAAAAGAGATTGATCTATATTTATAATTTCTATTCCACTTAAATCTATACTTGCATTTACAGCAATTTTTTTAACTTCCTCAATATTCTTCTCAGTAGGCAATACTACTGAAGCAATTCCATTTTTTGTAAGCATTTCTGCAGCTTTCAAAACTCTAGTGTCAAAACTTTCTGGCAAAATTACTTTACCTTTGGCTTTCTTGGCTAATTCTAAAATGTGTTCCCTAATGTCCATGCACATCTCCATATTTAGTATGCAACAATTTTTCAAAATCTTATTTAGTAGATTTAGATTTTTCTCTTAATTCTTTTCGTTTAATTTTACCACTTATTGTTTTTGGTAAATCGTCAACAAATTCTATAATTCTTGGATATTTGTAAGGAGCTGTAACTATTTTAACATGATTTTGGAGTTCTATAATAAGCTCTTCACTTGCATTATACCCTTTAGCAAGAACAACTGTAGCTTTTATAATTGTTCCCCTTAATTTATCTGGAACTCCAGTTACAGCACACTCTAATACACAAGAATGCTCCATTAAAGCACTTTCAACTTCAAAAGGTCCTACTCTATAACCAGAACTTTTTATAATGTCGTCATAGCGACCTACAAACCAAATATATTCGTCTTCATCCTTGTAAACCATATCTCCAGTATCGTATATACCGTCTTTCCAAACATTTCTAGTCATTGCTTCATCTTTATAATAACCTAGAAACAAACCTGCTGGTCTTCCTTTGCTAGTTCTTATTATAAGACGTCCTTTTTCTCCTGGCTTACAAGATTTATTTTCATTATCAACAATATCCACATCCCACCCTGCAGAAGGCTTTCCTATTGAACCTGGTCTTACTTTTATCCATGGGAACATTGCAACCAAAGCTACGGTTTCTGTCTGACCAAAACCTTCTCTTATTTCAAGATTCGTATATTTTTTAAATTGATAAAAAATTTCAGGATTTAAAGGTTCTCCTGCAGTTTCAACATATTTTAATTTAGACAAATTGTATTTTGAGAAATCTTCTCTTATCATATACCTATAAACTGTTGGTGGTGCACAAAAAGAAGTAAGTTCATACTTAGCCATTTTTTCAAGCAAATCTTTGACGGCAAATCTTTCGTAATCATAAACAAAAATACACGCTCCACAAAGCCACTGACCGTATATTTTACCCCAAGATGCTTTTGCCCACCCAGTATCTGCCAACGTAAGATGCAAGCTGTTGTCATCTAAATTTTGCCAAAATCTTGCGGTCATAATGTGACCTAAAGGATATGAGTAATCGTGGTACGCCATCTTGGGCATACCCGTAGTTCCCGATGTGAAATACAGCAAAAATTTATCCATGACAGTAGTTGCCTCTTCTCCTATAGGTCTATCAAAAACATCAGAAAAATTCTTTAATTTTTTTGAATAATCAATCCATCCATCTAAATGTCCGTTTACAGAAATCAAATGTTTTAAAACAGGCAAATTTTTTTTTGCTTCGTCTATAACATCTATGATTCTCTTATCCGCTGCAGCAACTATGGCTTTTATGTCAACAGCTTCAACTCTATACCTTATATCTTTTACAGTTAAAAGATGTGTCGCGGGAATCATCAAAATTCCTAATTTATGAAAAGCAATTGCAAAATACCAATATTCATAACGCCTTTTTGCCATTATCATTACCGCATCACCCTTCTTTAAACCCAACGATTTAAGAAAATTTGCAGTTTTGTTACTTTCAGTTTTCATATTACTAAAAGTAAACGTTTCTTCGTATCCTTCAGGATTACACCAAATCATAGCTTTCTTATCAGGTTCAGTTCTTGCTATTTCATCCACAACATCAAAACCAAAGTTAAAATCTTTGGGAACTTTTATTTTGCAGTTTTTTAAAAAATCCTCATATGAATCAAAATTAACTTTTACGTATTTCTCAGCTAACATTTATTCTCTCTTTTTATTTAAATTTAGATCTTTAAATGTATATAATTTAACAACCACAGGACTTAAAAAACTTTTGTCTTTTCTTTTTTTTAATTAACAAACAACAGCTAAAGGTTTTTTGCAGACTCGTCATCACACAATTATTACTATGATTGCATTTACAGTTAAAATAAAGCAAGAGCTTTCAAAACAACACCCACACAATCCAAAAAACATATTCTTACCTTCAAATACAAACCTTAAGCCCTCTTTTTTAGAATATAACTAAAGCTTTTTGAAACCATGCAAATATATCTGTTTTTATGGTAAACTTCTCATCTGAATCTAGAGTTGTCGTTTCAACATTATATTTACTTGAAATTACACGAATAATATCTATGAGTTTTCCAAGTAAAACCAAAACGAAATTTTATTTCTGACGGCTACTACATACTGAGAGTGTTCATATAATTTGAAGAGCATTTAACTTTGACATCCATAAGCCATTCCGACAAACTCATCCTTCAAAAATATCGTGATTATCTATTTATGATTTGCCTGCGCAAACCCCTTAAACTTAATGTCAAAACCAACTACTCACTATTTATAATAAACAACTCTCTCTTGACATATATCTTCATCAACTATCTTTTTACATTACGCACAAAAGACCTTTAAGCAAACACATCGCCGCTCAGTAAGCCATTTATTGCATATTTCTAAAGCAAAAAACCCTATCTATAACATATACTTTTTTATTTCTTGTCTTACTTATTTCTCTATACCAGTACCAATTTTATAAATTTTAAATAAGATCTTCTTTCTTATATATTCACCATCCCGAAAGAATTTAATAAATAAAACATAAACAAAAAAAATACTACGTTTTTTCACGATATACATTTTTACGGCTTATAATCATAATCTATTCTTATTAATTTGTATTATCTGCATTAGTTCGTTTCGTGTTTTGTTTTTTTCTATTGATGTTATTGTTTCTTCTAGTTCATCAAAATCCAATTCTTTATTTTTGACAAGTTTTTTTGCCACAGCGTCAACAGCATCCCAATTGTCCCTTAAAAATTTGTCAGCTTTAAACTTGCATACATTTAATATAGCCAAAGTATCATTATTCAATTTTTCTTTTAAGCTCTGAGAAATTTCTTCTTTTGGTATGGCCGAAAAATCTCCAACATAGCCATTTTCACCCATACCAACTTTCCAAACCATAGTGTTTGCTATTCGCATAGCTTGGTTAAAATCCGCAGAGACACCAATTGTGGAAGTATTATACTTAATCTTCTCAGCCATGTAACCCGCAAAAAAAACTATAATATCAGCAATTAATTTTTCTCTGTCTGCATTATACAACTCTTCTTTAGAAAAATGAGTCACAAGTCCAAGCGATGATCCATGGTGAGATTTTACGGTAACTTTAAATACATCGTCAGTAGGATGCATTAAATATATTGCCACTGCATGACCAGCTTCATGATAAGCAGTCATTTCAAATTCTCTAGGAGACATGTCCAGATTTGTCTCTATGCCCAAATCTATTCTATCCATAGCCTCTGACAAATCTTTCATGTCAATTTGTTCTTTCTTTTTTCTTGTAGCAATTAAAGCCGCTTCTTTTATCATATTTTCAATATCGGCAGGAGACTTACATACAGTTTTTTTTGCTAACGTGTCTATTTTTATATCTAGAGAAACATTAATATTCTTTAAATAAAACTCAAATAAATTTTTCCTTTCTTTTAAATTTGGAAGCTTTATAGAAATTTTTCTGTCAAAACGTCCCGGCCTAAGCAAAGCTTTATCTAAAATATTTTCATCGGCGTTTGTAGCCGCGATAACTATAATATTACTTTTATTGTTATCAAGTCCGTCCATCTCTATAAGTAACTGGCTTTGAGCACTGTTGGTTTCATCTCCAGCACCCATAAAAGAAAAAACTCTTTCTCTTCCAATAACCTCTATTTCATCTATAAAAACTATACAAGCACCATCAGTATATGCATATTCCTTAGCTTTTTTAAATAGACTTCTTACTCTACTTGCACCTACACCAACAAACATCTCAATAAATTCGCTACCTGCCATTGAAATAAAAGGAATATTGCATTCTGCAGCCATAGCTTTTGCAAGCAGGGTTTTTCCACATCCTGGAGGGCCCATAAGAAGAATACCTTTTATAATTTTGCCCCCTATTTTTTGAAGTTGTGTTCTATCTTTAATAAGCTGAACTACTTCTAAAGCTTCTTTCTTTACATTATCAAGACCTATAACATCTTTAAATAAAACCTTTATATTTTTTGCTTTTATTTTCTTTTTTTTTAAACTGGAGAAACCGCCCCTTTGAAAAAATGTCATATACATAAACACAAAAGCTGCGGCAGATACAAACGCAATTAAGAGATGCATAGACATTTGAGCAAGCGTCAGAACTCTGTAAAAAGACTCCATCTGGTTTAATCCATATATCGTAGTACCCAAAAGCCAAACTACTATACCGATAATAATAAACCAAATTTTGTTATTCTTAATATAAATCTTGAACTTACGTATTATCATTTACATTCTCTTGTTTGGCCTATATGAATTTAATAATAATTTATTTTGCTTTGCCTTGCTGTGCAATTGATCCCATAGCCTTTTTAACTATTTCAATGTCTCCCAAATAATAACTTTTTATAGGTTTCAAATTATTATCAAATTCATACACAAACGGCATGGCCGTAGGTATGTTTAAGCCTACTATTTCATTATCACTTACATTATCAAGATATTTAACTAAAGCTCTCAAGCTGTTCCCGTGAGCAACTATAATAACCTTTTTACCTACCTTTATCTGAGGAATTATTTCATTTTCCCAATAAGGCACTACTCTTTCTACTGTATCTTTTAAGCACTCTGTCAAAGGAAGCTCTTTTTTTGTAAGACCGGTATATTTTATGTCTTTGCCAGGATATCTGGAATCACTTTCTTCCAAAGGTATAGGTGATACATTATAACTTCTTCTCCAAATTTTTACCTGCTCCTCGCCATATTTTATTGCCGTTTCAGCTTTGTTCAGTCTCTGCAAAGCACCGTAATGTCTTTCATTTAACTTCCAACTTTTAACAACTGGAATCCATACATGATCCATAATATCAAGTATATTCCAAAGAGTCTTTATAGCTCTTTTAAGAACTGAAGTGTATGCCAAATCAAAAGTAAATCCATCTTTTTTTAACTGTTCACCTGCCTTTAATGCTTCTTCTACACCTTTTTTGGATAAATCTACGTCAGTCCAACCTGTAAATTTATTTTCCTTATTCCAAATACTTTCTCCGTGTCTGATTAAAACAATTTTATACATTACCAGTCCTCCAATTTACAATATAATTCCAATTATAGACGTTATTGTATTACATTTACAATCTAAAAACAATTTTATGAAATTATATTGTTATTACAAAATTCACCGTTATATAAAATGTACAACATTATCACATTAATATATATAACACATTGTGTATTTAGATTTTTTAATTTGACATTTTATCTTACTTTGTTCATATTTATGATATATTTATATAATTGTAATTATACATAAATGGAAAATGTATAAAGGTGATCTTGGAAAAAATTTTAAGGATTTTGATATGAATTCTCTTTTAGCCTTGTACCGGAAATTACTCATAGCAAGTATAAGTACTCCAAGTAACAAAGTATTTTAACCTTCCTAAAAAAGCGAGTTGATAAATATCTTTCGCATGTATCGGGCAAAATTATAATTATTCTTTTCCCAGAATTTTCAATTCTTTTGCAATTTCTGTAGCTGCGGAAAGAGCTGCACCTGAGGAAATTCCACAAGCAATCCTTCAAATTTTGCCATTTTCTTCCTTTATTAAAAGCATCTTTGCTAGAAACCGCAATAATTTCATCATAAATTTTTATATTTAGTATCTTGGGAACAAATCCCGCACCCAAACCTTAAACACAGTGATGACCATAAAATCCTTTAGATAAAACCGGGAAATCCTCAGGTTCTACAGCAATTATTTTTATATTGGGATTTTTAGACTTTAAATACTCTTCCACACCACTTATTGTTCCTCCTGTACTACACCTGCAACAAAAATATCCACAATCCCATCACAACCTCCCCATATTTCAGGTCCAGTACTTGTCTTTTATGTGCAGAAGAATTTACAACATTTGTAAATTGTCTTGGAATAAACGAATTAGAAATCTCTCTTGCCAACTCTTCTGCTTTTTTTATAGCCCCTCATTCCCTTAGAACTATTTGTAAGAACAACTTTTACTCCATAAGCTTTTAAAAGCGTAAGCCGTTCAACGCTTATACTTTCCGGCGTTGTAAGAGAATAACTCGGTAACCTTTTGAAGCTACCAGAAAAACAAGACTTATGCCTGTATTTCCACTGGTAGGTGTTCCTATTATAACTGAAGTCTTTTTTAATTAAACCTTTTGTTTCCACCTCTTCTGTTATAGCTTTTACAGCTCTGTTTTTAATACTTCCGGCAGGATTAAATATTCTAATTTAGTAACAATTTCAGCCTTGAGATTGTTTTTTTTCTCATAATTGCTCAATCTTAATAAAGGAGTCCTGCCAATTAAATCTGCTATATTATTGTAAATTTTTGACATTTTTTTTCCTCCAAAAAAACACATAAGTATTATACTATTTTTTTGTTATCATTAATATGTAAAGTTCATAAACGGAATATATTGGAATGTAAATTAAAAATGATTTAAAAGTAAAAATAAGAAAAAAGGAAAATCTAAATGTTAAAGTCAGGTAAATTAAGTAAAGCCTTAAGATAAAATCAATCTTAAATTCTACAACTCTAAAAACTATAAGTTGGAATTAATATGTCTTTTTTAGTAATGGGTTTGGCCAATCTTATTCCATCAAAAGATGTACATCTACTTAATGCTACATAAAGCTGTCCCGGAGCAAATGCTCCAGGTCCCATATCTATTATAATATTCTCAAATGTTTTCCCTTGACTTTTATGTATAGTTACAGCCCAGGACAATTTTAATGGATATTGCTTAAAAAATCCTATACTTTCTGTTTCTATTTGTCCCTGTTTTTCATTCCATTTATATTTAAATAGTTCCCATTTAAAAGGTTCGACATATTCCGTTTTTCCGTTTAAAAATTTGACAGATATAAGAGTTTTATCAGAGTGCATACTGTTTTTTATATCTTCAACAATTCCTATACTGCCATTTACCCATCTATGCTTAGCGTCGTTGTTTAACATCATCACCTGGGCACCTTTTTTAATTACCAAATCATATTCTGTGGGAAACATTTTAGAATTTTCTTTTATATTTCCAGTTTCCGCTACAAATATAACACAGTCTGAATTTATCTTTGAAAGATACTGATGATTTATATACGCAGCTTTATTGTTTGTCGTGGTCAAGTACACGCTCATGGTTTTGCTGAAAATGTCTGGACAAACCTTTTTATTAAGCTCGGCAAGTTCAGCATCGCTAATTGTATTATTGCGAACTGCATTTAATAGTGCTATAAAATTAGGCTCTTGCTGTCTATATACCTTTGTAAGCTCAACTGTGTGAAGCATGCATTCGTTTAAAGAATATGCGCTTAAAAAATAAGGCGATTTATACACAGAAGAAAAAATATATTTTTTTTCTCTTTTTACGACAGGTGGGAGTTGTCTTAAATCTCCGATAAAAACCATTTGAACACCGCCAAATGGCTCTTTGTGTTTTTCCCTATTTATTCTTAAAAATTTATCGATGCAATCTAGTAAATCACAACACAGCATTGATGCTTCGTCAATAATAATTGTTTCAACTTTTCTATATATTGATTTGTCAGAAAGTTTTTTATTTTTGATTTTAGAAAGAGTTATATCTGGCTTAAAATTAAAAAAAGAATGGACTGTTTCTCCACAACAATTAAGAGCAGCTACACCCGTAGGAGCAAGAACTACAACTCTTTTTTTAGCATGTGTCATATAGTAACGTAAAAATGTAGTTTTACCAGTACCAGCATTCCCTGTTACAAAAACACAATTATGTGTTTTATCTATTAAGTCAAAGGCTTCTTTAAATTTATTATTTATTTCTAATTTATTTGTCATTTCAGTGATTATATCACATTGTTAAATGCTAAGTCTTTAGATGAATAAATTTGTTGAATATTTATTTAGCAACATATTCTAAATCATAAAGTTTTATATAATACTTTTCGTATAATAAAAATTAAAGAGTTTTAGTTTTATATTTACAAAACTAAAATTTCTGATGCTATAATGCAATTATGTTATAAAACTATATATCTTCTGCCCACATAAATGTATATTTTTGTCAGTCGAATTTACGAGACGTTCACTAAGATCTTGGAAAATATATTAATTACACTTATTATGGTTGGATATAAAAGAATTAGAGTAGGCGATAATCACAAGCAACAAATAGATTAAAAGCTTTGAAACGTTTTATATGATATAAGATGGAAAAGAATAGCTTCTGTTATAAAACTTACATAGAACAAGATTATATGGCATCTTAATATAAGGCTGCTCAACACGGTAAAATCAACAGGAGATTTAAAAGGTTATAGTATAGAAACAAGATGGGAAAAATAACAAAGGTGCATTTGTCTTGGAACTTATGCGCGTAAAGAGAAGCTAGCTTCAAATTCTTTTAATAATTATATACCCAGTTTGTGGATCAATTGGATCTTATGGTAGAGTGTTTACCATAATAATTTCTTCACAAAGCACAACAAGCTAAAAATAGCAATAGTACAGATATTATAATTTGTTGAAACTGAATAAAGTAAACACATGCTTTTATAATCAGCTAATTCTTAAGACACTTTCTTTTTGCTATAAAAAAAACTTCTTGATGAGGCAGTTAATTAGTTTCATTATTTGCTTTATTCGTTATAATTTATCACATCTTATACCACCCAAACCCATATACCAAACGTTTTTATGTTTTGTTAATATTTTAATTTATTATTTTCAAGAGTTTTTAGAGATATATTCTTGCTCATTGCTCATAGCTTTGATGAGTTATTGAACTTTTGATCTCTTTCTTTATTTATATAATCTTCTTTACTTATAAAAACAAGAAATACGTTTAATTTTTCCTTTCAAAAAAAGCAAAATAAAAATTAAGCAATTTTGTCAGAGAAAACACATTAAATGTCGCTGTTTTGATAATATTTGACAACTTCCTCTTTTGTAGTTATTTCCATTCCTATACTCTTTTTAGTTCTAAAATATTAATATCTTGCAATTCTTAAAAATTTTTTAGCTTTTTTCTCAAATTCTTTACGTGTTATATAATCTTAATGCTCTAATTGATTGCTTGATAACACACGATGTCAAGCGTCTTTTTCTTCTAAATGTATAATAAAACTAGAGCTTTTAGTCATTTTGTACAACTACATAAATTCATACTGTTGTCAATAATGCCTGCAAAGACCAATTGGTCTCTAAAATTAATCAGCTTATTAGGTTTTATCCTGTTTAGTACAAGATTAGTAATATGTTTCGGTTCACTCATGACAGAATTAAAGTATTAAAAACTAGAGAAAAAATTTTAGCATTGCAGTCTTTGTTTGCTACTTCAAACTAAAAATTACTTAATCATTTTTGCATATTCAAATTTTCCTTAAAAGTAACAAGATTTAAAAACGGACATTTAATCACAATTTCTTTTTTGCAACTACAAATCCTTCTAATACAGCTTAAAGCAGATAACCAGCCAAAAACCTGAAAAGAATGTTTACGATAGTAATTTTCTTGTCGCATAGGAAATCTAATGTTTCTGCCGACCATTGTAAGTTGAAAAACTATTTTACACGAACATTGTAAACTTTTTTAGATGACATATCTTCTTCGTATCTGGGACATATGCAAATCAAATTAAGTCCTTTTTTTTTCTTTACCATATTATGGAAAAATAGTTGTCATAAACAAATCTTCTCTAAATCACAGATATGCCGAACTCATTTTGACCACTTCTGCAACCGGCCAGAATAATAAAACTATAAGTTTCTATCTGTTTTCTTTTTTTTAAGGCTTATAAATACTTATTTTATATCTCATTCAAGAAAATTAGCGGAAGCTATTTGCTTTGTTTTGTCAAATTTCTTTGGTGTCTGGAATGTAAATAGTAATACAAAATCGTTGATTTTTCATTTTTTTCAAAAGAAGCTTTAATTTTAAATATAATTTCGAAATCTTTAACAAAAAATTGTTTTCATCACTCATTAATTACACAAAATCTTTTTTAGTAACAATATTTAGTTCGTTATGGTAGTATAGTTTAGATTATTTTTGCTTGTCTTACTCTAAGTTTTATCTCATAAAATATCTAATGTTCACTGCTCTATTTTTTGAGAGACGACTGTACAAAAACTGTTTTTCACTATCCATCTGTAAACCATAAAGAACATTTGTACACTTCTACACTTTAAATTTCTTGATAAAATTTTTAAGCTTTAAGGTCTCTAAAGTGCATTTGATACAGTAAAAATCTAAAATAAAAAGCCATAGTAGAATCATCAAATTTTGCAATACTGAATGATATTTAACGACCTTTTTCTCTCTGTACAATCATTTTGTCAACAACAATCTATGGTATGAATATTATAATTTGTAAATATTTCCTGATTTAAAACAATAGTTCTTTACACACATATAATGGACAAATACAAGAAAAACTAATGGAGTATATAAAAGAATTTATTCTATTTAATTTTATGTGTAAAAACATATTCAGATTTTCATTTCTAACTGTAAGTCTAAGTTCGACGAACTTTTTGTCCGCAATAGTTATCAGTAATGAAAAATAATAAAAGATAGTAACAAATAATTTTCTTCATAATATGTATACCACATTTTGTTAGTTTTCAGCCTCAATCTTTTTAACAGCCTTATTATTATAACTATTAATAGTTAATAGTTTGTGAATTATATTTACTTTAATACCATTATTTTGGTTTAAGTTATCTATTTGTAAGTTCTTTATTTTGAGATATTTAAAATCTCTGACATTTTTTATTTACCTATGTCAGATTTTGAATACCCGCTTAACTGATCTAATATAGTGTGCTGCCATCTACATCAATCTTTCTAGAAAGTTTTACCTTTTACTTCTCTAAAAATTCCATCATTCCAATATGCTATGCTATCAAATACAATCCACAAAAGTAATGTTATTAATGACTATCTTTACAATGCAGATAGCATAATATCAACCTTGCACTACGAGGTATGCGATAGTCATGATATATATTATTATCAGCAAGGTCTTGACCAAGTTTTTATTAGACTGGTACCGCACTAATACCGATAAGTTGGTTTTTTAAATTTTTACAATACCGGTTTTATATGTGATTGTGGTGATCTTGGGTAATTGTAACACAGAGAACAGAAACCTTGCTGAAAAATTTAAAATTTAGAACGAAAATTACTAACAAGCTATCCACAAAACAACATTGAATCTTATCCCTACTAAGATAGCATATATGTTTTTGTGATTTTACAATACATTTTAGAAATGCCTTTTTCAAAATATATTTACACAATCTTCACATAAAAATTTTTATCTGTATTTATCAATAAATTATAAACATCACGAAAAGATAGTTTTGAACTGCCTGTCACTACAAAAAGAAATGTCTTTAGTCAATCCAAGAGCTCAACTTTTTAAAAAGAACTCTAAGTTAAATTACTTTAAGCTCATTTGTTATTCTTTCCAAATCTGCCAAAGAATAATAATAAATCTCTATTTTCCCTTTCTTGCTATTACCTATAATATTTACTTTAGATCCAAATTTTCTTTGAAGATTTTCCTTTAAATGTACAAGTTCCACTTCTTGTCCTTTTTGTTTGATAGTTTTTTTTTCGGATTTTAATTCAGAAACTAACTTTTCGACAGTTCTTACAGAAAGACTCTCTTTTAATATACGGTTTACCATGCAAGCTATTTCTCCTGAACTTTCTATCCCTGCAAGTATTCTGCCATGACCAGGAGTAATTTTTCCATCTGATATTAAAGACTGAACACTATCAGGCAAAGAAAGAAGTCTTAACATGTTTGATATTACAGACCTCTCTTTTCCTACAATTTCAGCTATTTGATCATGAGTATATTCAAATTCCTCTATAAGCCTTTTAAAGGCTTTTGCTTCTTCTATGGAATCTAAATTTTCTCTTTGAATATTTTCAATCAATGCCAAGCCAAATCTTTGTTTGTCATCGGTAAATTGCTTAACTATGGCTTTTATATCCTTTTTTCCGGCAAGTTCTGAAGCTCTAAGTCTCCTTTCTCCTGCAATAATTTCATACTCACCTGGAACTACAGAAGCAGCAACTAAAATAGGTTGTACAAGCCCATGTTTTTCTATTGAATATGCAAGGTTTTTAAGTTTCTCTTCATTAAATTTTTTTCTTGGCTGAAATCTATTAGGTTTAATCTTATTTAATGGTATTGTTACAACAACATCCGCTCCACAAGATTTGTTTATTGACGGTATTAGGGACTCAAAACCCCTACCTAATGCTTTCTTTTTCATACCATATTTCTCCCGAATGTTTTTATATGAAAAGTTTCACGTGAAACTTTTCAGTTATACTAATCTTTTTGTTTTGAAAGAAATTCTTTTGCTAAATCTAAATATGCTTGAGCGCCTTTACTGTTTGGCTCGTATAATATAATAGGCTTGCCAAAACCTGGGGCTTCGGCAAGTTTTATTGTTCTCGGAATTATTGTTTCATAGACTTTATCGTTAAAAAACTTTTTTACTTCTTCAACTACTTGTGTAGCAAGATTAGTTCTCACATCAAACATAGTAAACAAAACGCCTTCCAAATCTAGCTTATATTCTTGCATCAAAGTAAAAATAGTTTTCGAAAGCTGCACAAGCCCTTCAAGTGCAAAGAATTCACATTGCATAGGTATTAAAACTGTATCAGCGGCAACAAGAGAGTTTATAGTAAGTAATCCAAGAGATGGCGGACAATCTATAATAATATATTTATATACTCTCTGAAATTTTTCCAATGCCATCTTAAGCCTTTTATCTCTACTTTCCATAGTAACCAAATCTATTTCTGCTCCACTAAGATTGGTATCTGAAGGCACGACGTCAAGCCAATCCATAGCTGTGCTCTTAAGAACATCTTCAAGATAGACTTCGCCAATTAACACATTATATAAAGTTTTTTTCAAAGCGTTTTTATTTACACTTAAACCACTTGTAGAGTTCCCTTGCGGATCCATATCAATTAACAAACATTCTTTCCCTAAGCTAGCCAGGCTAGCTGCTAAATTAATTGCGGTTGTAGTTTTACCAACACCACCCTTTTGGTTAGATATTGCAATCACCTTACTCATCTATAATACTCCGTTTACAAATATGTTGCACAATATTCCTGCAATTATGTCTATGCCAAAAGCAACCATCAACAAATACTGCTATTTTGTTTTTGACAAATACAAGATAGGCCTCCATTTATCCTAAAGTTTCTACACCAAACTTTTATATCATTCTCTTTAAGCATTGCTATTAATTTTAATTCTATTGATTTATTTTTGATGATTTTATTTATTTTATATCTTCAATTGAATACCATTCTTAAGGTGTTGTGTTGTGGTTTTAGAGATATATTTGCTTAAAGAACCATTCTCTTTTCTTTGAAAAGACACACCCCCCTATATTAAAACTACCTTTTTGTAAAAATTATACCATTTGATAATTGGTTTAAAGCTTTTTTTACATTGGAATTAAAAAAATAGACTCCTTCAATTTGCTGTGTTGCGGAAAACAATGGATTCTCGTATTTTTTTGATTTATATACAAAAATTATATTCTCAAGTTCTTGTTTATCAATAAAATCAACGTTAAAGTGCTCATAAATTTAGACACATTGATTCTCTTTCTTGCGGGCCCCCCACAAACACACCACCATATGCAGACTTGCGTTATTGTGCGTGTCTTTTAGGGCTATAATTCTCTTCGCCGTCTTTATTCACACCACAAATGCCTACTCGTGTATCGGCTCTAATTTATTAACTATTCGCTTTCATGTTTCAATTATTTGTATATCATAACTATTTACTATAAATTTTTTATCAGCTTCTTTATCTAAAATATCTTCTAAAATATTTTTTCTGTTTTTGGGTGGCGTACAATCTAAAGACAGTTTATCCATTTTTCATGTTTCTTTCTCAACACCACAAAATAAATCTATAAATTTATACATTCAGCGTCCTCTCCATTGTTTTATTAAAAACATCTCTTCTTCCTCACCGTGTTTGTGATTATGCTTAAAATAACTTCTGCAATACATTTATCTGTATATTTTGAATAGTGACATGTTTGTCTCTATTAAATTAGTACGAACATTTTCACCTACATATTTTTCGCGCCACAATTTACACGAGAATTCTTTGTTGGTAAATGTACTCTATTATATACTTTATATTCATTTGTGTAAACTTGAGAATTTGCTATGTCTATATTTTCCAAAATTAGTTCCCTTGCGGTTTTTTTTTTACTTAAAGACATTAATAATGTGGCCATAGCTATGACATTTCGCTTCTTTTTAACCGCCACAACTCTGTTTTTGTGTGTCTCCCATCTCTTTTATTGTCTTACCACCGCTTCTGTGTCTTGATTTTTCACCAATACATGTCTCGTCAATTTCGATAAGTACCTTTTCAAGAGATGGGTTTTTTCGCCAAGCATTGCTTTTCTTATTCTTTGAGATAACGAACATGCTATTTCTTTTACAAGTAATCCCAAAACTCCAATCAAATTAGTTTGGCCTGATATACTTTTTTTGCGTTTGCAATTAAAATCCACACATATATATATTGCTAAAAACTATTTTGCAAAGAAGCCTGCTATCATATGCATTATAGTATTTACTTATAATGCATATTTCTTTCTTTAGATTTATGAATATTTTACTCTTACAATTTTGAAAAATTAAATTTGAAATTATTAAAACATCTTTTTTGGTTTTAGTGCTCTGTACAGCGTGTCAAACAGTCTTTCCGTTTGGGTTTATTTCTCAAGGCGTGAGTAACCACGCTAACAAAAATAATATTAAATCTTTTTCTATAATGCAATTCCAATACAAAAAAACCCTTAACCCTATATCTTTTTCTTTATAGAGAAGGTTTTACACCTATTAGCCGGAACCCGCCTACAATATCAATATTTGAAATTAATTTTTAGATAGTCTTCTTTTTTTTTCTTGATGTATGTTTTTATTGCTTCAGTGAAAATACTGGTGCTAAAATATTTGCACATTTGTTATGTTATATCTATTTCTTCGGTTCTTAAACACTTTCCATGATTTCATCTTCAATACGCAAAGATGATTTCCGGCCAACAAATTTTCTTGTCTTTTAATATTGGGAAGTAACTTTTTAATTCAATTTATAGCCTTTAATGGCAAGACAGAAAAGTATTTGTCAAAAACAATAGTGCTAATTGCCTGCATAGTGCACAGACCAACATGTATCTCTAATAAAATAAAAAGATTACCTTTTGACACGATAAAACTGATGAAAGTTAAATTATTAAAAGAGACCCAAAAGCCCCGTTGTCGTTACAAAAACATCAAAAAACTTAAATTAACGTAAGAAATAATATAAATAACTCCAAGATAATTTTAAAAATTTTTACAAAAATTTGATTTTCAAAAATTTAAAAAAAATGTAAGAATTGCCATATAGATGTTCATACAAATATTTTCTCAGTGCACATTTTATTATCGCAAAATTTCATTGTTTAGCTTCACGGTAATTATCCCACAGTATTGCTTAACACATATTTTTAAGCTCTAAATTTGCTATAATGAAATGTAATGTTAAAATTTTAAGCTATAAAAATGGGTAAAATTCAAAAAAGCAGTTTAAAGCGCAACCTTACAAATCGCCATGTTCAATTTATAGCTCTTGGCGCAAGCATAGGAACGGGTTTATTTTTAGGCACGGGGAGTGCTGTTTTTACCGCAGGTCCT
>JAISWG010000022.1 GCA_031271205.1 Endomicrobium sp.
TAAAAACTAAAGTACGCAAAAAATGCTAAAAAGAACATTACTAACTTACTGCCTTTTATCTCTTTTAACATGTAAAAAATACCTCTTACTAAAACATTATGGTAAAAATTTCCTATAAGTACGTTTTCAAAAAATTAGTTTTTAACTAAACGAGCGACAAAACACTACTTTTTTGTTAATTTTCAGTTATATATTTTGTCATCGGATAAAACACACAGCTTTCAGCAAGAATTAAATTTGTTCTATAAGCGGGCGATGGGACTTGAACCCACGATCTTCTCGTTGGCAACGAGATGTTCTGCCACTGAACTACACCCGCAAAAATGCTAAAATTTTAAAATAACTGCTGAGGGCGGGATTTGAACCCGCATCCGATTAAGGACACGCCCCTCAAACGTGCGCGTATGCCAGTTCCGCCACCCCAGCATTTACCGTTTTACCTATTGTGGAATCCGCTTTTACAAGAACATTTGAAAACTAATTTATAATAGACATCATGCTTATATTTGTGAAAAGTTTTGTAAGTATCAAAGATGTAAATAAAAATATACAAGCTATAACTATCGTCAACTTTTTTATAAAAGCCATACTAGAATGTACATTAAAAATTTGATCAGAACCACCTCCACCGCCAAAAATACCGCCTATTCCCCCACTTCTTCCTGTCTGTAGAAGAATTGCAAAAATTAATCCTACACATACCAAATAATGAACGAACTTAAAAGCAAAAAATAAAAAACTCACAATACCACCATTTTATAACAAAAACTGATGTCCGTCAAATCGATTTTAAAGGTTTTTATTAAGAAAACATCTAAAGTCCAAACTTAACATTAAACAACTTATATTTATTTTACTTTTTATCTATAAGAACAGCTATACCAGGAAGATCTTTGCCTTCTAAAAATTCCAAAGATGCTCCGCCTCCTGTGGAAATGTGACTTATTCTTTTATCTATTCCAGCTTTTTTCACAGCAGAAATAGAATCACCTCCACCGACAACAGATATAGCTCCTTCATCTGTAGCATCAGCAATCATCTTCGCAATTTCAACAGTTCCCTTTGAAAATTCATCTATTTCAAAAATTCCCAAAGGTCCATTCCAAACTATAGTTTTTGCTGATTTAATGACTTCGGCAAATTTTTTTATTGATTTGATTCCAATATCTACACCCATAAAACCGTCACGTATAGCTTCATCAATAGTAGTTTCTACACTAGTGTCTAAAAGCACACTCTTGCCTACAAGATCAACTTTATTTGCAATAACATGGTCAACAATAAGTAAAAAATTAACTTTTCTTTCTTTGGCTTTTTTAAGAAGATCTAAAGCTAAATCAAGCTTGTCATTTTCAACTAAAGACATCCCTATACTTACACCTTGAGCTTTTAAGAACGTATAAGCCATAGCCCCACCAATAATAATTGAGTCAACCTTGTCTAATAGATTTTCTATGACGTTTATCTTGTCAGACACTTTTACTCCACCAAGAATAGCCAAAAAAGGCCTTATTGGATTATCAAGAGCTTCTCTCAAAAATTTTAACTCTTTTTCGACAAGAAATCCTGCAACAGCTTCTTTAATATACTTAACAATATTTACTGTTGAAGCATGCGATCTGTGGACCGTTCCAAACGCATCCTGAATAAAAACCTCACCCATAGAAGCAAGATTTTTGGCAAAAACATCCATAAGAGATTTGTCTTTTTCGCTAACAGCATTCTTGCCTTCTTCTTCAGAGCGAAATCTTAAGTTTTCAAGTAAGAGAATTTGCCCTAGTTTTAAATCTTTTGCAGCTTTCTTAGACTCAATGCTTATACAGTCTCCACCAATAAATTTAATAGATTTACCCAAAATTTCGCCCAAACGAATAGCTATGGGTTTTAAGCTCATTTCAGGAACAACCTTGCCCCTTGGCTTACCTAAATGCGACATAAGAACTATTGCTGCATTTTTTTCTAATAAATATTTTATCGTAGGAAGAGTCGCAGTAATTCTTTTATCGTCTGTTATTTTGAGATTTGCGTCAAGAGGCACATTATAATCTACTCTAACTAAAACTTTCTTCTTTTTTACATCAATATCAGCAAGTGTTTTTTTCATTTGATTCTCCGATTTTTGACTAAACTTGCACACACAACGCAAATCTATATAACGCACAAACGATCTTTCTATTGTTACTTATAACTCTTCACTTAGCAATCACCAACTCTAACAATTATGCAATTGACAAAATAACGCAGTATTGTCAATTTATATAAAACAAATTAACCATTCACTTTCTTCATATAAGCAATAAGTTCCAAAATTTTATTTGAATATCCCCATTCATTATCATACCAAGCAACAACTTTAACGAATTTGTCTGTCAAAGCTATTCCAGCTTTTGCGTCAAATATTGACGTACGATCGTCACCTAAAAAATCTGAAGAAACTACTTCATCTTCAGTATATCCCAAAATACTTTCAAGCTCGTTTTCTGAAGCGGACTTCATTGCTAATTTTATTTCATCATACGTAGCAGACTTTGATAAATTTACAGTCAAATCCACTACAGAAACGTCAAGTGTAGGTACGCGAAACGACATACCTGTCAATTTGCCATTCAACTGAGGAATTACTTTTCCTACTGCCTTTGCTGCGCCTGTTGAAGAAGGAATGATGTTTCCTGAAGCTGCTCTTCCACCTCTCCAATCTTTTAAAGAGGACCCATCTACAGTTTTTTGTGTAGCAGTTGTAGCATGTACAGTAGTCATTAAGCCACTTACAATGCCAAATTTATCATTTAAAACTTTTGCTATTGGAGCTAAGCAATTTGTTGTACAAGAAGCGTTAGATACAAACTGAGTTCCTTTCTTATAAGAGTCTAAGTTTACTCCGCAAACAAACATTGGAGTATCATCTTTTGAAGGAGCAGACATTACTACATATTTTGCACCAGCATCAATGTGAGACTGAGCTTTATCTTTTGAAAGAAATAGACCTGTTGATTCCACAACGTATTCAACTCCTATTTTTCCCCACTTCAAATCAGCAGGATTTTTTTCTGACGTTACGCAAATAATTTTGTCTTTTATAACTAAATTACCATCTTTTATCTCAACAGTTCCCTTAAACTGCCCATGAACAGTATCATACTTTAACATGTAAGCCATATAGTCAACGTTGATTAAGTCATTAATGGCTACAACTTCAATGTCGCTTCTGTTTTGAGCCGCACGGAACACCAAACGTCCAATACGACCAAAGCCATTGATACCTACTTTAATCGCCATAATATGCCTCCTCTTAGATTTTAAGCTGAAAAAATATTACTTATTTTGAAAGTTAGACCTTTGTTACACTTGCTTTAAGCAAGCAAATAGTATAAAAATACAACAATTTTTGTCAAATTTAAAACGATCATTATCTATCAGAACAATTTGTTGACAGAAGGACAAATTTTGTTTAACGAACAACCTGCATGTCTTGGGTTTCTCGCTTTACAAATCTTTCTTCCTAAAGTTTGTATAAGTAGAGAGAAATTGATCCAATACTGTTTAGGAACTATTGCCATTAAATCTATTTCTATCTTAATAGGATTTTCATGTTTTGTAAGCTTAAGTAAATTTGCTATTCTTGTGACATGTGTATCAACTGCGATTCCTTCTACTTTACAAAAAGCATGTCCTAAAACGACATTAGCAGTTTTTCTCGCAACACCAGGAAGTCTAATAAGATCTTCCATTGTTTGCGGAACTTCACCGTTATGCAATTTTAATACTATTTGGGCAGATTTTATGATATTTTTAGCTTTACTTCTGAAAAATCCTGCTGGTTTTATATAACTTTCAAATTCAGATATATCCGCATTAGCATAATCTTGCAAATACTTGTATTTTTTAAATAAGTTTTCTGTTATTTTGTTTACTCTTTCATCGCTACATTGGGCAGATAATACCACAGAAACGAGAAGTTCAAAAGGATTTGAAAACTTAAGAGGACATTTTATATAACCAAAAGTTTCGTTTAAATTTTCTATTATTTTTAAAACACGCTTTTTCTTATCGTTTTTCATTTATAATCCCGAAAATCTTACTATACACAGTCCAATTGTTTGCAGCAAGCAAAGTTGTCCCAAATAGAGCATCTTTGCTACCGTCATAATCAGAAATTATACCACCTGCCTCTTTAATCATTAAAATACCTGCGGCGATATCCCAAGGTTTTAAACCTTCTTCCCAAAAGAATTCAAAACGACCACAAGCAACATATGCTAAATCCAAAGCTGCTGATCCAAGTCTTCTGACACCTTGTGCTTCATGTACTATATTGTCAAAATTTTTCATTACCCTTTGACTGTTTTTTCTGAAATAATATGGGAAACCAGTAGTTGCCAAAGATCTAATAATGTTTTTATTTTTTGAAACATTTATTCTTTTGCCATTAAACCAAGCCCCCTTGTCTTTTTCAGCTATAAAAACTTCTTTCATTATAGGTGCATAAATAACTCCGACAATAATTTCATCTTTATGTTTCAATCCAATGGAAACACAAAACATAGGCAAACCATGAACAAAGTTTACTGTTCCGTCTAAAGGATCTATAATCCAACAATAATCTTTGCCTGTTTCTTTTATGCCGTCTTCTTCAGCCAAAATTCCGTGTTCAGGAAAAACATTTCTGATTATTTTTATCATAGCTTTTTGAGCATTTTTATCTGCTTGTGTAACTGGATCTATTTCTCCTTTGTATTCAATATTTAATTTTCTGTTATAATAACTAAGCAAAACATCCGTTCCTATTTTTGCTGATGCCAACGCCACATTTGTATAAGATGAAAATTTCATTTTTTATCTCCTTAGTTTTTCAAAATATAGTTATCTGATTCTAGCCTTTCACCAGTATCACCAAATCTCTCTATGCTATTTTTTAGCAACGAAAGAAAACACAAATTTTTATTTTAGTTAGAACAAAAACAAAAATTTGTAGAAAGACTCTATAATATCAAAACGGAGAGAGAGGGATTCGAACCCCCGATACGACTTTCCCGTATATCAGTTTTCGAAACTGACGCCTTAAACCAACTCGGCCATCTCTCCAAAAAAAGACACTACAAAAAATTTTCAATAAAGTCCATGAAACTCAAATAAACACACTGAGATTGTAAAATTATAGCAAATAACTACTTTC